>NZ_JBFRFX010000015.1:0-162111 GCF_052115045.1 Cupriavidus sp. 2TAF22
TGCCACGGTGACGCTGCCGACGACCACGGTGACGGCCAAGGCGCATGGCTCGCTGACGGCGCCCTCGGTGGGCCAGCAGAAAGAGACGCTGTTCGGGACTGCCGGCTCGGTGGGCTTCGTCGATGCGGCTTCCTACAGCGACACCTACGCCAGTAACCTGCGCGACGTCCTCAAGGACTCGCCAGGCGTCTATGTGCAGGAGCGCTACGGCCAGGAACTGCGGCTGTCCATCCGTGGCTCGGGCATCGCGCGCGGCTTTCATACGCGCGGCCTGGACATCCTGCAGGACGGCGTGCCCACCAACTTCGCCGACGGCAGCGGCGACTACTACCAGATCGACCCCCTCGGCCTGAGCGCGGCCGAAGTCTACAAGGGCGGCAACGGCCTGGCCTACGGCACCACCACGCTGGGCGGCGCGATCAACTTCACCACGCCCACCGCGCTGACCGCCGACGCGCCCAACCTGGTGCGCGTGGACGGCGGCAGCTTCGGCACGGCACGGGCCAGCGGCCAGGTCTCGCGCCAGATCGGCGCCTTCGATTTCCTGGGCAACCTGAGCGTCAACCATTCCAACGGCTACCGGGACCACGAGCGCGGCCAGTACGAGCAGTTCAACGCCAACTTCGGCTACCGTTTCAGCCCGGCGGTGGAAACCCGCTTCTACCTCGGCGCCTACATCGTCGACCAGCAACTGCCGGGCTCGCTCTCGCTCAGCGATGCGCTGAACAACCCGCGCAAGGCCTCCGCCAGCGCGCTGGCCGGCGACCAGGCGCGCAACACCCGCACCGAGCGCGTGGCCAACGTGACCACCGTCAAGCTGGACAGCGGCCAGCTCGACTTCAGCACCTGGGTCATCCACAAGAGCCTGTACCACCCGATCTTCCAGGTGATCGACCAGGACTACTGGACCTACGGCTTCGCCCCGCGCTACACCGGCAACCAGACCATCGGCGGCCTGCGCAACCAGGTGATCGTCGGCGCGCGCTTCTTCGGCGGCAACAACGATGCGCGCCAGTTCATCAACATCAACGGCAACCGCGGCGCGCAGACGCTCAACGCGGCGCAGGACGCCTACAACTACGAGGCCTACTTGGAGGACCGCCTCTGGGTCGTGCCCACGGTCGCGCTGATGGCCGGCGCCAAGGCCTACCGCAACGTGCGCGACTACCACGACTACGGCGGCCTGGCGGCGAACCCCACGCCCAAGTCGGATCGCACCACCTACAGCGGCGTCAATCCCAAGTTCGGCGTGCTGTGGGAACCGGTGCGCGACGTGCAGGCCTTCGCGGACATCACGCGCAGCGCCGACGTGCCCGACTTCACCGACCTGACCCAGACCATCGCCACCACCACGCGCTTCGTGCCGCTGGCCGCGCAACACGGCTGGACGCTGGAACTCGGCACGCGCGGCAAGCGCGAACGCTTTTCGTGGGACGTGACGGCGTACCGCTCGCTGGTGCGCGACCAGCTGCTTCAGTTCACCACCAACCCGGATGTACCCGCTGCCACCTTCAATGCCAATCGCACCACGCTGCAGGGCGTGGAGCTGGGCGTGTCCGGCGACGTGCTGCAGAACGTATTCGGCAGCGGCGACAGGTTCACGCTGTCGCARCTGTGGAACTACAGCGATTTCCGCTTCGACAAYGATCCGSWSTAYGGCAACAACCGCATCGCMGGCGTGCCGSAGCAYGTGTTGCGCACCACCGTCGCCTACAGCCGCGCGGCCGGCCTGCGCGTGGCAGGCACCATCGACTGGGTGCCGGGCGGCGCCTACGTCGACTACGCGAATACGCTGCGCACGCCGGGCTACGTGCTGCTGGGAGTGCAGGCCAGCTACGACTTCCAGCGCGGGGTCACGGTATTCCTCGACGCCAGGAACCTGACCAACAAGCGCTACGTGAGCGATTTCAGTACGGTGGCCGATGCGCGCACCGCCAATACCGCGGTCTTCTATCCAGGCACCGGGCGCGCCTTCTATGCCGGGGTGAAGTACAAGTTCTGAGGCCCGCCGCCATGGCGCAAGGGGCAGGGGTGCTCGCCGCGCAGCGCCCCTGCCCCTTTGTCTTTCCTGCCGCTGTTCCCTTCCCTGCGCCTTAGTCGATCCGCTCCACCGGCGGGACCACCCAGGTGCCATCGAGCATGGCCTGCTTGGGCCAGTAGACTCGCAGCATCAGGTTGAAACCGTCCGCCGGCGCTGGCAGCCAGTTCGGCAGCTGGCTGGCCGGCGGACGTGCATTCTGGATGACGAGGTCGAGCGAGCCGTCGCGGTTGTACTTGAGGCGGTCGCGGTCGCCGATGGCGTAGCGGTTCAGCGGGTTCGCCGCGAACGCCTGCTTGTCGTTGTAGAGCGTGAGCGACCAGAAGGCGCTGGTCGGCGGCAGCTGGTTCTTGTCGAAATGCATGACATAGCGCTTCGCTCCGCTGAGCGGCTTGCCGGCCGAGTCGACGCGCGTGCTGGGGTAGAGCGCGTCCGCCGGCAGGTTCGCCCCGAGGCCGACCCACGCCACCAGCGCGCGCTTGCCATAGGCGGTGCCATAGCTGCCGAGGTCGCGGCGGATGTTCCACTCCGCGCCGGTGTCGGCGCCGCGCCTGGCAGCGCCCGAGATGCCGGCCAGCGCGGCGGTGGCGCCTTCCTGCACGGCACGGGCCGTGGAGGGCTCGAGCGCGGTCACGGAGAACGGGGCGCCGGGCACGATGCCGAGCTTCTTGATCGATGCCACCATGGCGGCGTCTGCCGGCGCGGGCGGATTGGCAGGCAGCAACTCGGCGAAGCGCGTGAAGAACGCCTGCGCGTCCATGGCTGCCACCTGCTCCACCGGCGGGGTTTCCACATCGGCCGTGCTGCTTTCCGGCGCGGCGGCCGGCGCGGCCTTGCCGCGTGTCTTGCCGGCGCGCTGCCAGGCCGACAGCGGCATCAGGCGGTATTGGTTCTGCAACTGGCGCACCGCCGCGTAGTCCTGCTTGCCGTTGGTCTGGGTACGGCCGATCAGCCAGACCATTTCGGTGGGTGCGTGGATTTCCTTCACATCAGGCGGCAAGGTGCCCGTCCACTTCGGGCCGGTGATAGCGAACACGGCCTTGCCGGTGCCGGTGGTGCGCTTGCCCGGCGAAGCGAACACATTGGTCCAGCCGTCCATCAGCGGCATCAGGTAGTAGCGGCCGTGGGTATCCGGCAAGGACAGGATCACCGGTTCCGCGCTCAGGTCCAGCCATGCCGACGAGTAGAGCGTGTCGGCATTCGGGCTGACCACATCCGTAAAGGTGGCGTCCGGGAAGCTGCGCTTGTGCGCGAAGGTATTGGCCGGCGTGCGCGCGGTCATGACCTCGCGCGTGACATCCATCAGCACCAGCGGATAGGCGTAGGTGAAGACCTGGGCCGACAAGGCCTTGATGGTCGCGTCCGGCTGGGTGGAAGCGCCCTTCGGCGCTTCCACCTTCTGCGGTGCCGTGGCGCACCCGGCCAGCAGCAGGCCGAGCGCCGCTGCGCCCGCGATCTGGCGAATCGAAAAACTCATGACCCCGATCCCTTGTTTTTGGATTGACTACCCGACACGTCGGTCACGTCGGTTACCGCTGGAGCGGCGACATTTTTCCCGCGTGTGATTGAGCGATTTTATTCGATCGATGATGTGCTGGCGAGTCCGCACTTGTCAATTCCGGGCACGGGAATAATGCGGCATAACGCACCAAAGGCCGAGTCTTATGGCGCGCTTCCGGGCGGGGAGCGGCGCTCCCGCCTGGCCGCGCCTCCTGCGTCCCGCGTGCCTCTTGCATGGGGCGCCGGCTTCGTCCGCCAGGCCCCCGCAGGTTCCTCGCGTTGCCTTCTGATCTTAGATATGCCGCGCCCTGCGCGCCATCCGGATTTTCTTCCCCGTCAGCCGCCGGGATTAAAGGGTAAACCACACTCTGATCGACCCTGAAATACCATCAAAAATAGGACTGCTCTTATATGAAATCATGAAAACCGTACCTAGAATTCTCTCATCGTAAATAACGAAATTTCCCAACAAAGGACACGGACCTATCTCGATAGCGGAGGAAGAACAGAACAGGGAAGCCATCGAAGGGAAAATCATCGGCGCGTCCGGATCGAGAAGCCGTGGCCATTGAATAATCAATGGCCCGCAGCACGACTCCTGTCCGGAAAAATCGCGAGATAACCCTATTCATCCAGCAAGAAACAAGATGACGCCAGCGCTCGGCACGCGGGCGCAGGGCCTCCTTTTGTCCGGCGGTCCAATAACAACCGCATCGGAGACGCCCTCATGCCAGCCTGGAAGCGCCCCTTTCTTCATCTGCTCTGCCCCGGCATTGCCCTGACCCTGGCCGGTTGCGGCGGTGGCGGCGACGGCATGGCCAGCGGCGACACGCCATCCGCCGTGCCAGGCACGGCCAGTTGCGCATCGCCCGCCGAAGTCACGGTCGATACCGTGCTCGACAGTGCCTGCGTCTACAAGCAGACCTTCACGATCAGCCGGTCCGGCATCACGCTGGACTGCGGCGGCGCCACCATCGACGGCCGCGGCACCGATGTCAAGGGCATCTACGTGGACTCGCGCGGCGGCGCGCTGCGCCATGTCACCATCCGCAATTGCCGCCTGAAGAACCAGGCCTCCGTGGGCATCGCGATCGGCTGGAGCGGTGCGCTCGCGGCCAGGCTCCAGGCCTACACCCGCGACGACATCTACGCGCGCTCACCGCAGCAGGTGCTGATCGAGAATGCCAGCGTGGAGGGCGCCGGCAACGTCGGCATCTATATCGAGTCCTACGCATCCGGCAACACGCTGCGCAATGTCACCGTGACCAGTTCGCGTGGCCCGGGCGTGTACCTGGACGCCTCGACGCGCGACAACCGGATCGTGAACTCCACCTTCACCGGCAACGGCCTGCCGCGCACCCGCGAAGCCATCGCCATCGATTCTTCGGCCGGCAACGTCATTGCCGGCAACAAGTTCAGCGGCAACGCCCTTGCCGCCATCACGCTCTACAAGAACTGCGGCGAGAACCAGGGCCCGGCGCGCTGGCAGCACTCTGACGGCAATCTGATCCAGGATAACGATTTTGCCGCGGAAAGCGTGGGCGTCTGGATCGCGTCCAGGCAGAGCCGGGACCTGGGTAACTGGAATTGCAGCGACCCCTCCTACTATGCCGGCCGGTATTTCCTCGATTATGCGCAGAACAACCAGGTGATGAATAATCGCTTTGCTAATGTCCGCCAGGGCGTCATCGTGGAAGACGACAATAATACGGTGAGCGGAAATACGTTCTCCGGCACCAGAAACGCCGATATCGTGACCGGTGCCCAATATCGTGCAATGTATCTCGGACGCCCCGTTTCCGGGCTGATCGCGCAAGACAATACTTACCTGCCATAGACGACAGGCCGATGACGGCAAAGCAACAAAAATCCCCCGAAGCGGCGGGATCGTACGGGCACCGATGGGCACTACAATGCCGCAGCACAACAAGGATACCCATTCCGGGAAACGCCCTCATCGCCGTCAGACTACACCAGCGGAGACTGGAAAGATCCTCAAGAGGCGCGGATCCGGCACAGGAAACTGACACAGGAAGCAAGGCAATGACGTTTTATCTTCTGGGGTTCCTCGCTTTCGAAGCTATCTGGTTCCTTCCGCTCAGGAAGGTTTTCCGCGCCGCGCACTTCAGCACGACGTATGCCTACCTGGCGCTGATTCCACTGGTCGGGCCCCTGCTGTGCATCTGGATCCTGGCGGCACGGCCGTGGCCGCTCAAGAACAAGCTGGTGCGAACGTTCTCGGCGTCCTGAAGCGCCGCAGCACCGGGCGCCCGCCGATCCCGGCACCATGCATGGGATCGTAGCAAGGGTATCGCCCGATTCCGCCGGAAGTCGAACGTCCATGACCATGTAGCGGGGCCAATAGCGCCCATACATGCCTTAGACAGGAGACATTTACGTGGATCGACGACAATTCCTCGCCGCCGCCGCGGCCATGGCCGCGGCTGGTGCCGCACCCGCCGTGGCGGCCAACTGGCCCAGCCGCCCGCTGCGTCTTGTGGTTGCCTATCCCGCCGGTGGCGGCACCGACGTGGTGGCCCGGCTGTTCGCGGACTTCCTGGGCAAGGCGCTCGGCCAGTCGGTGGTCGTGGAGAACAAGCCCGGTGGCGCCACGATCCCCGCCACCCAGGATGTCATCCGCGCCAAACCCGATGGCCATACCCTGCTGATGACGCTGGGATCGTCCGCCACCTCGGGCGCCCATATCAACAAGGTGCCCTACGACCCGATCACTGACCTGACCGCGCTGGCCGAGGCGGCACGCGCGCCGGTACTGCTGGTGGCGAACAAGAACGCGCCCTTCTCCACGCTGGCCGAGATGATCGCCTATTCCAAGGCCGCCAAGGCACCGGTGCACTCGGCCTCGTACGGGCCGGGCACATCCTCGCATTTCGGTCCGCTGCTGCTCAACAAGCTGTCCGGCAGCCGGCTCGAGCCGGTGCTGTACAAGGGCTCGGCACCCGCCACGCAGGACCTCGTCGGTGGCGTGGTGCCGGTGATGATCGACGGGCTGACCACGGCCGTGCCGCTGTACCAGTCCGGCAAGACCAAGCCGCTGGCCATCACCACGCCGGAGCGCTCCGACATGGCGCCGGGCGTGCCCACGTTCCGCGAACAGGGCTTCGCTGGCATGGAGCAGCTCAGCGGCTACTTCGCGCTGTTCGGCCCCAAGGCCATGCCGGCGGATGTGGTGGCGCCGGTGTCGGCGGCGATCCAGAAGGTGCTCACCGACCCGGCCTATCACAAGCGTCTGTTCGCGGTGGGCGTGCTGCCACCGCAGGCCATCACGCCACCGGTGTTCGCGGCACAGGTCAAGGCGGACTATCAGCGCTGGGGCGAGTTCATCAAGGAGATCGGCTTCAGCCTCGACGCCTGAAGCCGAACGGCGTCATGCGGGCGCGAGGGTACTGCGCGTGCGCTCGACCGCCGCCGAAAGCCAGGCCGCGGCCTGGTCAGGAATGGTGACCGGCAGCATATGCCCGCCGGGCACCAGTTCCAGCTCCAGCGCCGGCAGCTTGTCCTTCATCGCCTGGCCGTGGATGCGCCAGTCGAGCACGGCGTCGGCCGTGCCGTACAGGATGCTGATCGGCAGGGCCAGCGATGCGTAGCGCCCAGCCATGGAGGGCAGATCCTCTTCCAGGCTGTTCATGTCGGTCGACGCGGCATAGAAAGCGCCCGGCCGCAGGCCAAGCAGGCCGCCGCCGGCCGTGCCGAAATCCGCCGGCGGCCGCTCCGGGCTGAACACGAATTCGACCATCGCGCGCCCGCGCAGGATCGACCGCGGGATTGCCAGCGTCCAGGCGACCACGCGCCGCAGCGCGGCCGGGGAAACCGCAAGCGCGCGGAACGAGGCCGGCACGCCTTGCACCGGATGGGTCAGCGGCGCGATCAGCGCCAGGCCGGCCGCCGTGCCGGGATGATCGAGCGCCACGCCCAGCGCCACGGCGCCACCCAGCGAATGCCCTACCAGCAGGGGATCCTCCAGCTCCAGCGCCCGGATGAACCTGGCGATGACTTCGCTTTGCTTGCTCAGGCGCGCCGACATTCCCGCCGGCCGGGTCGAGTATCCCGAGCCGGGCCGGTCGACCAGGATCACGCGGAAGCGCGAGGTCAGTCGTTCGAGCAAGGCATACGAGAAATTCCCGGTCTGTCCGCCCAGCCCGTGCACCATCACGATGGCCGGACCCTGGCCCTGGTCGATGTAGTGCAGGCGGGCGCCATCGATTTCGATGAACTTGCCGCGCGGCGGCAGCGCCTTTTCCACCTTGCGCGCGATGAGGGCGCTAAACGCCACCAGGCCAAGGATGACGATGGCGGCAATGGCAATAACAATGGCAATGCAGGCAATCAGGATGGTCATGGTGTCGCTCCTCAGCCCTGCACCGATTCCGCCGCCCGGGCAGGCGCCGCCTGCGCGCGCGGCGCGGCAGTGCCGGCCCGCCCGAACACCATCGCATCGTCCTCCACCTTGCCGAACTTGAGCGCCATCAGGTCGAACAGGTAGTTCTGGTGGACCTTCCACGGGCGCTTGCTGCCCTGCCTGGGCAGGATGCCGTTGGCGCGCTGCACGTAGCCGGAGGTCAGCGACAGCGACGGCTCGTCGTCGCCGGACGCATCGCCGCGCCGCGGCACGCACCAGGCATGGCCGGCGGCGTCCATGTGGTTGAGCAGGCGGCAGACATACATCGACGACAGCTCCGCCTTGAGCGTCCACGACGCATTCACGTAGCCCATCGCCACCGCCAGGTTGGGCATGTCGCTATACATCATGCCCTTGTACATGAAGGCCTGCGCGGGCGTGGCCGGCACGCCGTCCACGCCGAGCTGGATGCCGCCCGCCACCTTGAGTTGCAGGCCCGTGGCCRTGACGATCACGTCGGCATCGAGCTTCTCGCCCGAGCGCAGCCGCAGCCCGGTTTCGGTGAAGGATTCGATATGGTCGGTGACGACCGAAGCCTTGCCCGCGCGGATCGACTGGAACAGGTCCGAGTCCGGCACCAGGCACAGGCGCTGGTCCCACGGCTTGTAGGCGGGCGTGAAATGCTTGCCGATGTCGTAGTCCGGGCCGAGTTGCGCGCGCGTTGCCTCGATAATCTTGCGCTTGACCAGTTCCGGCTTCTTGCGCGCGAGGTTGTAGAAGTACATGCCGAGCAGGACGTTCTTCCAGCGCGTCACGCGGTGCGCCATGCCAGCCGGCAGCTTGCGCTGCAGCCACGCGGAGACGCGATCGCTGGACGGCCGCGCCACCACGTATGTGGGAGAGCGCTGGAGCATGGTCACGTGCGCCGCGCGCTTGGCCATCTCCGGCAGCAGCGTCACGGCGGTAGCACCGCTGCCGATCACCACCACGCGCTTGTCGTCGTAGGCCAGGTCCTCGGGCCAGTGCTGGGGATGCACCACGCGGCCCTGGAAGCGCTCCATGCCCGGCCAGCCCGGCATATAGCCGTCGGCGTAGTCGTAGTAGCCGCTGCACAGGTAGAGGAAGTTGCAGGTAAAGCGCGCCGGCGCGCCCTGCGGGCCCACGCTGGCTTCCACCGTCCACCGGGACGTCCCGGACGACCACGAAGCGTGCGTGGCGCGATGGCCGAAGCGGATATGGCGCTCGATATCGAAGGCCTTGGCGGTGCCGCGGATGTATTCGAGGATGGCGCCGCCATCGGCGATCGACTTCTCGCTGCGCCATGGCCGGAAGCTGAAGCCGAGCGTGTACATGTCCGAATCGGAACGCACGCCGGGATAGCGGAACAGATCCCAGGTACCGCCGATGGCGTCGCGACCTTCCAGGATGGCGTAGGTCTTGCCCGGGCAACTGGCCTGCAGGTGGTAGGCCGCGCAGATGCCGGAGAGGCCCGCGCCTACGACCAGCACATCGAAGTGACGGGCGGGCTCCCGCTGCGCCGCCTGCTGCTCCGGAGTGGCGGCCTGCGCCCTGGGGTGCGCCTGGTCGTGCCCCTGGTCGTGCGCGTGCTCGTGCGCCTGATCCGCGTTGCCTGCTAGCATCGTTTGTCTCCTGTTGGCCAGATCCCGCCGGAAGCTTCTCGCATGGGCATTCCCTTGGTGCGTCCGTGCAGTGCTCCGACTAGACTAGGGTGTTCACCCTAATTAATCAACCCAGATTCCTCTAACCAGGGATTTCCCTTAAGCCCGCATACGCCCGGACGCTGTTCCGCCACCACCCGAGATGCCAGAAATGCAGCATACGAAACACCGCCGGCCACGCACCGCCACGCGCAGGGGCCTCGCAACATGAGCGCGGACCACACGCCGGCGCGGCGGCCCAAGACCCGCGAACGCATTCTCGAAACCTGCCTGAGCCTGTTCAACGAACGCGGGCCGATGCTCGTGACCACGGCGGAGATCGCCGCGGCGGTCGGCATCAAGGAAGGCAACCTCCATTACCACTTCAACCGCAAGGAACAGATCCTGGAAGCGTTGTTCGGTGCTTTTGAAAGCGCGCTGCGCGCCACCGCCGTGGCGGATCTTGCCAAGGGCGATAGCCCGGACCGCTTTGCCGGCTACCTGAGCGGCTGGTTCAACCTGATGTGGGAATGGCGTTTCTTCTATCGCGACT
Source organism: Cupriavidus sp. 2TAF22 (assembly GCF_052115045.1). Lineage (NCBI taxonomy): Bacteria > Pseudomonadati > Pseudomonadota > Betaproteobacteria > Burkholderiales > Burkholderiaceae > Cupriavidus > Cupriavidus sp. 2TAF22. Next base: position 10,110 of record NZ_JBFRFX010000015.1, read on the forward strand.
CGGCTTCGATCCGCGCGCTGGCGCCCGCGCTGCGCGCGCGCACCGAAGCGCTGGCCGATGACGGACAACGCCATGTGCGGCGCGTGTTCGACGGCATGGAAGCGGCGGGGCTGCTGCGCGCCACGCCGGCGCAGCTCGATCACCTGGTGGTCAACAGCTGGATCGTCTCGACCTACTGGATCGACTACCTGCGCTCGCGCCACGGTATCGATGCGCTCAAGCGCGAACATATCAGCTGGGGCGCATCGCAGGTGATGAGCCTGTTCGGGCCTTACCTCACCGAGACGGGGCTGGCGCAGCTGAATATCGACGCGGCGCGCGATCCGCGCACCGGCGCGCACTAGCCGCCATGCGCGTGCCGGCGAGCCATCGTCATTGACGTCAGGCAAGCGCGGCAAAGGCGCCTAAGGTTAAAACTTGCCCCGCTTGCACGCACCGGCAGGCGGATCCATTGATTCACAATTCCTTGAGTCACTTACCGGAGATGAACATGACAGTGACGCTCAGGTATTGGTCAGAAGACGGCGATGAGGAAACCGTCGATGTACCTTCCGCACGGGTCTTGTCCCAGATGGCGCCCCATCCCCCCTCGCAGGCGCCGAAGCGCACGCCCGACACCGAAGACAAGCCACCAAAGTGGACCATTCCAGACGACCCTCCGGGCGATTTCGCCTGAGAGGCATTCGAGTGGCAGGCAAGGCAAGGCGATGCGACCGAAACATCGTCGGCTGTTACGAATTGGAAAGCAAAAAGCCCGTGCGGCAAGGACCGGACGGGCTTCGGGAAAGTGGTTGCGGGGGCAGGACTTGAACCTGCGACCTTCGGGTTATGAGCCCGACGAGCTGCCAACTGCTCCACCCCGCGGGGCGAAATATACGCGGATCGGTGGCATCTGGATACCCCTTCTTGGAAATAAACCGGAAAGTGGTCGTTACGCGGGCGCCGGGCGGCTTGCGGGGCGCCCTGTGCCGGCAATTCAGCTATTGCCGTCGATCCATTGGCGTGCCCACGCATAGGCAGCCGCTGTCGCATCCGCGGGCGTGGCGTGGTTGTGCCCTACCGCCCTCGCATCCTGGACGATCGCCCCATCCTCCCAGATCGCGCACGAGGCGATGTGCAGCCCGTCCTTGATGGTCTTGCAGAACACGTGGATGACGAATCCTTTGTACTGCGCCTTGTATTCCGTGACGTTGCTTTGGTTTTGCATCTGGCTTTGCTGGTCTGGCCGCCTGTTCTCGCCCCGCGGCGAATCCTGCGGCGCATCCTAGCATGGGCACCCCGGGCCGGTTTTTCCATCGCCGCCGTCCCGCCGGCAATCATCATCGTCCTCCGCACCAGGGAGCCCGCGACCCGCTTGCCAAAACCAGGCAGCTCGTTATACTGTATATCCATACAGTACCCTGTAAGGCAACCACCTCATGTTCAGCTGCGATCCCGGCACCCTCTATCTCTACAGCCAAAGCCCCGCCGCGGCCAGGCTGTCGATTCGCTGCCCGCTCCTGACCGTGGACGATCCCCTGCTCACGGCTGACACCTGGAACCCCGAGGCCGAAGCGGCCGCACAGGCGGCCGGGGCAACGCTATACCTCTCGGGCATCGACACCTCGGCACTGAAGGCGCTTCCCTGGACCATCGACGCGCTGGCGTTCGAGCGCGACGGCGCGCGCATCAGCTTCTGCCTCGCTGAAGGCATGGAGTTTCTCAGCCCCATCACACTTCGCTTGCGCAGCCGCGGCGAACGCCACTATGCCACTTTGCAAGAGCCGGCGTGAAGTCGATCAGCCCGGCGCCCTGGCGCGACGGTGGACGCGGCGCCGCTGCAGGAATCCTGCTAGCCGGTCAGCCCGCGGCCTGCGCCCGGGCCTGGTGAATCCGCGGCGCTAGGCGGCGATGGCGCGCGGACTGGCGGCGGCCGTGGCCTGCTCGATACGCGCGAGCAGCCGCTTCCCGGAAGCCACCACGGCAGGATCAGCGGTCATCTGGTAACGCACGATCATGCCTTCGACGCAGAGCATGGCCTCCTCCGCGACTTCGTCGGGCGTCGCCAGCTTCAGTCTCTGCGCAAGCTCCGCGATATACGCCTTCAGTGACACCTTGTGCGCGGTGGCCTGCTCCAGATGTCCAGGGGCACCGGTCGAGCCGGCCTCCGCAACCACGTTGATGAACGCGCAGCCGCGGAACGTTTCCTGACCGAACCACACGCCCAGCGCATCTGCAATCGCCCCGAGGCTGGGCGCGGAAGCAAAGCGCGACTCCACCTCCTCGATGAACCAGGACATCCAGAACTCGTGGCGCCGGTCGAGAAATGCGGAGATCAGTTCATTCTTGGAAGCGAAATGCCTGTAGAGCGACATCTTCGCCACGCCCGACTCGGCAATGATCTTGTCGATGCCCGTCGCCCGAAAGCCGTCTTGATAGAACAAGCGGGCTGCCGTGTCGAGAATCCGCTCTCGCGCCGAAGGCTGGGTCATGGCACGTCTTTCCAAAGTGAAAGTTGATAGACCAAGTATTGCAGACAGACCTGTCTCTGTAAAGCAGAGATACGACTCTGTCTCCTCCGTCTCCTCCGTTTCCATTACGCGGGCTTCTCCGGCTTTCCTTATTGGGGCCCTGTCGAAGAGCTGAGTCTTTCGCGCTTCGCGGGCGGGCGTGAGATCGATCGCAAGCGTGGTGCATCCATGGCGAGAAGCCACCCGTAGCGCCGCCATCAGCGCAGGCGGCACTGCCGCACGCCCTATTCGCGCTGGTATGCCCTAATTCACCCGAACTGATCCTGTTCGGCCCGCGGGCCAGGCGCTAGCCTTGCTTCTCCTCCTATTCAAGCGTTCGGGACCTGCCGCGCGGCAGCACCTGTCGAGACTTCCCCATGTACTTGTATGACTCCATAGACCAGCAGGTGGTCGACCAGCGCGTCGCCCAGTTCTCCGACCAGACCACGCGTTTCCTGGACGGCCGGCTCACCGAGGACGAGTTCCGCGTGCTGCGGCTGCAGAACGGCCTCTATATCCAGCGGCACGCGCCAATGCTCCGCGTGGCCATCCCCTACGGCATGCTCGTCAGCCGGCAGTTGCGCAAGCTCGCCGGGATCGCGCGGCGCTGGGACCGCGGCTACGGCCACTTCAGCACGCGGCAGAACATGCAATTCAACTGGCCGCGCCTGGAAGACGCGCCCGCCATCCTGGCCGAACTGGCCACCGTGCAGATGCATGCGATCCAGACCAGCGGCAATTGCATTCGCAATACCACCACCGACCACTTTGCCGGCATCGCCCCGGACGAGATCGTGAACCCGCTGGTCTGGTGCGAGATCATCCGGCAATGGTCGATGCTGCACCCCGAGTTCGCCTTCCTGCCGCGCAAGTTCAAGATCGCCGTAAGCGGCGCCCGCACGGACCGGGCCGCGGTCGGCGTGCACGATATCGGCCTGCAGGCCGTCAGCAAGGATGGCGAGACCGGATTCCGCGTATGGGTGGGCGGTGGCATGGGCCGCACGCCGATCGTGGCCAAGCTGATCAACGAATATGTGCACTGGTCGGATCTGCTGACCTACCTGCAGGCCACGCTGCGCGTCTACAACCTGCACGGCCGCCGCGACAACAAATACAAGGCGCGCATCAAGATCCTGGTCAAGGACCTGACACCGGCCGTCTTCGCCCGGCAGGTCGACGAGCAATGGCAGCGCATCCGCGGCGGCCCCGACACGGTGAGCGCCGAGTTCGTGCAGGAGATCGCGGGCCGCTTCACCGCGCCTGGCTATGACCCCGCGGCGGCGAACGACGAAGATGCCTCGGCGAGCTTCGCCGAACAGAATCCCAGGTTCCGCCGCTGGCTGCGCAGCAACGTCCAGGCTCACCGCGTGGCGGGCTATTGCGCGGTGACTGTTTCGCTGAAGGCCACCGGCATGCCTCCCGGCGATATCACGGCCGACCAGATGGACGCCGTCGCCGACCTGGCAGACGCCTACGGCCTTGGCGAGCTGCGTGTCTCGCACGAGCAGAACCTGATCCTGGCCGATGTGCGCCGCACCCATCTGCACGAAATCTGGGAACGGCTGGACGGCCTGAATCTCGCCACGCCGAACATCGGCCTGCTCACCAACATCATCGCCTGCCCGGGCGGCGATTTCTGCTCGCTGGCAAACGCCGTTTCCATTCCGCTGGCCGAGGCCATCCAGCAGCGCTTCGATGACATGGATTTCCTGCACGATATCGGCGAACTGGATCTCAACATCTCCGGCTGCATCAACTCCTGCGGGCACCATCACGTGGGGCACATCGGCATTCTCGGCGTCGACAAGGCCGGCGAGGAGTGGTACCAGGTGACCGTCGGCGGCCGCCAGAACGGGGCACTGTCGGCCGGGCGGCACGACGAGATGGAAGGCGCCGGCGGCGCGGCCATCGGCAAGATCATCGGACCGTCCTTCGCGCGCGGGGAAATCCCGGATGTGGTGGAACTCCTCGTGCAGACCTACTTGTCGCTGCGCGACAGCGATGCCGAACGCTTCATCGATGTCGTCGAACGCACCGGCATCGAACCGTTCAAGACCGCCGTCTACAGCGACGCCCGGATCGTCAAGCGGAAACAGCAAGCGGAGAGCGCACGTGCCTGAAACCAAATCGCAAGACCTGGCGCCCAACGTCATCCGCAACGGTGCGCTCGAAACCGACAAATGGCGCGCCTTCATCTCAGATGACGGCCCGGCATCCGCCGCGTTGCCACCCGACGAGGATGGCTGGCTGGTTTCCCTCGGCGCATGGCAGGCAGCAAAGGCAAGCCTGCGGCAACGGACCCATCCGGTTGCGGTGTACCTGGTGCCCGACGCCGACCCCGAGGCGCTGCTCGATCCCGGCGCAGCCATCATCGATCCGACCGGCATTGCCCACCTGGCCATCGATTTCCCCGTCTACACGGACGGGCGCGGCTACTCGCTCGCGCAGTTGCTGCGCACGCAGTACGGATGGGCCGGCGAGCTGCGCGCCGTGGGAGACGTGATGATCGACACGGTGCACTACATGGCCCGCTGCGGCTTCGACAGCTTTGCCGTCAAGCCCAGCCACGATCCCCAGGCAGCCCTCGAGGCGCTGGGTACGTTCACGGTCCACTACCAGAAAGGCTACCGGCGGCCCGCCGCGCCGGGGTGAGCCGCGCCAATCCTCTCCATGCCGCGCGATTCCGCGCTATTCCTTGCTATTCCGCGCTGGCCACTTCCTTCGCCTGCGCCGCATGCGTACTCTGCCAGCCGCCGCCGAGCGCCTGGAAGAGGTTCACCTGGTCCGTGGCCACCTTCGCATCGGACGCCGCCAGCGCCGCCTCCGCGCGCGCCAGGGCGCGGTCCGCATCGAGACTGGCGAGATAGGGCTGGCGCCCTCCCGCATAGAGCTGCCGGTGCTCGCGCGCCACCACCGACGCGGCGTCGCGTGCCTTGCGCAGGCCCTGGTTGCGTTCGAGCTCGTTGGTGTAGCTGGCCAGCGCGGTCTGCGTTTCCTCCAGCGCCTTGAGCACGACCCCGTCGAAGCGCGCCAGGGCCGCATCCGCGCCGGCTTCCATGCCATGGATGCGCGGCCGCACGCCATTGGTCGGGAAGTTCCAGGTGATCAGCGGACCGAACCCCCAGTGCGCGGTGGGACCCGTTCCCAGGTCCGCCAGCAGGCCGGTCGCGCCGACCGAGGCACCAATGCGGATCGAGGGATAGAGATCGGCCGTCGCCACGCCGATCCTGGCCGTCGCCGAGGCCAGCTCCCGCTCGGCCTGCCGCACGTCGGGCCGCCGGCGCAGCAGCGCCGCGCCATCCCCGACCGGAATCGCTTGCCGCGGCCGGGGCTCCTCGCGGCATGCCGCCTGCGCCCCGGAATCCGCCCCGGGCGGCTGCCCCAGCATGACCGACAGCCGATAGGCCGCCGCCGCCTGCTCTGCCCTGAAATGCGGCAGCGCCGCCCGCAATCCTTCTGCCTCGCCCTGCGCCTGCGATGCGTCGCTGGGCTGGCTGCGCCCGGCAGCGACCAGGCGCCTGACCACCTCGGCGCCGCGCTCCTGCAATGCCAGCTGGCGCTGCGCCACCTCGAGCTCATGCGTGGCGGCGCAGCCCTCGACGTAGGCGCGCACGGTCTGCGCCACCACGCTCACCCGGGCGGCATCCAGCGCTGCCTGGCTGGCCTGCGCACTCGCCAGCGCAGACTCGTCGGCACGCGCGAGCTTGCCGAAGAAGTCCACCAGGTAGGAGACGGAAAGGCCGTAGTCGCCAAGATTGAAGACCGGCACCTTTTCCTTGATCAGCACGCTTTCGCCAGACAGCTGCGCGCGTTGCACGCTGGCCGAGATGCCGCCCTGCACCAGGTTCTCCGCCTCGACCTCGTGATAGTTCGCGATGGCGCGGCGCAGGTTGGCTGACGCCACGCGCAGGTCCGTATTCGCGGCAAGCGCCTTCTGCACCAGTCCATCGAGCTTCGGATCGTCGTAGAGCCGCCACCAGTCGTCCGGCAGCGGCGCAACCGAGATGGCCGGATCGCTGGTGCCGAAGAGCGGTCCATTGGCCTGCACGGCCTTCACCGCGGCCTGGTCGGGCACGCGGTAGTCGGGGCCCACCGCGCAGGCGTAAAGCAAGGGCACGGATGCCGTCATCAGCGCAAGCCGCGCGCAGGTCTGTCTGTTCATTGCTGCTTCTCCTTCAATGACGCACCCTGCCCGCCCGCCAGCGCCCGGGGCTGCTCGCGCACGCTGACCGTCGCGGTGCGCCCGGACACAAGCCGCACGTCGGCCGGCACATCGTCCAGCACCACGCGGACCGGCACGCGCTGGGCCAGGCGGACCCAGTTGAATGTCGGGTTCACGTTCGGCAACAGGTTGGAGCCGCTGGTGCGGTCGCGGTCCTCGATCCCTGCCGCAATGCTCTGCACATGGCCGTGCAGCACCGTGTGCTCGCCCATGATGCGGACATCGACAGGGTTGCCCGCGCGGATCCCGTGCAGCTTGGTCTCCTCGAAATAGCCCTCGACATACAGCGAGCCGCTATCGACCATCGACAGCGCCGGCTTGCCCGTCGTCACATAGTCGCCCAGGCGCGGCAGCCGGTCATTGAGATAGCCATCCACCGGGCTGACCACATGTGCGCGCGCCAGGTTCAGCTCGGCGAGTTCGACAGCGGCTTCGGCCTGCGCGAGGGCGGCCACGCCTTCGTCCACCCGCTCCTGGGTCGTCTCGACCACTTCCGTGGCGACCACGTCCGAGAGCGTGCGGTTGCGCGCCGCCTCCCTGCGCGCCTGCGCCAGGGTAGCCTTGCGCGCCGCAGCGGTCGCCTTCGCTTGCTGCAGCGCCAGCGTGAACCGGTCGGGATCGATGACGAAGAGCAACTGGCCGCGATGCACCTGGGCGTTGTCCTTCACCAGCACCTGGGTCACCAGCCCGGACACATCGGGCGCGAGCTGGACGACGTCGGCGCGGACATGGCCGTCGCGCGTCCAGGGCGCCACGGTGTAGTAGTCCCACAGGTGCTTGCCGGTCGCCGCCGCGGCGCCGGCGACCAGCAGGGTCAGGGCCACGGATGCAAGCGTAGTGATGTTGAGTTTCATGATGACAACTGGCGTGCCAGGGCAACCACGCCGCCCAGCACAATCAGGTAGATAGAGAAATTGAACAATGACCGGTGCCACACCAGCCGGTAGAAGCCGCTTCGGGCCAGCGCCGCGCGCAGCACCGCCGTGAGGCCCAGGGCAAGCAGCATCAGCACCAGGATGCTTGGCACGAAGACGCCATAGACATCGATTTCACTGGCCAGCATGGCGCACCTCCCGGATCAGCAGTGGAGCGGCATCGGCGCCCTTCCCGGCCGGGGCGAACAGGCTCAGGCGCAGGGAAACGAGGGCGGCGATGGCCTCCTGCGACATCGCATCCGCCGGCGAGGCAATCGCCGCGATCGCGTCGTCGATGCGGCGCGCCAGCGCGGGCGGTGCCGGCAGCGCATGCCCGGCCGCGACGCGTGAGCGGTAGTGGCGCGCCACTGCCAGCAACAGGCGCGAGACCGCCCTGCGCGCCCCGGGCTGCAGGGCCCCGACGTCGCGCTGCAGGGCGAGCGCGCTGAACCCCGCCTGCAACTCGGCAAAGCCGTCGGACGACGCCTTGTCCCGGTTGGCGGCGAGCATCGGCACCAGCCGGCTGAACCGGTCCAGCATCCGGCCGCCCAGCGTCGGGTGTGCCGCGGCTTCCCGCCGGTCTGCGCCGAGGGCAATGTCCTTCCAGCTCGCGCGGATCAGGCGGCGCAGCATCACATGCGAGCCGAACGGCCGCGTCACGAGCACCCACACCGGCGCGAACAGCATGGCGGCGAAGCTGGCCAGGCTGCTGTTGAAGATGTCGGCGAAGTTGGCGTCATAGACGCTCTGGACGTTGGCGAAGGAGGCCGAGTTGACCGAAAGCAGCACCGCGAACAGGTTGAAGCCCGGCCGCGGCATCAGGGTGCCGATCCCGAGATAGGGAATGGCCAGCATGGCGGCCAGCGAACCGAAGTCATGCGCATAGGGCAGCACGAGAAACTGGTAGAACCAGGAAATCAGCAGGCAGACACCGCTCCATTTCACGAAGCGCCATGCGAGCTTGTGCGGCTCCTCGGTGGTGGCGAAGAAGCTGCTGGTGAGCGCCGCCAGGCCGACGGCACCGGCGCCGTCCACCCAGCCGGAGAGTATCCAGAACAAGCCGGCGCAGAACACCGCGAGCGCGGCCGAGCACGCGTAGAACAGCAGCATGCCGTGGTCATGGTAGTAGGCGCGCGCGCTCAAGGCGCCGCCGTACCGCATGGCCGGCATCGCGCTGGCCGCGCGTGCGTCGCCGATGCCGCGCCGCAGCGCCTGGCAGTCCTCCCACAGGTCGCCGAGCGTATCGAGATGGCTGGCGGCGGTGGCGACCAGGCCGGCGTGCCAGCCCGGCGCGCGGTCGTACTCCTGCCACGCGGTGTGCGCAGCCGCGGGCCTGTGCGGATCCGCATCCGCGCCGGCCGCGATCCACTGCGTCAGCGCAGCCATGCGCCGCGCCAGGGACGTGGGCATGCCCTCGGGGTGATGGCGCAGCGCCCGGGTCACCTCGGCCAGGGACGACAGCACCGGCAGCAGCATCGTCATGCGCTCGTGCAGGGCACGCGCGCGCTCCAGCGTCGCCGCGCTCTCGGTGTCGTAGGCAAGCTGGGCAATCAGGTGATCCAGGGCAAGGATGTCGGCGGCAAGGTGATGGCGGCTTTGGTGTTGCTCGGCCAGTTGCGCCCCCTGCGGCGAGAGCATGTCGGCGACCCATTGCGCGGCGTCCGCCAGCCACGCTTCCGCCCGGCCGCGCAGCGCCGGCGCCACCTTCTGCGGAAACACCAGCGAGCTGACCAGGCTGGCGCAGACGATGCCGAGCACGATCTCCTCGATGCGCGCCAGGGCGACATCGAATACCTGCGTTGGCTGCGTGACCGCAGGCAAGGCGACGATCGGCAAGGTGTAGGCCGCGAGCAGGAAGATATAGCTGCGCGGCGCGCGCTGCATCAGCGAGAGATACAGGAACGCGCCGGTCCACAGCGAGATCGCCCCCATCAACATCAGCGGCGCGTTGACCAGCGGCGGCACCAGCGCCACCGCGGCGGCGGCCCCCAGCAACGTACCCGCTACGCGATAGGCGCCTTTCGAGCGCGTTGCGCCGGTCAGCGGATTCGAGACGAGATAGACCGTCGCCATGGCCCAGTAGGGTCGCGGCAAGCCCAGCGCCAGCGCAATATAGAGCGCCAGCATCGAGGCAATAAAGACCTTGGCGGAAAACAGCCACTGTCCTGGACTGGGCCAGATAGACATGACAGGAACGGGAAGCTTGGTTCAGAAGGATCGAGCGGGTCGCGCGCGGGCGCGCATCAGCTCACGAGGCCGCCCACTCGCATCAGCAGGCGCATGGCGCAGGCAAACAGGAATACCGTACCGACGCCGCCGGCCCACAACAGGATGAGCCAGCCGATGCGCGTGCCCAGGCCGGTCATGATCGTGGCTGCCATCAGTGATAGGCCTCCCCGTGCCTGACCTTCCCGCGAAAGACGTAGTACGACCACGACGAGTAGGCCAGGATCACCGGGACGATGAACAGCGTGCCCACCAGTGCGAACCCCTGGCTCTGCGGCGCGGACGATGCCTGCCAGATCGACACGCCGGGCGGGATGATGTTCGGCCACACGCTGATGGCCAGGCCCGTATAGCCCAGGAAGACGACCAGCAACGCGTACAGGAACGGCGAGACGTTCGGCTTGCGCGCGAGCGCCTTGTGCATGCCGCGCACCGCCACCAGTACCAGGACCGGCACCGGGAGGAAGAAGTACAGGTTCGGCAGCGCAAACCAGCGATGCGCGATCTCCGGATGTGTCAGCGGCGTCCAGATACTGACCGCGGCGATCATCGCCAGCATCGCATTGACCAGCAGCCCGGCGAGCTTGAGCATTTTCCACTGCAGCATGCCTTCGGTCTTCATGATCAGCCACGTGCTGCCGAGGAAGGCATACGCGACGATCACGCCGACGCCGGTGAAGAGCGGGAACGGTGCCAGCCAGTCGAGGGCGCCGCCGACGTACTCGTTGCCGTTCATGGCGATGCCGTCGATATACGCGCCCAGGGTCACGCCCTGGAAGAACGCTGCCGCGACGGATCCGCCGATGAATGCCTTGTCCCAGAAATGGCGGCTCTGGTCGCTGGCCTTGAAGCGGAACTCGAAGGCGACGCCGCGGAAGATCAGCGCCACCAGCATCAGCATCAGCGGCAGATACAGCGCGCTGAGCAACACCGCATACGCGAGCGGAAATGCCGCCAGCAACGCAGCGCCGCCCAGCACGAGCCAGGTCTCGTTGCCGTCCCACACCGGTGCCACGGTGTTCATCATGACGTCGCGGTCACGCCGGTCGCCGACAAAGGGAAACAGGATCCCGATGCCGAGGTCGAAGCCGTCCATGATCACGTACATCATCACGCCGAAAAAGATAATCACTGCCCAGATGAGGGGAAGATCGATGCCCATTGCCATTTACCTGTTGATGTATTGCGCCTTGCCCGCGACCGCGGCCGTGCCCGCCAGCACGAAGGATTCGCCCGCCGTATCCAGGCCGTGGCCATGCGGGTTCGCTGCCGGCCCCTTCTTCACCAGCTTCAGCATGTAGCCCACGCCCACGCCGAACACCAGGAAATAGACGACGACGAACAGCGCCAGCGACATGGCGACCGGGCCCAACTCATGGCGCGAGACGGCGTCATGCGTGCGCAGGAGCCCGTACACGACCCACGGCTGGCGGCCGATCTCGGTGGTGAGCCAGCCCGCCAGCAACGCGATCAGGCCGGTCGGCCCCATCACGACGGCCAGACGCAGGAAGAGACGCGTGCGATAGAGCGCAGCCTTGCGCCGCAGCAGCAGGCCGAGCACGCCAAACGCGATCATCAGTACGCCCAGGCCCGCCATGACGCGGAAGGTCCAGAACAGGACCGCCGAATTGGGCCGGTCTTCTTTGGGGAAGTCCTTCAGGCCCCGGATCTGTCCGTCAAGGCTGTGGGTGAGGATCAGGCTGCCGAGCCGCGGGATCTCGACGGCGTAGCGGGTTTCCTCGCGCTCCATGTCCGGGATGCCGAAGACGATGAGCGGAAAGCCGCCCTTGTCGTCCTTGGACGCGGTGTTCCAGTGGCCCTCGACGGCGGCGATCTTGGCCGGCTGGTACTTCAGCGTGTTCAGGCCGTGGGCATCGCCCACCACCGCCTGCAGCGGCGCGACGATCAGCACCATCCACAGGGCCATGGACAACATCTTGCGCACCACCGGCGTGTCGTTGCCGCGCAGGAGCTGCCATGCGCCAGCCGCGGCCACGAACAGCGCCGTGGCAAGGAAGGCGGCAATCCCCATATGCGCCAGACGGTACGGGAAGGACGGATTGAAGATGACGGCCAGCCAGTCGGTCGGCACCACCTTGCCGTTGAGGATCTCGTAGCCGGCCGGCGTCTGCATCCAGCTGTTCGAGGCCAGGATCCACGTCGCCGAGATCAGGGTGCCGATTGCCACCATCACCGTCGAGAACAGATGCAGGCCTGGCCCGACCCGGTTCCAGCCGAACAGCATGACGCCGAGGAAGCCGGCCTCGAGGAAGAACGCGGTGAGCACTTCATAGGTCAGCAGCGGCCCGGTGACGCCACCGGCGAACTCAGAGAAGAAGCTCCAGTTGGTGCCGAACTGGTAGGCCATCACCAGGCCGGACACCACGCCCATGCCGAAGTTGAGCGCGAATATCTTGATCCAGAAGTGATAGAGGTCCCGGTACACCGGCTTGCTGGTGCGCAGCCAGGAAACCTCGAGGATGGCCAGGAAGCTGGCCAGGCCGATCGTGATGGCCGGGAAGATGATATGGAAGGAAACCGTGAATCCGAATTGGATGCGCGCGAGATCCAGCGCTGTAAGTCCGTGCATCGATATGCTCTCCGTGATTGATCCGCCGGGTCGCGCAGTCTGGGCGCGGGCCGGCATGCCGGCAGCGCGGGACTGCATTGCGCCACCACCACACACCCCGGCAATCCCCGACGGAATGCATTGCGAGACCAGGTTGCAACGCCTCTCGACGTCATGCTGTGCAGAGTACGGAATTCACCCCCCGGCCGAGAGATACAGTTGCCGGGATAGCGTTCAGGTGCAGTTGGACGGGCCGTCCTGCGCGCGCGCAATGCCTCTGGAATCCGTTCCACCACGCCGCAGCCACCGGGCGGATGCGCACGACAGCGCACCCCCGGGAGGAACCGCGAAATGACGAGCGGCATGCGCGCTGCGGGCGATCGTGCACAGGACCTGCTCACCACCGCAGACGCGCCAGTCGCGCGGCTTGCACCCGAGGTGGGAGTCCAGACGCAGGCGCCCTTCGCCAGCGTGTTCAAGCGCTTGTGCGGCGAAACGCCATCGCGCTGGCGGCAGCGCAACGCCCGCCGCCAGGCTGCCCGAGACCAAACTGTTCTGTTGAGTTAGCTGCTGCTTTGTACGTGATCGCGCCGGGCCCTGTCTCCTACCATCTGGGTAACAGATCAGCGAGAACGGCATCAACGCCGCGGCAGACATCTCCGATCGCAAGCGCTGTTGACACGTTGGACCAACCGATTCGAGACCATCATGAAAGCCACCACACTCAATAAGCTCCTCGTCACCGCCCTCCTGAGCGCAAGCGCCATCGCCGCCCTGCCGGCCCACGCACAGGGCCCGAAGGACAGCGCCGGCGCCGGTGACAAGTACGGCTATGTCATGCGCCAGGGCAAGGCGGATCCGTTCACCGAAGGCCGCAACGTCAACACTGCGCGCAGCAGCTTCACCGACGGCGCCCGCGCCCAGGGCACGCGCGACCCGTACACCGACGGCGCCCACGGCGCCGCGGCCCTGGAACTCGCCGGCATGGACCGTACCGGCGTCTCCGCGCCGCCGAGCCATGGCGCATCGGCCGGCACCGATGCGGCCGCCTGAGCCGGCATGGCGACGGCTCCGGTCACGGGGCCGTCTTGCACGCACCGAATCCGACACGGCATCCAACGAGGAACCCATCATGAAGTCCGCACTTGTACTACTCGGCGCCGCTAGCGCGCTATGCATGTCCCTTCTCGCCCATGCCGGTCCCGACTGGCAGGTCATCGAGAAAGCGCGGGCCGACCAGCGCGCCCGCCAGAACGCCGCGCACTCCTGCGCGACAAGCGCGCCGCAAGCCACGGCGCCGGCGGCAGGCGGAGCCAGGGCCAGCTGAGCCTAGCCCGATGGAACACGCCACTCACGCGACCACGATGCCTGAAGCGCAGGATCGCGAGGCGCAGCCGCCGTGCACCGATCGCCTGGGCCGCCCGCTGCGCGACCTGCGGCTGTCCGTCATCGACCAGTGCAATTTCCGCTGTACCTATTGCATGCCGAAGGCGGTCTATGGCCCGGACTTCCCCTTCCTCACCGCGGCGCAGCGCCTGTCGGACGCGCAATTGCTCGCCATGGCGCGCGCCTTCGTCGGCCTTGGCGTCGAGAAGATACGGCTTACCGGCGGCGAGCCCCTGCTGCGCAAAGGCATCGAATCGCTGGTGGAGCAGATCGCCACGATGCGAACGCCAGGAGGCAAGCCAGTCGAGGTAGCCATGACGACAAACGGCAGCCTGCTTGCCACCAAGGCGCGCTCGCTCAAGGACGCGGGCCTGCGGCGCGTGACGGTCAGCCTGGACAGCCTTGACGATGCGACCTTCCGCCGGATGAACGACGTGGACTTCCCGGTCGCGCGGGTGCTGCGAGGCATCGAGCAGGCAAGCGCGGTCGGACTGACGCCGCTCAAGGTCAACTGCGTGGTCGAGAAGGGCACCAACGATGGCGAGATACTGCCCCTGGTCAGCCACTTCCGCCACAGCGGCGTCACGCTGCGCTTCATCGAGTTCATGGATGTGGGCGGCGCCCAGTCATGGGACAGGTCCAGGGTCGTGACGTCCGACGAGATACGCAAGACCGTCGAAGCGGCCTATCCCCTGGTGCCCGTGGCAAGGCTGGCGTCGGAAACCGCCACCAACTACCGGCTCGCCGATGGCAGCCTGGCGGTCGGCTTCATCTCCAGCGTGTCGCACCCGTTCTGCAGCGACTGCACGCGTGCCCGGGTGTCGGTGGACGGCAGGCTGCACCACTGCCTCTTCGCGACGGAGTCCGTCGATCTCAAGCCCTTCCTTGCCGGCACGCTGCCGGCCCGGGCTCTCGAACAAGGCATCCGGGCAGCGTGGGAAAACCGCGCCGACCGCTACTCGGAGTTGCGCGCGCACCGGCTCAGCACCGGGAAGAAGCGCTACCCCACCGTGCGCATGTCGCTCGTGGGCGGTTGAGCCTGGCCCGCCCGCCGCCTCGGCCGCCGGGGTTCAGCGGGCAAACAGTTGCGCGCAGACTTGCACCCCGGCCGGGGTGAGCCTGGCCGTCCCGCGTCCATCCTCCCCGATCTCCGTGTCGGCAAGCTCGACCGACCGGAGTTGCGTCAGCACGCGCCGCAACACGCTCATCTGCAACGCTGCCTGCTTGCTGATCTTGGCCAGCGACCACGGCCGCCCCGCCGGATCGCGGGCGGCCGCGTACAGGATCTGGAGAACGGACACGAGCGCCGGGTCCAGGTCTTCGGGGGCTGCGGCAGCGCCGCCTTCATCGATGGTTGAGTCCGACATCACTTATTTCTGCCGTTCGCACAGGGTTTCGACCAGCTTGCCGAGCGTCACTACGGCCGCCTCGGTCTCCGTGGTCCACGGCGCGCTGTAGTTCAGGCGGATAAAGTTCTTGAAGACCGGGCCCGGGGAAAAGATATGACCCGGCGCAATCGTGATCTTCCGCTCCAGCGCCAGGTGATATAGCTCCATCGCATCCACGCATGCCGGCAGCTCGACCCACAGCACGTATCCGCCGGCCGGCCGGGATGTCTTGGTGCCCGGCGGGAAGAAGCGGCGCACCGCCGCTGCCATGATGCTGGCCTGCTGCGCGTAGGCCTTGCGCACGCGGCGCAGATGGAAGTCGTAGCCGTCGTTCTTGAGGAACTCCGCGATGGCCAGCTGCGGGATCGCCGGCGTGGTCAGCGTGTTCAGGAATTTCAGGCGCTCCACCTGGTCGCGATACCGGCCTGGCAGCGCCCATCCGATCCGGTAGGCATTGGTCAGCGTCTTGGAAAAGGAACAACAGTGCAGCACGATGCCTGCGGTGTCGTAGGCCTTCAGCCCGCTGGGGTGGGCGTCGCCGTGATAGAGCTCCCCGTAGACATCGTTTTCTATCACCGGCACATTCTTTTCCGTCAGCATTGCCACCAGCTGGCGCTTTCTTTCGTCCGGCATCTCGAACCCCAGGGGGTTCTGGAAGTTCGGCATCACCATGCACGCCGCAATCCCCTTTTCGTCGATCAGCCGGGCCAGCTCCGCGATATCGATGCCCTCGACCGGATCGGTCGCGACTTCGATGGCGCGCATGCCGAGACGTTCGATGGCGTGCAGCATCGCGTAGTAGGTCGGCGATTCCACGGCGATCGTGTCGCCGGATTTGGCGACTGCCTGCAGGCAAAGATTGATGGCCTCGGTCGCGCCGATCGTGATGATCAGTTCGTTCGGATCCACGGCATAGCCATTCTCCAGGTAACGGCGCGCGATCTGCCGGATGAGCGCGGGACATCCTGGCGGCAGGTCGTCGAGCAGGTTCCACCTGGCATACCGGCGCGCGATATTGTTGGCATACTGGTTGATCCGCTGCCAGGGAAACAGCGACGGATCGGGATACGGCGAGCCCAGGGGCACGGCTTCGTCGGAGCGGATCGAACGCAGGGTCGACAACACCAGGGCGCTGACGTCCACGGCCGATGGCCGTGTGCTCGGCCTGGAAGCCCGCAGCTCCACGGCCGGCTCCTCGGGCCGCGCCCTGACGAAGTAGCCGGACTGGGGGCGGCTTTCGATGATGCCGCGGCTCTCGAGCAGGACGTAGGCGCGTATCACCGTCGTGATGCTCAGCCGGTGGTGTTGGCTGGTCTGGCGTACCGACGGGATGCGGTCGCCCGGCAGCAAGCCGCCCTGCCTGACCAGCCCTTCGACATCCGCGGCGAGTTTCTCGTACAGTTTCACACCGCTAGCCTTTCACAAATCAACATGGATCGGGATCGCCGGCCGCGCCGCAGCGCTAGCAGAGCCAGCGATTCAGATCATAGAACGGAACCAGGTCGTGCGGGCGAACCTCGGTTTGCGGCGACACCCGGACAAAGCCGGAGGCGCCGCCCAGCGCCGACACCGACGCCGCGCCCTGCTGCTCGCTGAGCCGCGCGCGATCCATCCCGCACAGCCCGGCGACGCGGGCGGCCCTGAGGAATTCGTCGCGGCCAGCGGTCTTCTCGGCGGCAAACTGCGCATGCACGAAGCCGACCGGGGGGCACAGTTCGGCCCGCCCCTGCAGCTTCCTGAGCATCGGCGTCACCAGCAGCGCAAAGGTCGTATACGCCGCCGCCGGGTTACCCGGCAGGCTCACCACCGGCTTGCCCCTGAGGCGGCCGAGGGAGATCGGCTTGCCGGGTTTCATATTGACCTTCTGGAACAGGAGTTCCCCCCCGGCCGACACCAGCGCGGCGTTTACCAGGTCCTTGGCGCCCGTGGAGGCGCCGCCGGTGACCAGCAGGATATCCGCCTCCCTGGCAAGTTCGAGCAAGGCCTCGTGGACTGCCGCCTCGTCATCCGGCACATGGTTGCGCGAGCGGACCACCGCGCCAATGGACTGGACCAGGGCCTCCAGCATCGGGCCGTTTACGTCCCAGACCTGGTGCGCGCCGTGCGGCTCGTCGTTCGCCGCCACCTCGTCGCCGGTCGTCAGGATCGCCACCTCCGCCAGCCGGAAGACCGGCACGCTGCCGACACCCTGCGAAGCGAGCGCGGCGATATGGCCCGGCTGCAGCAAGGTGCCCGCGGACAACAGCGGCTGGCCGGCCCGTACATCCTCTGCCTGCCTGCGTATGTGCTGGCCCGGCGCCGGCGCCCTGGTGAACGTCACCGAGCCATCCGCCGGCGCGGCATCCTCCTGCGGGACCACGGTATCGGCGCCGGCCGGGATCAGGGACCCGGTGTACAGCCGGATGGCATGCCCCGCCTCCAACGGCTGCGGCACCATGCCCGCGTAGCAGACCTGCTGGATGGGCAAGGGCCTGCGCCGGCCATAGTCGGCGTGGCGGATCGCATAGCCGTCCATGGCGCTCTTGTCGGCCGGCGGGGCATCGCACTGGGCTTGCATATCGCGAGCCAGGATCCTGCCATTTGCCAGGCTGAGCCAGGCCATTTCAACCTCGGCGACAGACTCGACGCTCTGGGCGAACAGCGC
Organism: Cupriavidus sp. 2TAF22; assembly: GCF_052115045.1. NCBI lineage: Bacteria > Pseudomonadati > Pseudomonadota > Betaproteobacteria > Burkholderiales > Burkholderiaceae > Cupriavidus > Cupriavidus sp. 2TAF22. Next base: position 27,948 of record NZ_JBFRFX010000015.1, read on the forward strand.
CTGCGCCTTATCGAACCCTAGCATGACCCACCTCCGTTATCGCAAGCGGCGGCAACGCCACGCAGGGCGGGCTCGCCTGGCATCGCCGTGTACTGGACGTAGCCGTCCTTGCGGCAAAAGCTCAGCAACTGCAGCCCCGCCTGCCCGGCGATCTGGATCGCCAGGGAGGTCGGCGCCGAGATGGTCGCCAGCAACTGGATGTTCATCCGGGCTGTCTTGCGCACCAGCTCGTAGCTGGCCCGGCTGGAAAGGAAGACAAAGCCTTCATCCGTTGCCACGTCATGCATCGCCAGGTAGCCGATCAGCTTGTCTAGCCCGTTGTGGCGGCCGACATCCTCGAATACATGGAGGACCTCGCCGGCCGGGTTGCACCAGGCCGCCGCATGCACGCCGCCGGTACGCTTCATCAGGACCTGCCACGACGGCAACTGCGAGGCGGCCCGCTCGATGATTTCCCGCGTCGGCGATATCCTCGTGCGCGGCGTCTTCATGAACTCGGGCACCAGGTCCAGCAAGGCAATGCTCTCGATGCCGCATACGCCGCAGCCGGTCCGTCCGGCGAGCGTGCGGCGATGTTCCTTCATGGCGGCAAACGCGCGCTGGCTGATGCGCAGATGCACCTCCACGCTGGCCGGGCCGACGAGCGGCTCGACATCGTAGATCTCGGCGTAGTCCTGCACCAGGCCTTCGGTCAGCGTGAAGCCGACCGCGAACTCTTCCAGGTCCAGCGGCGTGGCCATCATCACCGCATGCGAGATGCCGTTGTAGACCAGGGCGACGGGAACCTCCTGCGCCACGCTGTCGGTGGCCGGCATCGCCGTGCCTGCCCGGTGCCTGACGATCGTCCGCTCTTCGTATCCCGGGTGGATCGCCTCTTCACTACTGTGCATATCAACCTCGCCATCACAAGGGACCGTGCGGCCAGTCGCCGGACACGCACGGTGCATGGAGAAATACCGGGAGCAGTCCCGCCGGCGCGGCCGGCACGGTTTCCCGGCCGATCCGCAATGCGCGTCCTGATCCGCCTGCCGGGTCCTAGTCCGGGCTTCCCGCCTCGCCGTCGTCCGTGCTCGGGAAGCGCGCCTGGCCGTAGCGCAGGATCAGGACGCCGCACGCCAGCATGGCGATGCCGCCGCACAGCGCCAGCAGGTGCAATTCCGTCGCCTCGTTGTAGCGCAGGATCACGTCGCGAGCGAGCGAGACCATGGCGATGTAAAGCGGGAATCGCACCGGCAGCTGGCCCAGCTTGAGGTAGCGGGCCACCATGGCAAGCACCTCGAGATACAGGAACATGACGAGAAGATCGGTGATCGACACGGCGCCCGTGCCGGCAATCTTCCAGCCCTCCTGGACCATGGCGAACGACGTCGCCAGCCCGATGACGACGAGTCCGACCAGCTCGACCACGCCGAGCAGCGACTCCAGGTGCGTGCGCACGGCCGCCTGCAGCGACGATCCGCCGTGGCGCTGGCGCAGTGCATGATCCTCTGAACGTGTCATAAGCTTCATGCCGCGGCAAGCCGCTGCACGGCCGGTGTGAGCAGCACGGGGATCGACTTCGATGTCGGCGTGCCGGAACCGTCGCCGCAACTCTCCAGCGGCACCAGCGGATTGGTTTCCGGATAGTAGGCACCCAGGCAGCCCTGCGGGATGTCGTACTCGACCAGCCGGAAATCCTCCGCCCGGCGCTCGACGCCGTCGTCCCAGACGCTGGTGATATCGACGTGCTGCCCCGCGGCCAGACCCAGCCGCGCCAGGTCCGCGGCGTTGATGAATACCACCCGCCGCAACCCGAAGACGCCGCGATAGCGGTCGTCCAGGCCATAGATGGTGGTGTTGTACTGGTCATGCGAGCGCGTGGTCATCATCACCATCAGCGCATCGCCGTAGCGCGCGCGCGCGCGGCTGATCGGCGTGTCCTTCTCGATGCTGTTCACCACGAACTCGGCCTTGCCCGACGCGGTCTTCCAGACGCGGTTGCGCGATGCCGGCGTCAGGTGGAAGCCGCCCGGGATCGCCACGCGCGCGTTGTAGTCCTCGAAGCCGTCCAGCACCTTTTCGATGGCGTCGCGGATGCGTGCATAGTCCCCGGCGTACCACATCCAGTCGATCTTGCCGGAGCCGAGCGTGGCCTGCGCCATGCGCGCAACGATCGCCGTCTCGGACAGCAGGTCCGGCGATGCCGGCTCGTTCATGCCGTAGGAGATATGCACCATGCAGACCGAATCCTCGACGGTCACGCCCTGGGCCACGCCGTCCTGCAGGTCGATCTCGGTCCGTCCCAGCGTGGGCAGCAACAGCGCTGCCTTGCCATGCACCAGGTGGCTGCGGTTGAGCTTGGTGGCGATATTGACGATCAGCTCGCACTTGCGCAGCGCATCCCAAGTGCGCGGCGTGTCCGGCGTGGCGATCGAGAAGTTGCCGCCCAGCCCGACGAACACCTTGACCCGGCCATCGAGCATTGCCGAGATGGTATTGACCACGTCGTAGCCGTGCTTGCGCGGCGGCTCGAAGCCGAAGGTGGCACCGAGGCGGTCGAGGAACGCGTCGTCAGGCTGCTCCTCGATGCCGACCGTGCGGTCGCCCTGCACGTTGGAGTGGCCGCGCACCGGCATCAGGCCGGCGCCCTCGCGCCCGATGTTCCCGCGCAGCATCATCAGGTTGGAGAGTAACTGGATGGTCCCGACCGAGTTCTTGTGTTGCGTGAGGCCCATGCCCCAGCAGGCAATGACCCGCTTGCCGTTGACGTAGACGTCCGCCAGCGCGTCGATGTCCTGGCGGCTCACGCCCGACTCCTCGACGAGTTCCGCCCAGCTCTGCGCCCGCAGATCGTCGGCGAACTGTTCGAAACCGTTGGTGTGTTCGTGGATGAAGCCGACATCGATCACCCGCTGCGCGCCGAGCACGACCGCGTCGTCGTCGAGCTCGATCACGCGCTTGGCGAGGCCCTTGATCAGGGCAAAGTCGCCGCCCAGCCTGGGCCGCACGAACATCGACGCGATCCTGGTGCTGGAGCCGGTCAGCATTTCCACCGGATGCTGGGGGCTGGAGAACCGCTCCAGCCCGCGCTCGCGCAGCGGGTTGATGGAGACGATGGTGGCACCCCGCCTGGCGCATTCGCGCAGCTCGCCGAGCATGCGCGGATGATTGGTCGCCGGGTTCTGGCCGAAGATCAGGATCGTGTCGGCGTGCTCGAAATCGTCCAGCACCACGGTGGCCTTGCCCACGCCCACCGTGACCGGCAGCCCGCGGCTGGTGGCCTCGTGGCACATGTTCGAACAGTCCGGGAAGTTGTTGGTGCCGTATGCCCTGACAAACAATTGGTAAAGGAACGCGGCTTCGTTGCTGGCGCGGCCCGAGGTATAGAAGGCAGCCTGGTCCGGGTCATCGAGGGCGTTCAGGTGGCGCCCGATGATGGCGAAGGCGTCGTCCCACGAAACGGCCGCGTATTTATCGGTCTGCGGGTCGTACGCCAACGGATGGGTGAGGCGGCCGTGCTGCTCGAGCTCGAAGTCGGTCTGCTGCATCAGCTCCGCCACCGTATGGCTTGCGAAGAATTCGGGCGTGACGCGCTTGCTGGTCGCCTCCGCCGCAACCGCCTTGACGCCGTTCTCGCAGAACTCGAAGGTCGAGGCGTGTTGCTTGTCCGGCCAGGCACAGCCCGGGCAATCGAAGCCGTCGGCCTGGTTCTGCTTGAACAGCGTCTTGTACTTGCCTCCGGCAACCCTCTCCTTGATCAGGTTGATGGCCACGTACTTCAGTGCCCCCCACCCGGCGGCAGGGTGAGTGTAGGGAGCGATGTGGCCCTTTTCGGGTGCAGGTGAGCTCATGGCGGTAATGTCCTCAAGAATGGCATCGGCGGCCGCGGTCGGATCCGGGGCGACGGCACGCTCTGCATGCAGTACAGCCAGAGTAAGTGCGGGAGGCGTCGCGGGGTACGCACAGACCGACACCCGTGCGAGCAGTACAGTCGGCCCGCACCGGAACTGTGCTTCGTCTTGTCCGGGGGGATTGTGTGGGCCGCGTCACCCGCGACCGATCCGAAGTCGATCCTGTCGCGGCGCGCCGGGCCACAAACTGTTCTGCGCCGGTGGGCGTGGCACTGTACCCATTGCCCCGGGGCTGCCCCTTCTACCATCAGGCCGACGCTCCCCACGCGCACGCCGCCGGACAACACCGCCACGGGCGCGACCTGATTCGAGAGACCCATGAAACTACATCTGAAGTACTTCGCAAGCATCCGCGAGGCCGCCGGACTAGGCGAGGAAACGCTCGACGCGCCGGCAAGCGTGGCCACCGTCCTGGATCTGCGTGTTCATCTTGCCAGCCGCGGTGGCGCCATCGGCGACGCGCTGCGTGACGACCGCCCGGTCCGCGTGGCCCTGAACCAGGCCGTCTGCACGATGCAGAGCCGGCTCAGGAGCGGCGACGAGGTGGCACTGTTTCCTCCGGTTACCGGCGGGTAGGGCCAGGTCACCGGCCGCCGCGCAGGCGTTTGGCTCAGCCAGGCAACGCCTCCAGGGCAAAGTCGATGAACGCCCGCGCGGCGGCGCTTCGGTACGCGCCCTTGCGCTGGAGCAAGGCGGCTTCCCGCGATGGCAGGGGCGGCTCCAGCTTTATCTTGCACAAGCCGCCACTTTCCTGCGCGATGGCGGCGGGCAGCACCGTCATCAGCCGGCCGCGCTGGACCGCCTCGATCACCGCGTTGACCGAGTTTGCCTCGAGCGCGATCCGCGGCACCACGCCGATCCGGCCCAGGTAGTTGTCGACGTAATGGCGTGTCGCGAATTCGGTGGTCAGCAAGGCAAAGGGCTCGCCCTCCAGTTCGTTCAGCGTCAAAGCCGTACGCCTGCCGGCGTAGCGGTGCCTCGTGCCCACCACCAGCGCCAGCGCCTCCACCAACAGGGTCTGGACTTCGATATCCACCAGGCGCACATCCCTGAATGCGATCCCCACGTCGAGGCGATCCTCCGCCAGCAGCTGTTCGATCTGCTCCTGCGGCATTTCCAGCACACTCAGCGCGACGCCGGGATAACGCTCGTTGAAATCCATCACCAGGGGTCCGACCAGATAGGGGGTGAAGGTCGGCGTCATCGCCAGCCGCAGGCTGCCGCGCGTCAGTTCCTGCACATCGTGCACCGCCCTTTTCCCCGCTTCGAGATCCTGCAGCGCACGGCGCGCATAGAGCAGGTACGCCTGTCCCGCGTCAGTGGTCCGGATGCCGCGCCCGGACCGGTCGAACAGCTGCACGCCCAGGGTTTCTTCGAGCTGCCGGATCTGCTGCGAAAGGGTCGGCTGGGAGACATGCAGCACCTCGGCCGCCCGGGTGAAGTTGCCGCTCTCGGCGACGGCGAGGAAGTAACGGATATGACGGAGGAGCATCGGATTCCATTATTGGACTTGCCTATGAAAAGCATGATAAGCCGGTGTCGGATCCAATGGCAAAACATGCCCATCCCGCACCCGCCGGGACCCCGCGCGCAACGAAGTCCCTGCCGGCCTGGCTGTTCCGACCCATACCGGCTACAGGCTGCACACGCGCCCCGCCACGCGCGGCGGCTCCCGGCAAGTTCCGCGGCGCTCCCGGCTTTCGCATAGAACGCCGGCTGCGTGTATGCTTTGAAGACCACACCTTGTTCGCGCCATCGGTCATGAACGCCCCCGCCCCTGCCGCCCCTTCGCAAGCCCCCCGCCCGCACGGTGCTTCGATCTCGCCCGATGTCAGCTTTCGCGAGGTCGTGGAGAGCATCGTGGACTATGCAATCTTTACCCTCGACACGGCCGGGCGGGTCACGAGCTGGAATGCCGGCGCGCGGAAGATGAAGGGCTACGCCGACAATGAAATACTCGGCGAGCATTTCTCCAGGTTCTACACCGAAGAGGCAATCGCGCGCGGCTGGCCGGAGCACGAACTGCGCGTGGCCCGGCTGGAAGGCCGGTTCGAAGACGAAGGTTGGCGGGTCCGCGCCGATGGCACCCGTTTCTGGGCCAACGTCATCATCACGGCCATCCGCGATGCCGACGGCCAGGAAAGCGGCTTCATCAAGGTCACCCGCGACCTGACCGAACACCGGCGGACCGAGGAGGCCCTGCGGCAAAGCGAGGAAATCCTGCGCTTGCTGGTCGAAGGGGTCAAGGACTATGCGATCTTCCTGCTCGACCCGCACGGCTGCGTGATCAGCTGGAATTCGGGCGCCACGCTGATCAAGGGCTACACCCGCCAGGAAATCCTGGGCCGGCATTTCTCGCTCTTCTATCTGCCCGAGGACATCGCCGACGGCAAGCCCGAGCGCGAGCTCGCCACGGCGCGCCGCGTGGGGAGTGTCGAAGACGAAGGCTGGCGCGTGCGCAAGGACGGCTCGACCTTCTGGGCCAATGTCATCATCACCCCGGTCTATGACTCAACCGCCGTCCTGCGGGGCTTTGCCAAGGTCACGCGTGACATGACCGAGCGGCGCCGCACGGAAGAACTGGAGCGTTCCAGCCGGCGCATGACAGAGTTCCTCGCCACCCTTTCGCACGAGTTGCGCAATCCGCTGGCACCCGTTCGCAACGCGCTCAACGCGATGAAGCTGCTGCCTGATGGCCGCCACGTCGTCGAACGCTGCCACGCGTTGATAGACCGCCAGATCACGCTCCTGACCCGGCTCGTGGACGACCTCCTCGACGTGGGGCGCATCAGCTCCGGAAAAATCGAACTGCGGCTGGCCCCGGTGGAGTTTCGCGAACTGGTGTCCCATGCCATCGAGGCCACGGCACCGGTGCTCGAGGCGCGCGCCCAGACCGTGCGCGTCGATCTGCCGCCTGTGCCCGTCGTCCTGACCGCCGACCGCACGCGGCTGGTGCAGGTACTGCAGAACCTGCTGGTCAACGCATCGAAATTCTCGCCCGAGCACTCCATCATCGACGTGGCAGGCACGTTGGGTGAGCGTCATCTCATGTTCAGGATTTCCGACCAGGGGGCCGGCATATCCGCCGACGCGCTCGATAGCATCTTCGACCTGTTCGTGCAGGTCAACCGATGGACAAGCAACCATAGCGGGGGGCTGGGCATCGGCCTGTCCCTTTCCCGCTCATTGGTGGAGCTGCATGGCGGCACCATTTCCGCCGCCAGCGCCGGGCTGGGCAAAGGCAGCACCTTCACCGTCCGCCTGCCCTATCATTCCCCGCCGGCCAGCGCGGAGCGGGCAAGCGCATCACGCGCGGCGGCGGCACGCGAGGCGTGCCTGCGCGTACTTGTCATCGACGACAACCAGGACTCGGCCGACAGCCTGTCCATGCTGCTGACGCTGCGCGGCCATGAGGTGGTGACCGCCTACGATGCCGAGCAAGGCATCCTCGCGTCCGCCAGATGCCACCCCGATCTTGCCCTCATCGATATCGCCATGCCCGGCATGGACGGCCTGGCGGCGGTGCGCGCGCTGCGTGAGTTGCCAGCATGCGCACGCACGCGATTCGTCGCCATGACCGGCTTTGGCCAGCCCGAAGACCGGGAGCGCACCCGTGCCGCAGGCTTCCACTTGCACCTGGTCAAACCGATCGATCTGCCCACGCTAGTCGAACTGCTGGCACAGACGGGGCAGCCGCCGGCCTGAGTGGCGAGCGCCACCGCGCAGCCGCCTGGCGTTGTCCGCGGTGACGCGAGACCGTCGACATGCCTGACGATGTGGCCAGCCGCGCCATTGCACGGGGCGCAGCCCTCGCGACGCTCGCCAGACAGGTCCGTCCTTTGGTCCTGACCCAAGGCACCGGACATGCCCCCCCTTGCCAGCGAAGCGCAGCCTGATCTGGCGTCAGCATGCCAAGCCAGCAGCCAGTGGCGACTCTCCTTATCTGATAAGGCCGACTTAGAACCGCACGGGACATCGCTGTCATGAAATTGAAATATTCAATTCCATGAATTTTATTCTGAAAATTATCTTCAATAGCGATATCAGCTCATCCGTATATGCTTATAAATTCCAAAGAGGAAGTAATGTCTCCTGCAAGGCTTCCATCCTGGATAGGCATACCGCGGTCGGCACATCCAGGCGCTTCGAATAGCGTACCAAACGAATGGCGTGCCAAAGCCATGCAGGGCACGGTCCGAGTCATTCCCATACCAGGAAAATCGCACGCAACTCAAAAAATGCGCTTCAGGTTTGCGGGCAAGAATCTATGCTTGATAGCTAGTCAATACGAGGAGAGAGGAGCGTAGCCAGCGGGGCTCAATGAATAGTTCGACTTATCCAGGAAATGAACATGAATTGGGGAAAAAATGAGTGGTAGCCGGATCTGCTGGAGCGTGTGGCATCGTGTGAGCGTCGCCTGTGCCATCGCGGTATTTTTCATGTCCGCACGAGCCGGCGAGATAACCGGTGCCGGCTCGACCTTCGTCTATCCCATGCTCTCCAAATGGGCGGCCACGTATTACGTCAAGACGGGACAGCAGGTGAACTATCAAGCCACCGGGTCTGGCAACGGCATCAAGCAGATCAAGGCCGGCAGCGTCGACTTTGGCGCCTCCGACATGCCGCTCAAGCCAGATGAGTTGCGCGCGGCAGGTCTCGTCCAGTTTCCGCTTGTCATCGGCGGCGTGGTGCCGGTGATCAATCTGGACGGGATCGCACCAGGCCAGATCCGCCTGACCGGCCCGCTGCTCGCGGATATCTTCCTGGGCAAGGTAGTCAACTGGAGCGACCCTGCCATCGCCGCGATCAATCCAGGCATGCGCTTTCCCCCGCAGAAGATCGTCGTGGTCCATCGCAGTGACAGTTCGGGCACCACATTCAACTGGGCTGACTACCTGTCCAAGGTGAACGGTGAGTGGAAAGCCAGCGTCGGCGCCGGGACCACCGTCAAGTGGCCCGTGGGGATCGGCGCCAACGGCAATGACGGTGTCGCCATCTATCTGAAGAACGTCAAGGGCGCGATTGGCTATGTCGAGCTAGCCTATGCCTTGCAGCGAAAACTCCCCTACGCATCCGTGCAGAATCGCGGAGGCAACTACATTGCGCCCACGCGCGAAACGTTCAGCGCCGCGGTGGCATCTGCCGCATGGCAGAAGAGCGCGGACTTCTACCAGGTGGCAACCGATGCGCCAGGCCTCAATGCGTGGCCCATTGCCGGCGTCGTGTTTGTGATCATGCCCAGGACGTCAAGGAGCCCGGCGACGGCGAAGGACGCCCTCGCCTTTTTCAGGTGGGCGCTGAACGAAGGGCAGGCAGACACCGGCGCCGAACACTATGTTTCACTCCCGCCCGACCTGGTCAGGCAAGTCGAGTCCTACTGGGATGAGAACATCAGGTAGGCGGTGGGGTTCCGGTCTCGACCAGAACGCCCGCAAACCCGAGACGGTCGTAGTGCGCTAGCGCGGCTCGCCGGTCGGCGAGCGTCATGACGTCCAGGCCGTCCGCCGTCGCCGGCATACTTGGCCTATCGTTGCTTTGCCGAAGCCTCGAACCTGGCCAATACCCGAGCCTGGACAGCATCCATGATGGTGAGGACCTGGTCATCGACGGACGCACTTGCTGTCACACCAGTCGCATCCTTCGGCTTTGAGCCGACCGGATAGAAAACGAATACCGTGTCGAACCTGCCTGCCGACACTTTCTTCAAGCGCCGGTTGAGTGCCTTCAGGTACTGTTTCTTGATTGCCTTTGACATAGGGTTCCGGACGCTCCGTGCTGTTGCAAATGGCGAGGCTCAAGCGCCCGTGACGCGTTGCCCTCGTCGTCGAAGTGCTTCTTTGACTCTCTTCTCCGCCAACAGTAGAACATAGTCCGGGAACTTCGCATCGGTCGAAAGTGCGTCCCACGCGCTCCAGAATTCCCATTGAATAACTTCCCTCGGCACATTGTGGCACCGGGCGATCCGGTCAATTGCCTCCACCACGGACGAAGGGCGCGCCGGGCGGCCGTCGCCAGGACCAGGAGCGCTTACCGAGGGATCTGTCGGCGCAGCCTCGACTGAGTGATGCATGATTACCTTCCGCAGCGGAACGTCAGCTTGAGTCTAGACGCCGCAGGGCCCGTACGCATGCAGGATTTCAGCCGCCCCGGTATTGCCAGGCCCGTCAGGGCCCATGCACGAACTCCACCTGAATCACCATGTGCACGACGTCGTCCACGGCGGGGAACCATGTTGCAAAGCCGAACTCCCGGCGGCTGACGTCTCCGGCCGCGGAAAAGGCAAGCGTGCCTTCGCGATGCGGATCGCCGGCGGGGGCGTCCGGTGTCACGAGCAGGCTGATCGGACGCGTGATGCCGCGGATCGTAAGGTCGCCGAGCAGCCGCCCGCCGCCATCGCCGGTGCTGGCAAAGCTGGTGCTGACAAAGCTGATCTCCGGATAGCTGGCGACATCGAGCATGCCGCCGCCCCGGATAATCGCGGACAGGAAGCGCGGGCGCGCCTCGACGCTTGCGGCATCGATCGTCACCGTCACGCGGCCCGACTCAAGACCTGATCCTGTGCCTTCGAGTTGCGCGCTCATGCGGTGAAAGCGCATGCGGATCCTTGAGTGCGTGAAGGCGACGACATCGAGTGTGACGCTCGATCGCTGCGGCGCAAGCACGTACCGATCGGGGTGCCTGTCGGTCTCGGCCTGCTGTGCCTCGCCGACGGCAATCGCCAGCACCGCGAATGTCGCGAGCATGAGCCTGGCGACCGCATGCACGCGGGTGGCGCGGATCCGGCGTGGCGAATCGTGCACGATGCCTCCCCTGAAGAAGGAATGTGGCCCGCCTGGGTAAACGCGTGGCGGCCGGCATTTATTCCAGGCCCGCCGCCCGGTCGGGAAGCCGGGCGCTGCGCGATCGAGCAACGCACAAGGGCCTGTCAAGCCTGCGCGAAATCCCGGGCCGCAGGCGCCCGCGACGAGATCAGGAAGCTCCGTGTCGGGAAGCCCGGCAATCCCCAATGAGGCGAGCGGGGTTCCATATTCTCCGGACATCCGCGTGGCAGCGACGTTCTCCGCATATGTGCGTTTCCGCACAGTATGGTGCCCAGTGCTGCGGCCGTCTTCCGCTATGGTAGACATTGCACGGTGCGCCCGGTATGTCGCGCCGCTTGCCGGAAGCTGCCAGGTATTAAAGGCGAATCCGCCAGCCGATGAAACCCGCCGCCTGGCGTCCTGCAAAGAGCGTAGCGCAACGCAGGTCGCGATCATGGTGGCTCTTAGCTCGTCCCTTCCGTGCAGTCGCCCGCAAGACCAAGGCCTCGTTCTTCCGGACCAATTGGCGGACGATGGTCACGCGCTTCGTCCTTGGTTTCCGATGGGCCTGTCGCATAGGGTTGCTATACGCGGGATAGCCTCGGATCTCCGGCATGATGCAGGCCAACTGCCATGAAGCTGGCAGCGGAGCCCAAATGAAAAAGGGCTTCCATTTCTGGAAGCCCTTTTAATAGGTGGTGCGGCTGGCAGGATTCGAACCCACGACCCCTTGGTTCGTAGCCAAGTACTCTATCCAACTGAGCTACAGCCGCACGCGAGGTCGCCATTGTAGCGCAGCGGCGCATGAATGCAAGCGTTTTTTACATCCGTATGGCACACCTCTCCCCAGGCCGTCAAACAGCCTGCCCTGCCTGCCTGCTGCCTGCGAGAGACCTGCCTACCAGCGATAGCGCGCGCCCAAGGTGCCGCCCGGACTGCGGCCGGCCTTCAGCTTGAGCCATAACTTGACGCCACCGTTGGTGCTGCCGTGCGCGCCCACATTGAGCGACAGCAGGCCACGCAGCATGTCGGGATCGATGCGCGTGCCATTGATATTGATGACCTGCTTGCGGTCCTGCCATAGATCCGCTTCGACAAAGGGATAGATGCCGTTGGCGCCGGTGAGCCGCGTGGGCTGGGTGCGGTACAGCCGCACCATCACCTCGGCGGCGCTGGCATCGCCTGGCTGGACACCGAGGAAGCCAGAGCCACCCCTGTCGGCGCCGGACTGGTAGGCGATCTGCACGCGTGGCTGGATCGTGAGGCCGCCGGCCTGCGGCAGCACGGTATCCAGCGCCAGCGCCAGGCTCTGCACGCGGTTGCCGACATAGCCAGTAGCGCTCGTGACATCGTCCAGGTGCAGCGATACCGCGGGCCGCGCGGGTCTTGGAGCGGGCTCCGTGTAGACGATGCCGGCGGCCGCGGCCAGCGGGCCGGGCGCATCGTTGTAGGCAGTGGAAGGCGGCCCGGATGAGAGCGCCACGGCGGGCCGGCCCCAGCCGCCGAGCGAGGCCGCCAGGCTGGGCTGGGCGGCAGTGGCGCCTGCCGGCAATTCCGTGGGGACTGCGGCTGACGCGCCCGACTGCTCGTCCGACGCGGCAGGCTTCATGACAACCACCACCACGACAGCTTCGTTGCTGGCTACCTGGGTGGGTGATTCGGATTCGAACGGATCCCAGGCGAGGCCGGCGCCGCCGCCGGCCGGGCGTTCTTCGGCCTGCGCCAGCGTGGCGACAAGGAAGGCAAGTACGGAGCAACAGCGCAGGCAGCAGGCATGAGGATGGAGATGGGACACGCTCGTGCAATGCCCGGAAGCAGCGCTGCCCGCACCGCCTCCTGTGCTGCTCGGAGATGACACGCCCCTGGCCATGACTGCACCCCTGGCTCGAAAAAAGCTACGACTTTCGCTTGAGCATAGGTCAAAGCCGGCGCAAGCGTTAGGATCTGCACGCTTACCTTCGTGCGGCGCCGCACGACCTGGGTTTCGGCGGCCGGGCCTGCGCGCCCGGGGCCGGCAGTTGCACCGGTCGCGGGATGGCATCGCCACGGCTTTCGCCACCCCGATGCCGCGCCACAAAGGACGCGCCATAAAAAAAAGGCCGCTGCGTAAGCAACGGCCTTTTTTATCGAGTCTTGGTGCCCAGAAGAGGACTCGAACCTCCACAGTGTTGCCACCGCTAGGACCTGAACCTAGTGCGTCTACCAATTTCGCCATCTGGGCTTCGTTTTGCTGCCTGAATTGCTGCAGCGCTGCGAAGAATTGAATTATGCCGAGTGCGGAATATCCTGTCAACTGCCCCTCGGTACTTTCTTTCAAGAACGCGTCTTGCCCCGGGTGGCGCGCGCGGTCATGGCTRGAAGCACACCTGCCCTGGCCGGCCGGCCAGATGCAACGTGGCGGTAGCCGGGCGCGTGCTGGCCACCACCTTGCCGCCGCGCAGCACCAGCAACCGCGTGGCGCGCAGCCGGATCGCCTCCACCGGATCGCGCGCCTGCAGCAACACAAGGTCGGCACGGCAACCGGGCGCGATACCGTAGCCTTCCAGGCCCAGGATGCCGGCAGGTGTCTTCGTGACCGCATCGAAACAGGCGCGCATGGCATCCTGCCCGGTCATCTGCGCCACGTGCAGGCCCATGTGCGCCACCTCCAGCATGTCGCCGGAGCCCAGCCCGTACCACGGGTCCATCACGCAATCGTGGCCGAAGGCAACCGGCACGCCCGCGGCCATCAGTTCCGGCACCCGGGTCATGCCACGGCGCTTCGGGTAGGTATCGTGCCGGCCCTGCAGCGTGATATTGATCAGCGGGTTGGCGATGGCGGCCACGCCGGCTTCGCGCATCAGCGGGATCAGCTTGGACACGTAGTAGTTGTCCATCGAGTGCATCGAGGTCAGGTGCGAGCCGGTGACCCGGCCCTGCATCCCCAGGCGCACCGACTGCGCCGCCAGCGTTTCGACATGGCGCGACAAGGGATCGTCGCTCTCGTCGCAATGCATGTCCACGCGCAGGCCGCGCTCGCAGGCCAGTTCACACAGGATGCGCACGGATTCCGCGCCATCGGCCATGGTGCGCTCGAAATGCGGAATACCGCCGACCACATCCACGCCCATGTCGAGCGCCCGCCTGAGGTTGTCGAGCGCGCCAGGCGCGCGCAGCACGCCGTCCTGCGGAAACGCCACCAGTTGCAGGTCCAGGTAGGGCTTGACCCTCTCGCGCACGTGCAGCAGCGCCTCGGTGGCGAGCAGGCGCGGGTCGCAAACATCCACGTGCGAGCGGATCGCCAGCAGCCCCTTGGCCACGGCCCAGTCGCAATAGGCGAGCGCGCGCTCGACGATGGCCTCCTGCGTCAGCAGCGGCTTGAGTTCGCCCCATAGCGCAATGCCCTCCAGCAAGGTGCCGGACTGGTTGATGCGCGGCTTGCCGTAGGACAGCGTGGAATCCATGTGGAAATGCGCATCGACGAAGGGGGGCGTCACCAGTTGGCCGGCAGCGTCGACCTCGGTGGCCGCGTGCGCCGTGAGGGCCGGCTCCGCGGCCTTGATACGATCGCCGGCGATGCCGATATCGATGCCGGTGCGCCCATCCGGGAGCGAGCAGTTGCGCAGGATCAGGTCGAGCATGATGGGCTCTTTTTCTTGGTGTTTCCGTGTGGATCAGCGTTCGCCCTTGCGATAGGGCTTCATCAGCGCCTGCGGATAGGTGGCGCGCCGCGCCACCAGCACCAGCGCGAGAATCGACAGTACATAGGGCAGCATCAGGTAGAGCTGGTAGGGCAGCGGCGGCAGCCCGGGCAGGCTGGCACCGCTTTGCTGCAGGCGCAGCTGCAACGCATCGAATGCCGCGAACAGCAAGGCGCCCGCCAGCGCCCGGCCGGGACGCCACGAGGCGAACACCACCAGCGCCACGCAGATCCAGCCGCGGCCGTTGATCATATTGAAGAAGAACGCATTGAAGGCCGACAGCGTGAGGAAAGCACCGCCCACCGCCATCAGCGCCGAGCCGGCCATCACCGCGCCGATGCGCATGGCGCCCACGCGGATGCCCTGCCCTTCGGCCGCGGCGGGATTCTCGCCCACCATGCGCACCGCCAGCCCGAGCGGCGTGCGATAGAGCAGCCAGGCCACCAGCGGCACCAGCGCCAGCGCCAGCAAGGTCAGCGCCGTTTCCTCGCCGAGCACCGGGCCGAGCAACCCGCCCAGCAACGGCACCTCCGCCATCCAGCGCATCGGCCCGAAGGGCGTGATGGTCGGCGGCGTGGACACCGAGGCAAAGCCGAGCCGGTAGGCGTAGTAGGACAGGCTGGTGGCCAGCATCGTCACGCCGAGCCCGGCCACGTGCTGCGACAGCGCCAGGCTCACCGTGAGCCAGCCGTGCAGCAGGCCGAACACCAGCCCCACGCCCGCCGCGGCAGCCACCCCGCCCCACAGCGGCATGCCGTGGTAGACGGCCAGCCAGCCGCCGAAGGCGCCCGCCACCATGATCCCCTCGATGCCGAGGTTGAGCACGCCGGCGCGCTCGCACAGCAGCACGCCGAGCGTGCCGAAGATGAGCGGCGTGGCCACGCGCAGCACCGCGATCCAGAATGGCGCGGCAGCCAGGATATCGAGCAGTTCCATCAGGCCACCTTGCGCACGGCGTCGAAGCGGATGCGGTAACGGGTGAGCATGGTCGCCACCAGCATGGCCAGCAGGGCCACCGCCACGATCACGTCGGCAATCGCGTTGGGCACGCCCACGGCGCGGCTCATGCCGTCGGCTCCGACCAGCACGCCGGCCACGAAGACCGAGGCCGCCACCACGCCGAGCGGATGCAGCGCGGCCAGCATGGCGATCACCACGCCCGCGTAGCCGTAGCCAGGCGAGATATCGAGCGTGAGATAGCTGGTGCGGCCCGCCACCTCGATCACGCCCGCCAGCCCTGCCAGCGCGCCCGACAGCAGCGCCGTCCACATCGTCACGCGCCGCACCGGCACCCCGACGAAGGCCGCGGCGCGCGCGTTGGCGCCCACCGCGCGCATCTGCATGCCAAACACCGTGAAGCGGTTGACCGCCCACAGGATCACCGCCAGCGCGCACGCCAGCAGCAAGCCGCTGTGCACGCGCGTGCGCTCCATCAGCTTCGACAGTTCCAGCTCCGGCACCAGCGGCACGGATTGGGGCCAGCCCATCGCCATGGCGTCCTTCATCGGCCCGTCCAGCATCATCGACACAAGCAGCAGCACGATGAAGTTGCCCAGCAAGGTGGTCACCACCTCGTCCACGCCGAGCCGCGTCTTGAGCCACGCGGCGCCGAGCAGGAGCAAGGCGCCCGCCAGCATGCCCGCCCCCACCATCAGCGCGAAGTGCACGCCGGCCGGAAGCTGCTGGGCCCACGGCGCGGCCGCGCCGTCGACCTGCCCGCCCACCGCCACCGCCGCCAGCGCGCCGAGATAGAGCTGCCCTTCCGCGCCGATGTTGAACAGGCGGGCGCGAAACGCCACCGCTACCGACAGCCCCGTGAGGATCAGGGGCGTGGCGCGCGTCAGCGTTTCCGACCACGCGAAGCGCGAGCCGAAGCCACCCTCGAGCAACAGCGCATAGGCGCGCCCCACCGGTGCGCCGGCCCAGCGCACCAGCACGGCGCAGATCAGCAAGGTGGCGGCGATGGCGATCACGGGCGCGGCCAGCATGGCGACACGCGAGACGCCGGTCCGGGGTTCAAGCCGCATGCAGCGTCTCCCCATGCGCGCCCGCGCCAGCGGCATCGCCCGCGCCGGCCATCGCCAGGCCGAGCTCGCCCAGCGTCCAGGCAGCCGTCGGGCGGGCCGGCGTGAGGCGCCCGGCATGCATCACCGCGATGCGGTCCGCGAGCGCGTGGAGTTCGTCGAGGTCCTCCGAGATCAGCAGCACGGCCGCGCCTTCGCGCGCCGCGTCGAGCAGGCGGGCGCGCACATAGGCCACCGCGCCGATGTCGAGCCCCCAGGTGGGCTGGCTGGCCACCACCAGCAGCGGCGCCTTGCCCTCCCCGCGCACCGAGAGCGCACGGCCCAGGATCAGCTTCTGCATATTGCCGCCGGACATGGTGCGCGCCGGCACGTCGATGCCGGCCGTGCGCACGTCGAAACGGGCCACCAGCTCGCGCGCGAAGCGTTGCGCCGCCGCGCGGCGGATCACGCCGGCCCGTGAAAAATGCGGCTGGCCAAGCTGTTCGCTGGCTGCGTTCTCCCATACCGCCAGATCGCCGACGACGCCAACCGCATGCCGGTCCTCCGGCACGCGCGCCACCCCCGCGCCGATCCACGCAGCGGGCCGCGCCGGCATGGGCTTGCCGGCCAGGGTGACGCCACCTTCCGATGCGGCGAGGGTACCGCTGAGCAGCTCGGCCAGTGCGGCCTGCCCGTTGCCGGACACGCCCGCGATGCCGACGATCTCCCCTGCGCGCACCTGGAGGCTGAGCTGGCTGAGCAGTGCGCGCCCGTCCGCCGCGCGCGCGCCGGCCTGCCGCAACGCCAGCACCACGTCGGCTTCGTCCGCGCCGCCTTCCAGTGGCACCCGCTCCGGCATGGACACCACGCGGCCCACCATCAGCTCGGCCAGTTCGGCCTTGCTGGTTTGCGCGGCGGCGCGCTGCGCCACCAGCCGCCCGCCGCGCAGTACGGCGATGCGGTCCGAGACGCGCAGCACTTCGTCGAGCTTGTGGCTGATGAAGATCACCGACAAGCCCTCCGCGATCAATTGCGCCAGCGTGGCGAACAGCGTCTCGGCCTCGTGCGGCGTCAGTACCGCGGTGGGCTCGTCCAGGATCAGCACGCGCGCGCCGCGGTACAGCGCCTTGACGATCTCCACGCGCTGACGCTCGCCCACCGACAGCTCGCCCACGCGCGCGCCCGGCCGCACGCCCAGGCCGAAACGCTGCGCCAGCGTCAGCACCTTCTCGCGCGCGGCGCGCCGCTCCAGCCGCCAGTGCCACAGCGGCTGCGTGCCGAGCAGGATGTTGTCCAGCACCGAAAGGTTGTCGGCCAGCGTGAAATGCTGGTGCACCATGCCGATGCCCGCCGCCAGCGCGGCGCGCGGCTGGCCGGGCGGCAGGCGCTGGCCATCGACCTCGACCGTGCCCGCATCGGCCACGTAGTGCCCGAACAGGATGCTGACCAGCGTGCTCTTGCCAGCGCCGTTCTCCCCCAGCAGGGCCAGCACCTCGCCACGCTGCAGATCGAGCGAGATATCGTCGTTGGCCAGCAGCGTGCCGAAGCGCTTGGTGATGCCGCTCAGGCGCAGGATGGGGGTGGTCATGGGCGATGGATGAATATCAGGTCGGGCATTGAAAGCAGGGACGGCCCGCTCCCCTCTCCCACCCGGCCGGAGAGGGAAGCAGGCAAGGGCAGCCCATTGAAAGCGCCCTCACTGCGACGACTTCGGCTCCGTCTCGACCACCTTGACCGCGAACTTGCCGTCGAGAATCGCCTTCTCCCTGGCCTTGACCTTGCCCATCACGTCGCCCGGCACCTTGCCCTCGAAGGTGCCCAGCGGCGCCAGCTCGGCGCCCTTGAACTTCATCAGGGAGTAAGGGCCGTAGTCCTCGTTCTTGAACTGGCCGGACTTGACCTTTGCGAGCGCCGCGCCCACCGTGGGCTCCATGTTCCACAGCGCCGAAGCCACCACGGTGGCAGGATACTGCGGCTGGGTGTTGATGACGTTGCCGATGGCCAGCTTGCCTTTTTCCTTGGCGGCGTCCGAGACGCCGAAGCGTTCGGCGTAGAGCACGTCCGCGCCCTTGTCGATCATGGCGAAGGCGGCTTCCTTGGCCTTGGGCGGGTCGAACCACGAACCGATGAAGCTGACCGTGAACTTCACCTTGGGATTGACCTCGCGCGCGCCTTCCATGAAGGCATGCATCAGCCGGTTCACTTCGGGGATGGCGTAGCCGCCGACCATGCCGATATGGTTGGTCTTGGTCATGCCGCCCGCGATCATGCCGGTGAGGTAGGAAGGCTCCTGGATATAGTTGTCGAACACCGAGAAATTGGGCGCCTGCGGCTTGCCGGAGGAACCCATCAGGAAGGCGATCTTCGGGTAGTCCTTGGCCACCTTGCGCGCCGCCGCTTCCACGGCGAACGACTCGCCCAGGATCAGCGCCGAGCCCTGCTCGGCATACTGGCGCAGCACGCGTTCATAGTCGGCGTTGGAGACGCTCTCCGAGAACACGTAGTCGATCTCGCCGCGCGCCTTGGCCTCGTTGAGCGCCTTGTGGATGCGCGACACCCACTGCTGCTCCACAGGCACGGTGTAGACCGCCGCGACTTTCACCTTGGCCTGCGCCATGGCTGGCTGCATGCCGGCGAGCGTGCCTGCGCCGGCCATGGCCGCCGCGAACTTCAACCAGGTCCTGCGCTTGCCCTCAAACCTCATGGCTTTCTCCCCTTGTTGACAACTTCATGGCCAGGCCGGCCGGTTCCAGCCCGCAACCGCGCAGCAGCAGCCGCACCAGGTGGTCGGTGGCCTGTTCGAAATCGCGCTGGCCCAGGTGGCTCACCCCGAGCACGGCGCATACCTGCGACTCAAAATCGGCATAGGTCTGGGTCGCGGCCCAGATCGTGAAGAACAGGTGCCAAGGGTCCACGCTGGCCATTTCGCCGCGCGCGATCCATTCCTTGATCACGCTCGCCTTGCGCGTCACCAGCGCGCGCAGCGCGCCGCTGAGCACGTCACGGATCTCCGGCGCGCCATGCAGCAGCTCATTGGCAAACACGCGCGAGGCATCGGGGTGGCTGGCGGACAGCCGCATCTTGGCGCGGATGTACTGCTCCAGCGCCACCTGCGGGCGCTGCCCGGCGGCGATGATGTCGGTTTCCGAAAGCCACAGCGCCAGCGTATGCGCCAGCACCGCGCGGTACAGGGCCTGCTTGGTGCGGAAGTAGTAGTGGAGGTTGGACTTCGGCACGCCGGCCTGCGTGGCAATCTCGGCCATGGTGGCGCCGGCAAAGCCGGCACGCGCAAACACGTATTCGGCGGCGCGCAGGATCAGCGCCTCGTTCTCCTGGCGAATGCGCCCGCCCGCCGCTTCCTGCTGTGGCGGGAAGCATGGCGGCGGCGCCGTGGCCGGCGCGCCCATCAGCGCGTGCCGTAGAGCCTGTCGCCGGCGTCGCCCAGGCCGGGAACGATGTAGCCGTGCTCGTTGAGCTCCTCGTCGATCGCCGCCGTGACGATGGCCACGTCGGGATGCGCCGCCTGCAACGCGCGCAAACCCGGGCGCGAGGCGATCAGGCACACGTACTTGAGCGTGCTCACGCCCGCCTCCTTGAGACGGTTGAGCGCGGCGATGGCGGAGTTGCCGGTGGCCAGCATCGGGTCGACCACGATCACCAGCCGCTCGCGGATATCCTCCGGCATCTTGAAGTAGTACTCGATCGGCTCCAGCGTCTCCGGATCGCGGTACAGGCCGATATGGCCCACGCGCGCGGCCGGCAGCAGGTCCAGCATGCCGTCAAGGAAACCGTTGCCGGCCCGCAGGATGGACACCAGGCACAGCTTCTTGCCCGACAGCACCGGCGACTCCATCGGCGCGATCGGGGTCTTGATGGCGATGGTCTCCATCGCCAGGTCGCGCGTGGCTTCGTAGGTCAGCAACTGGCTGATCTCGCGGACCAGCCGGCGGAAATTGTCCGTGGTGGTGTCTTCGCTGCGGACCAGCGTGACCTTGTGCTGCACAAGCGGATGGTCCACCACCATCACCGATGGCGTGACAGGCGGTACAGCGGAAAGATCGGTCATGTTGCGCTCCTCGGGAGGCGAATCGCAAAGGGGTACCGCCGCGCGCCCCCTGGAGGGCGCGCGGCGCGCAGGCTAGAACACCGTGCCGTCGCTGTCGATGGCGAAAGGCGGCGGGCCGCCGGGCCTGCGCTTGGCGGCAATGCGGCGCCCCGCCGCCCAGGTGCCGCCTTCGAGCACGCGCGCCAGCGGAAAATCGGCGGCTGACAGCCCGAGCGCCTCGCGCACCGAGGCGGCCACCAGGTCCAGGCCGGTGACCGTGAGCGCGCGCCATTCCACGATGACCGGCTCGTCCACCGTGTGCGTCACCGAGGCGAAGGCCGGGTCGCGCGGCACCATCAGCTCGAAATCGAACAGCAGGCCGCCGTTGCGGTATTCGGGCAGGCCGGTGAGCGCTTCCAGCCCGGTGACGGTCAGCCCGGCGTCCTCCAGCGGTTCGAGCAACGAGTACGTCAGCCACTGCGTGAGCTTGTGGAACGGCACCAGGCCGTCGGCGCAGGCCGGGTGATGCCAGCAGTCGCCCAGCGAGACGCCCTCCAGCATGACGCGCCCCGGCCATACCGGACCCAGCGCCACCAGCAGCGTGCTCAGCACGAAGCCGGCCTCGATGTGACCGTCGACGGCACTCGCCTTGAGGTAGTCGTACAGGTTGCCAAGTCGCGCCGGCGTGCCGAACACGGCCGGCGTGGCCTGCGCCACCTCGCCGAGCCGGCGCAGCAGCCCGGCCCGGCCTTCCAGGCCGACCAGCGGATTGTGCTGCGCCACCTGGAACGCGGTGGCGATGGAAGAGGCGTCGATACGCATCAGGCGTTCGGCATCGGCGCGCAACGGCTGGCCGGGTTGGGCGGAGAATCCGCCGCGCGCGAACAGGTCGAAGCTCGCCACGCCCAGGCCTTCCGAGCGGGTCAGCGAGAGATCGCTGGCCGGGTCGCGATAGCGCCAGTCCGGGCCCGCGCCCGCATCCAGCAGCACGCTCGGGATCACCAGGTCGATGCCGATGCGGGCGCGCTCCTCGCGATCGGCCTCGCCGGACAGCCCGCCGCGCTCGCACAGGATCTGCCAGCGGTCCAGTTTCTCGCCCGCGCCGCTCTCGAAATGGCGCCAGCGGCTGTGATAAGGCACGTTCAGGTCCGGATAGCGCTGGCGGATAGTGGCCGCCACGTAGTCCGCCACCGCGGCGATGCGGTCCGGGTGCCAGGTAAACAGTTCGGAGGCGCCCGCCGCCACGTGCTCGGTGACGGTGGCGCAGTGCGCGCGCACCGCCTGCCCGGTCAGCAGCGCCGCGGCCGGATGCCCGGCGGGCACCGGGCTGGCCCAGCCGCCGCCGTCGCTGGCGGGTTGGGTGAAGGCATCGGACGGGCCGCCCGGCACGCCCGCTTCAGGTGTCTGGTTCATTCGTTCAGTCCTCTACCCTTTGCCAGTGCAAGTTCTTCCGCATCCGGCGGGGTATAGCTCGTGAAGTAGCCAGCCGCTACCTTGGCGTCGATTTCCACGCGGGCGTCGGCCGGAATCAGCGCATCGGGGATCGCCACCTGCTCGACCACCTCGATACCCTGGGCGGTCAGCGCCCCGTGCTTCATATTGCTCATCGAGGCCCAGCGGTCGATGCGCTTGATGCCGAGCCAGTGGAAAACGTCGGGCATGAGTTCCTGGAAACGCATGTCCTGCACGCCGGCCACGCATTCCGTGCGCGCGAAATAGGTCTCGGCGCGGTCGCCGCCGACCTGGCGCTTGCGAGCGTTGTAGACCAGGAACTTGGTGACTTCGCCCAGCGCGCGGCCTTCCTTGCGGTTGTAGACCACCAGGCCCACTCCGCCCTGTTGCGCCATCTCGATGCACACCTCGATGCCATGCGCCAGATAGGGCCGGCAAGTGCAGATATCGGAGCCGAACACGTCGGAGCCGTTGCATTCGTCGTGCACACGGCAGGCCACCTTGGTCTCGGGCTTGCCGAGCTGGCTGACATCGCCGAAGAAGTACAACGTCATGCCGCCGATGGGCGGCAGGAACACCTTGAGGTCCGCCCGCGTCACCAGTTCGGGGAACATGCCGCTGGTCTGCTCGAACAAGGCACGGCGCAGCGCGCTTTCCTTGATATCGAAGCGCCGCGCCAGGCCCGGCAGGTACCAGACCGGGTCGATCGCGGCCTTGGTCACGCGCACGTCGCCGTTGGCGTGGAGGATCCGGCCGTCCGGCACCAGGCGCCCTGCCGCGATGGCGCCCGCCAGTTCGGGCATATTGATATGGGCGCGGGTAACGGCAATCGAGGGCCGGATATCGATGCCCGCCGCGATCCGGTCTGCAAAGGCGGTGGAGACCAGGTGGCCCCAGGGATCCATGGAAACGATCTTGTCCGGGTCGGCCCACTGTGGATGCGGGCCGATGGGTTCGGCCGGCGCGGTATCGGTCAGGTCAGCCCGGTGATCGCGCTGCAGCCGGCCCGAGGCGACCGCCAGTGCGCGATACACCGCATAGGCGCCCGAGTGGGTGCCGATCACGTTGCGCTGGTCGGGATTGGTCAGGCTGGCGATCACGGGACCGCGCTCCGCGGCGCTGGCGGCCCCCCAGTGAATGGGCTCCGCCGGCTTGTCGCGGCGTGCGTGCGAGGTCAGGACGATATGATCGGACATGGCAGCCTCGGAACAGGAATCCTGACCAAACGGTCAGGTTTACAGTTTCATAGTAGGCAACCTTCATGCCATATCCCAATGCTCGTTTTTACCCTGTGTTGCGCGGCCAACAATGCCGCACCTTGACCAGGCGCACCGCAGCCGTGCGGTGGCATGCCCGCACGCTGCCGGATCGCGGTGCACAGGCACCAAGTGAAAGCGGCGCCAGGCTGTTCAGGCCTGGCGCCGCAGTTGGCATGCGTCTGCTTGCGATGCGCCGGAAAACCGGCGGGCCGCTCAGGTCGACTGCTGCCGCCCGGCAGGCTGGCGCCGCGGCGCTTCGGCGCGGGCCGGCCACACCGCCTGGCGCAGGGCCCGCAGCGGCGTCCCGCTCTCCACATAACGGTAGAACAGCGCGCCGGCCGCGTTGCTCAGCACCCACGCGGCAACCATGCCAAGTGCATTGAGCACGGGCTGGTGCGGCGCAAGATGGGATACCACGGCGTTGACTACCAGGCACACCGGGAAGTGCACCAGGAAAACCGAGTAGGAAATGCGGCCGAAGAACGCCAGCACATTGGCGCGCGGCCAGTGCTCCAGCCAGCCGCCACGACGCGCCATGCCCAGCAGCAAGGCCACCGCAAGGGCCACTGCGATACGCAGGCGGAAGTCCACGATCAGCGCGGCCAGCACCGCCGCGCCCAGCACCATCAGCGCCACCGGCGAACGCTCCGGCTCGGACGCCCAGAACGCCAGCGTACCCATGCCATAGGCGCCGAAGAAATAGATCGCCCACACATCCCACGCGGCATCACGGTTGAACCAGAACAGCGACGCCAGCGCCAGCCCCGCCACCAGTGGCATGCCGAACACGGCGCCCTCCACGTCGAACCACCTTGCGCACCGGCGCGCCAGCCACAGCGCCGCGATCAGCAAGGCAAACAGCTGCAGGTCGATGGCGACGTACCAGACGCCGGCCGATAGCGCATCGAAATCCAGCACGTTATGCAGCAGCAGCACATGCGCCAGGAACTGGTGCAGGCCCGGCGCGCCGGGAATCGAATCGTGATGCATCCAGGTGCGCGCGATGGCTGCACCGGCAATGGCGATGAGGATGGCCGCGGTATAAGGCACCACCAGTTTCTGGTAGCGCCGCCAGATCGCAAGCAAGGGATGCGGCACCATCAGATGACCGCCGGGCGCCAGGCTGCGCGCCGCGAGGAATCCGCTGATGACAAGGAAGGCCTGTACGGCAATGCGCGCGTATTGGGAGAACCAGTCGAGCAGATCGGGCGCCAGCACGTGGGCCACGTCGGACATCGGGCCGTAGAAGGCAAGATGGTGCAGCACGATCAGTTGCGAGCTGATCGCCTTGAGTGCGTCAACGCACGCCATGCGCGAAGGACGGGGGCTCATTGTTATAAGAATGCTACAAAGTACACAAGAGCGTGATTCTACTCCTATGCGGCCAAGGCGATCCGCGGCGGCGCCAGATAGTTATCAATACGGCACTTATTCGGCTATTTACGCATGTAATATGTCGTTAAGAACACATTTTCTCTCAGGCGCGCCGGCCCGAGACCCAGAAAAGCAAGGCCGCCGCCAGTAGCGACACCCAGTAATCCGTCGGCGCGCCGGCCAGCCAGTGGATATGCCAGGGCACGAATTCTGGCGCGAAGCGCGCCACGCCATACGCCGGATTGAGCACGAACCAGAGAAAATCCTCGGTGATCCAGAACACCATGATGCAGGCGATCACACGGGCTTCCGCCCGCCAGTTCCAGCGACCGGCAAACAGCAGCGGGAAATGGAAGAACAGGGCCACGCAGGGAAATACCCAGGCGTGATAGCCGGTCATCGGGCGACCGCCCCAGAAGATATCCAGCAGCCAGTGATGCTCGATGCGCCAGGTGGGCAGGTTGGCGGCCCAGCCGGCAGCGCCTTCGATCTGGATCTCGACATTGGCAAAGAAGTACGCCAGCAGCAAGGTCCAGCCGATGATCAGCAGCAGCACCAGCGGGTGCCGCGACGGAAATGCCTGCGCATGCCGCTGCGGGCCAGACAGGTTCAGGGAGCGCATCAGCCTGCCTCCGCCGGCAGCGGCGCGCGGTCTTGCCGGCCAGGCAATTGCGCCAGCACGGTCTGCAGCACGCGCCGGGCCGCCGCAGGCTGGCCCAGCGAGCGAGCCCGCTCCCGCATCGCGTCCAGCCGGGCCGGTTCGGCCAGCAGCAGGCGCACACGGTATTCGAGCGAGACCAGGTCCACGGCCTTGAGCGCAGCGCCCTGCTCCAGCAGATAGTCCGCGTTGCGCTCCTCCTGTCCCGGGATCGGCGCATTGACGACCATCGGCACGCCCATGGCCAGGCATTCGGAGGTGGTCAGCCCGCCGGGCTTGGTGATGACGAGGTCAGAGCAGGCCATCAGCCGTTCCACCTCATTGGTGAATCCGAATGGAAACAGCCGGCCGGGATGCGCGCCCGCCAGCGTCCTGAGGCGATTCAATGCGGCCTCGTTGCGCCCGGCCAGCACGATCAACTGGAAATCGTCGCCCAGCCGCATCAGCGCGTCGGCGGCTTCGTCCAGGCCGCCGAGGCCGGCGCCGCCCCCCATCAGCATGATGGTGCGCCGCGCCGGGTCCAGGCCAAAATGCGCGGCGCAAGCGTGCCGGTCCTGCGGCTGGGTGAAGGCCGGCACCACCGGGATACCGGTGGTATGGATGCGCCCCGCCTCGATGCGGCTGGCCCGCATGCGAAAGGCGATTTCCTCGCTGGCGGCGAAGTAGCCCGTCATATGGGGAATCACCCACATGCCATGCAGGTCGAAATCGGTCACCTGCACCCACACCGGCACGGCCAGTCGCTGGCGGCGCACTTCATGCATCAGGATCTCGGCCGGCAGGAAGTGCGTGCAGACGATGGCGTCCGGCGCGAATTCGTCGATCGCCCGGCGCAGCGCGCGCGTGCTGAGGCGCTCCGCGGCCCGCCGCAGTTTCTGCATGGGCGCGGCGGGATCGGCCTCCGAGGTATGCTGGTACAGCATGCCCCACAAGGCCGGATAGCTGTTGACCAGCTTGATGTAGAGGTCCGTGTAGAGCTTGCGGAAGGTGGCGGGCACGTACGCCATCACATCGAGATGCAGGGTCCGCACCTCGGGGAATTCGGCCTGCGCCGTCAGCCTCAGGGCCTCGGCGGCACGCATGTGCCCGGCGCCGGCGGAAACGCTGAGGAACAGGATTTTCTTCTGCGGCCTGGTCGCGTCGGTCAGATCGGTCAGCTCGGTCAGATCGGTCACATGGCTCCTCGGGTCACTTCATGACAAATGACTTGATCAGGGTCAGCTCGCCGGGCTTGCGCATCGGCACGCGGAATACCTGCTGCTTTTCGCTGGGCGTGTTCTCGTCGGTGATCACCGCCACCTGGGCCACGGTGATGGCTTCGGGCCCCGCACCGCTGCCGTAGTAGTTCACGTAGACGAGATAGGTGCCGGGCGGCGGCGCGGCGATCGAATAGATCTCGGGACCATAGCCGGTGGTCACGTCGACGTCGAGCGCCCCGCCGTTGCCGGCGACGCGATTTGCGTAGAAGGTGTGCTGGCCGTCCGGCGCAACCACATGGAGGTCCAGGTCGGTGGCATCGCTATCCCAGGACAGCACCACGCGCAAGCGCGGCCGGGTCCGGCCCTGGTAGCCGTCGTAGAACTGCACGCGCTTGCTGGCGCCCTGCGCGCTGCGCATCTCCACGCTGTTGCTGCCTGCGGAAAACGCATATGGCCGCGAGAAGCGGCCGTCCTCCTCCACCCGCTGCGGCATGGCGACACCGTTGATCACCAGCGTGGCGACCGAGCCGTCGCCGCGCCGGCCACGTCCGCGCGCAGCGGGCGCGGCGCCCTCGGCACCGCCGCCAGGCTGCGCTTTCGGCGCCGAACGGATACGCCCCGCGATCATGGCGCTGGCGGCCTGGCCCGCCGGCGTGGACACCGACACGGCGGGATAGTGGACCTCCTGCGTGTAATTGGCAGTGTCACCCGCCGAATTGCGCCATCCGTTGCGTGGCGTGGTGAACTCGATGGCATCGTCGGCATGCGCGGCGCCCGCCAGCAGCAAGGCCGGCAGGATCAGTCTGGCTAAAGCGAAATTCGGCTTGCGATGCATATCCACATTCCCTGCCCCTGGCGGGCATTATCTGCTTCCTGGCTTTCGCCCTTGGAGGACGCCGGTCAGAAGCGCACCGATTTCATCAGCGTCAGTTCGCCCAGCTTGCGCAGCGGCACCACCAGGGTCTCGCGCTTCTCGTTGAGCGTGTTCTCGTTGTAGATCAGCGTGAGCCTGGCGGTGATCAGGTCGCGCGCGTTTGCGCCAGCCTGGAAGTTGTAGCCGGCGGCGTCGAAATTGCCCCAATAGTTCACGTAGAAAAGCCACACGCCCGGGCGCGGCGCGGCGCTGGAGAAGATCTCGGGGCCGGCTCCGTCCACGCTGTCCACGTCGAGGCCCCCGCCCGCGGGCAGCAGCGGGCTGGCCCAGAAGGCATGACCGCCGTCCGGCGAGATCACATGCAGGTCGACCTCGGCCTTGGGATCGTCCCAGGTCAGCACGGCGCGCAGCCTGGCCTGGACCTTGGTGGCGTCGGCCTCGTAGAACTGCAGGCGCTGGCGCGAGGCGCCGTCGGCGGAAATGATCTCGACGCTGTTGGAGCCGCGCCCGAACGCCCATGGCCGGGCAAAGCGACCCTGCTCGTCGGCATAGAGCGGCATTGCGTTGCCGTTGACCACCAGCGTGGGCGGCTTGCGGCCTTCCTTGCCGGCCCGGTGCAGGCGGCCTTCGATCAGCGTGCGGTATTTCTGCGCGCCGCGGTCCACCGGCGGCTTGGGATAGGCCGCGGTGTAGCGTTCCAGCTCGCTGGACAGGCCGCTGTGGCGCCAGCCGCCGGCCGGGCCTTCGAGCTCGGCGACCGGCCCGGCCGTGCCCGCCAACGGTGCCACGGCCCAGGCGAGCGCCAGCGCGGCAGGTGACCAGCGGTGCGGGGAGAAAAAGGTGCGGTTCATGACGGATTTTCCGTGCGCACCAGCTTGCGCGCGAGGCCTTCGACGAATTGCTCGTCCTGCCCGCGCGGATGGCGCGCGAACGCGAGGTGCAGGTATTCGTGTGCCAGCGCGATGCGGTCGTCCTCGCTGGCAAGCCGGTGGATATAGAGCCGGTTGCGGCGCGCATCGGCATAGGGCCGGCCTTCGCGGACCTCGCAGACCGCCGGCAGCGGCGGCGCTTCATAGCCCGGCTCGGCACCCAGCCGGCGCTGCCATTGCGGCGCGCGCTGGGCCAGCCATTGCCGCGCATTGGCGATCGCCAGGCAATCGCCGGCGACCGGGCTCTGGAACGAGGTCAGCGTGGCCTGCGGCCACCAGCGCGCCAGAATGGTATCGAAGGCTTGGCCCTGGCCCGCCGCGCGCCTGGCCTCGGTCCACGCCATGCGGCCCGGGCCGCCGGCATCGTGGTGATAGCGTACGGCCACGCCGGACAGCACCAGCCCGTCGGTCTGGTCGGCCGCGCGCCGCGCCGCGGCGGTGGGTGTGCGCGGCAGCACGCGCTGCGTGCGGCTGCTGTCGGCGATACGGAAGCAGCCTTGCTCGCGCGCGGCCTGCTGAACCAGGTAGCTGCGCACGGCCACGGCCAGCGCGCGGGCGGCCTCCGGCTCGGCCGTATCGCCCTCGCGCTCCACCACGCGCGCCACGTAGTCATTGAGTCCAAAGCGCCCGACCACGCGGGGCGCTGCACCCGCGGCGCGCACCAGGCTGAGCTCGCCGCGGCTGTCCACGCGCAGGCTGTTGCCGTTGGCGAACTCGGCGCGGAAGGTGCCATTGAGCGGGCCATCGGGCACAGCCTTGCGTTCCGGCCCCGCGCCGAGCAGCTCGCGCAGCGCATGGCGCTCGAACATGTCGACCAGCACGCAGGCGCCGTCGTCCGGCACCGGCACGGTGGCCAGCAGCGGCTGCAACAGCGGCGCGGCACGCCGCAGCACATTGGCGCTGGCACCCTGCCCGCCGAGCCACGCCGGGCTGCCGTCGGCCAGCCAGCCCGCGGCACCGCCAATGGAGGCGCCGGGCCGCACCGGGTCCGGCATGGTCCAGGTCTTGGCGCGCAGCAGGCTGCCGTAGCTGGCCAGCGTGCCCTCGCCGCGCCCCACCGTCAGCACGGAGACGAGCGTGGCCGAAGCGGCCTGCCGCGCGGCGGGCGGCACCGCGTGCAGCGCAGCCAGCAGCTCGGCCACCGGCACCACGCGCCCAGGCTGCATCGCCCGCATGTCCTGCAGCCAGGCCGGCGCGCCGGCATCCTTCCAGAAGCGGCGCCAGTCGGCACCCGACAAACCCAGGCGCAGCGGCTCGAAATAGCGCCCGCACGACTGCACCAGCGCATGCTCGCGGTCGATGCTCTGGCCTGCCGTGCAGCAATAGACTTCTTCCGGGTCGCCGCCGCGGCAGGTGTAGTCGTCGCCCGCCTTGTCGCGGCCGACCAGGTAGCTGTAGACGAAGAGCTTCCACACGCTGCCCAGCGGCGTCTGCAGGCCGGGGGGCAGTGGCGCCGGCATGGCACCCGATGTGGCGCCGCCGAGCCGGTACAGCTGGGCCTCGGTGCCGGCAAGCCGCGCGAAATGCAGCGGCTGCGCACCGTCCGCCGCCGCAAGCGCCAGCGCGGACGCCGCCCAGCACAGGGCGGCGAGCACGGTTGCGCAACGCCCCAGGCAGCGCGCTGCCATGCCCGGAGTCAGGCCGGTGCGCATGCCCGCCTCACTCCACCGTCAAGGGGAAGGCCGCGCTCTTGCCGTCGCCCTGCAGGGCCTTGGCATCCGGCTGGTACATGCGGAAGTAGCGCACCGGTGGCAGGCTGAACCTGCCGGGCAGCGAGAAGCGCACCAGCTGGCGCAGCACCACGGGACGCTCCAGCGCAACCACCGGCTGGTGGTAAGACAGCATGCCCGTTTCGTAGGTGACGGCACGCTGGAACGGCTGCAGGCCGGTGGTCTTGTTGTCCGGGTCCGGCAGGCCCTCGATACGCAGCCCCCAGGTGGTGCCCTCGACTTCGCCGCCAGGCGGCAGCGGCGCCTCGACCAGGCCGTAGCGGTAGACGCCCTGGCGTGGGCTCAGCACGATCTCGTCGACATAGAGCGTATTGCTGTCAAGCTTGTCCCCCGGCTTGACCGCCCTGGCCGTGAAGGTCAGGCCCGCCGTGCCGGCGGCGGCCGGATCGGGCGCCTTGTCGGCCTTGGCGGCGGAGTCGCTGGTGGGGACCAGGCGATAGAGCTTGCGCTCGATGCCAATCGGCAGGCGCGCCGCTTCCTGCGCGCGGCTGCGGTACGACACCACGGCATTGGTGTTGTAGGACTGCGCCGCGGCCTCCATGTTCGGCGGCGCGCTAAAGGTCAGCGATTCCGGCAACTGGGCGCCGGTCCAGCGCCATTCCGGCAGGCCGAGCTGGCCGCGCGCCGCCTTCCAGCTGCCCTGCGGCGTGCGTTGCCCCGCATCGGCCTCCCCGGGCAGGCCGCGGCCGAGCCCGCCGCCAAGCGCCTTGTTGAGCCAGACCAGCGTCACCGCGCGGTCGATGGTCGGGCTGGCGGCGCCGGCGCGCGACAGCAGCGCCTGCACATCCGAAGCGGCGGCACCCTTGCCGGACATCAGCAGCAGACTCTGCACCAGTGGCGAAGGATCGGCGGCAAGCGCCTGGCGCGCGGCGTCGGCCGCGCCCGCCAGCCCCTCCGGCATGGGCTGCCCGATCTGCTTGTAGAGCTGCGCGGCGAGCACGGTGGCTACGCGGCGGCCCTGCGCCGAATCCGGCGCGGCGAATACCAGGCTGTCGCCAGCGGCCACGGCGGCGCCCGCATCGCTGCCGGGCCGGCCCAGCTCGGCGGCCACGCCACTGAGCTGCGTCGCCACCGGCAAGCCCATCTCGTTGATGAACCACAGCGCCAGCGTACGGTGCAGCAGCGGCTCCTTCATGGCCTGCTTGTAGGCCTCCAGCGTGCGCTTCCAGTGATCTGGCGGCAGGCTGATGCCGACCGCGCGCGTGGCCAGCCAGTCGGCGTAGTACGCGTAGGCGGTCAGCAGCGCGCTGTTGCCCAGGGTATCGCCCCACCAGCCGAACTGGCCGTTGACGCCGGCCAGCAGCGCCAGGCGCTGGCGCTGGGTGCGCAACAGCGCATCCAGGCCCTGGGTGTCGCCGCCGGTGCTGGCGCCGCTGGCGGCGAGACTGCGTTGCGCCAGCGCCAGCGGAATCAGGCGGCTGGCGGTCTGCTCGGTGCAGCCGTAGGGATAGGCCAGCAGGTCGTCGGCCACGCGCGCGAAGTGGCTGGCGGCGCTGTCGACGAAACGCAGGCGCACGTCCTGCGCGTCGGCCGGCAGCTTGAGCACGGCACTGGCGCCCGCCAGCGGCAGCGTCAGCTCGCGCTGCGACAGCCAGCCGGTGGGCTCCACGGCCAGCGCGGCCTGCAGACGGTCCACGGTCTTGCCCTGGAGCTTGATCTCGGCGTTGACCACGCCGCTCTGCAGCGCGCCCTGGGCCACGGGCAGGCGCACGTAGTTGGCACCGCGCTTGAGCGTGACGCTCTGGTTGACATTGAGTCCGGCGCCCATCACCACCAGGTCGGCGGCGACGTCCTGCTCGCCCTGGTTGAAAGCGACCATGTCGATGCGCGGCGCGTCCTCGGCGCGATAGCGCTGCGGCCCCGTCCACTTGAGGTAGAGGCTCTTGTCCGAGCGGATGCTGGCGGTGCGCTGGCCGACCATGCCGTCGCTGGCCATGGCGCGCACGGTGATGCGCCAGCGGGTCAGGGAGTCAGGCATGGTGAAGCTCATGCGCGCGCGCCCGTCCGCGCCGGTACGCAGGTTTGCCTCCCAGGCGGCCGTGTCCTTGTCGTCGCGGCGCGGGCGCTCCAGCACCTTCACCCCGCGCTCGTTATAGCGGCCCCGCTCCGGGCCGCCGGCGCCCGGCTGGCCCGAGGTGGCCAGGTCGTAGCCGATGAAGTTCAGGCTCGAGGTGGTACGCACGCTGTTGCGCCGCGGATGGTAGAAGAAGTCCACGATGCTCGGGGCGATCTCGGGCTGCAGCACGTAGACCATCTCGTCGACCACGCTGACCGTCAGGTTGGCCGGCACCGGCTTGCCGTTGAAGGCGCTGCCCAGGTCCAGCGTGACGGTGTCGCCGGGCGCGTAGACCGCCTTGTCGCTCTTCACCGCCAGCTCGATGGCCGGCTGCAGCACGGCGATGCCGGCGTTCTGGAACACGTAGTCGCCGTCCTTCACGTACAGCACGGAGAACGTCATGTTCGGGCTGAAATCGTTGCCGACCTTGATGCGGGCGCGCCACTGCTTGTCCGTGATCTTCTCCAGCGAGAGCCAGTCGCCGCCCTTCGACAGCAGCCCGCGGCGCTCGACGCGGTCGCGCTCCAGCGTGAGCAGCGCGTCTTCCACCGCCAGCGGGAACGTCACCAGCGCTTCGGCGGTATCGCCGATGCGGTAGCGGTCGCGGTCGAACACGATCTCGATATTGCCGGGCACGGTCTGCAGGCCATCGCCCGCCACCCAGTGGCTGGCCGCGGCCAGCAGGTTGCCGGCGCCGTCCTTGACGGACAGCGTGTACGAGCCCGGCTGGTCGAACCTGACCGGAAAGGACACGGCACCAATGGCGCCCGCATCCAGCCTGCCTTCGGTGCGCGTGCGCGATTCCAGCCGCACCAGCTCCCACCTGGCGGGCGCGCGGGCCGGGGCCTGCGCGGTGGCGTCCAGCGCCTGCAGCCAGAAGGTCACGCTCTGGCCGGCGTTGGTGAAATTGGCCGGCGCGGTCAGCTTGTAGGGCGTGGCGCCGCGCGCGATCAACAGTTCGCGCGTGACCTTGACGCGGTAGGCCGCGCCGTCGTTGGCGAATACCGTGACCACGTAGCGGCTCGGGTCCTTGGCCGCCGGCAGCGCGAGTGCGGCGTTGCCGCTGCCGTCGGTGGTCAGTTCCTGCTGCTCCAGCTTGAGCGGGAACAGCCCGGCGTATTGCAGCTCGCCTTCCACCATGGTGACCTGCTGCGCGCGCAGGCTGACGGACAACCTGGCGTCCTTGACGGGCTTGCCATCCGGGTAGCGCAGCTCGATCTTGCCCTTGACGGCCTCGCCGGTGGCGTAGTCCGCCTTGTCCAGCGCGAGGTTCACGTCGAAGTGCGGCTTGATGTATTCGGCCACGCGGAAGGCGCCGCCGTAGGTATTGCCGCCATAGTCGAAGCGCAGCGTGTAGCCGCCCGCCAGCGCGTTGGCCGGCAGCGTGAAGCGCGCGTCGGCGCCGTTGTCCGCATTCAGCGCGGTGCCGAGCGCGGCCAGCGGTGCGCCATTGGGATCCAGCACGTCGAGCCTGATGTCGCCGGCGGCGGCGGGCGCCGACTCGGTGGCGCTGCGGAAATTGCGGCCGATGAACTTGACGCGCACCTCATCGCCCGGGCGGTACAGCGGCCGGTCGGTGAAGGCGTACAGCTTGGTGTTGTAGATCTCGCTGTCGTAGTAGAAATTTTCCGAGATAAAGGCGCCGCCGGCCGGGTCCACGCCCAGCAGGTAGCTGCGCTCGGGGCTGGTGTGGGCCAGTTCTGCCGCGCCATCGGCGCCGGTGCTGGCGCTCTGCAGCACGCCCAGGCCGTCGGTCCAGGCCAGGCTGGCGCCCGCTACCGGCCGCCCGCTCTTGCGGTTCGCGGCCCACGCCAGCATGCCGTTGGCAGTGCTCTTGGTGATGGCCACGGTATCGGAGACGAACAGCAGCGTGTGCGCGCGGTAGGTGCCGATGATGCCCTCGACGATATACAGCCCCGGCCTGAGCTTGCCCAGCGGCACCATCACATTGCCGGCGTCGCGCGGCAGGAATTCGCTGCTGCTGCCTTCGAGCTTCACGTCCCTGGGCGGTGCGATCTCCCTGGCGTCCCAGATCGGATAGCGGAAGCGCTCCACCAGGTCGTAGCCCTTGAGTGGCTCGTACTGCGGGTTGTTCTCGAAACGGGTGGGCTGGGCAATCTGGTCCCCCATGCTGAATTGCGGCGCATCCTCCACCGCCTTGCTGCGTGCGGCGAGCGACAACACGCGCTGCCAGGCGCGGCGCGCCTGCTTGTACCAGCTATCCCACAGGTAGGACAGCGTATTGGCCAGCCCTTCGCCACGGTAGCTGGCCTTGACGTCGATGCGATGCAGGTTCTTCTGTCCCTTGAGGAAGGCGACCGGATCGGCCACCCGGTAGACCAGGATGTCCGCGCCGCCGTATCGCTGCAGCTCGCTCTTGTACTCGCGCCCCGGCGCTTCGAGGCGCACCTGCGCGGTCTGGTCGCTGCCGAAGCTGGCGTCCGACAACAGGAAGAAGGGCTGGCCCTGGAACGCGGCGTAGCCGCTGGACGGCACCGTGTCGAGCGTGGCGCCTGGCCGCTGGTCGGCGCCGGCAGCGTGGGTCCAGGCCAGCAGTGCAAGCGCCAGCAGCATGCGGGTGGTCACGGAACGCAGAAGCGCGCGGGCGCGCATCATGACGACAGGCATCGTCTTTACCTCGACAAAAAGGCGAAACGGAATACGCCGATGAAATTGGGGTTGCCGTCGTGCGGCTGCCAGCGCGAATCGTTCCATTGCATCAGGCGGGAAAGGGAGACGGCGCGCAGGCCGTTATCGCTACGGGTCACGGTGCCGGTGTGATAGGCCAGGTACTGACCCATCCAGATCATCAGGTGCTGTTCGTCGCCCTGGTCGTAGAAGAGCAGGTCGCCGGGCTGCGCCAGGTTGACGTTGCGCGCGACAAAGCGGCTATTGCCCTGCACCAGCGCCAGGGCCGACGCATAGGCGCCGGTGCTGCCGTCGGCGCGGGTCCAGCGCTGGCCGAGCGTGCGCTGGGCCGGGCTCAGGCTGAGCTCTGGCGGCAACTGGCGGGCCGCCGCGCCGCCCTGCATGCCGTTGGCGCGCAGCCAGCGTGCGTCGTGCACGCGCAGCGCCTCGCCCACGGCAAAGCGGACCAGGCCGACGCAGTCGCGCTGGTACCAGCGCGGAGTCGGGCCCTGCCGCAATTGCTCGCCGACGATGCGCACGAACCAGGCCCGGAACGCCGTGGTCTGGGCCGGGTCGAGCTGGCCGCCCTCGGGCGCGGCGGCTTCAAGCCCCGACAATGCCAGCGCACGGCCCGGGCCGGCCAGCGGCAGGCATGCCGCGGCCAGCGCCGCCAGCATCCCGCGACGGCCTCGGCGCAGGACCGTCACTGCGTGGCCTCTTGGCTGCCTTGCGTCTGCAGGAGCGCCGCGCTGGCCGGTGCGGCCGCCAGCACGCCGTGCGGTGCGCCGGACTGCTGCCATGTCACGGACACCCAGCCCCGGCCCGAAGGCAGGTTGCCCGGCAGCACCAGCGACATCGCCGGATAAGCGCCGAGGGCTTTGAGCTTGGGGAACAGATGCGCGCGCGCTGCGTTCAGGAACAGGGCTTCCTGGTCGGCGGGCAGCGCCCTGGTGGCTTCGCGCCGCACCAGCAGCGCCAGCGTGGACGGCGTGAAGCTCAGCACCGTGCGGGCCTGCCGGTCGCGCGGCATGGTGTCGGCCACCGCCGGGAAGCGCTTGCCCTGCACCGCCAGCGCGTCGTCGACGAGCGTGGCGTCGGGCGAGAACAGCACGGTATTGCCGGCCAGCGCCAGCGTCACGGGAAAATAAGCGCCGGCGGACAGCTGGGCCGCGAACGGCGCGCCCTTGGCCTCGCGCGTGCCATACGGCGAGCTGACTGGCCGCGACCACAGCTCGGCGTCGCCTGCGCCCTTGCGCCCCTGCACCGGCAGGCGCGCGTAGGTGCCCTTGTCGCCGCCGGCCGCGGGCTCGTAGGCACCGATTACCTGCTCGAACAGACCGGCCAGCAACGGGCGCAGCGCGGACGCAGCCTCGGCCGACTTCAGGCGCGCCATGAACAGGGGCGCGACCAGAGCCGACTTGCCATACCAGCAAACTGCGGCCGGGCCTTCGAACGCCTGGCCGACCTGGGCGGCAAGCTCGTCCTTGCCGCCGCTGACCTTCTGCAGCATCTTGCCGGCTGCCTGCCAGTCGACCGGCAGGGTGGCACAGGCAGCCGGATCCGCGGGCAAGGCCTGCCAGAGCGCGGCGGCATTCCACTTGCCGGGCAGGCGCGCGCCATCGACCAGCACGGCGCCTTGCCATTCCGTGCTGCCCGCGGCGGCCTTGGGATCGGCACCGGCGAAGTCGAAGCGCAACGCCTCGATGCCGGGGAAGAAGGCCTGGTAGCCGAAGGACAGATAGTTCGCGCCGACCACCACGCGGTGGCCCCTGGGCGCGCCCTTGACGGGTTCGAGCGCGAACGCCTGCAGCGGGGCCTCGCGGGCGGCGGCATCGTCGGACAGCCATGCCGCCACCGCTTTGGCGCGCGCGCCGATCGGCTTGCCTTCGGCATCGAGCAGCATGCCCGCCTCGGACAGCACCACCAGGCGCTCGCCCTTGCCCGCGATCAGCAAGCTGCGCGCGGGGCCGATGCGCAAGGCGTAGAGCGGCGTGCCGTCGATCTCGCCGGCGCGGGTGAGCTGGGTATCCGCCGGCGCAATGGTGCCGAGCGTCTGCAGCACCTTGGCCAGCCCGTTGCGCTCCATGGCCAGCGCCCAGTAGCGCAGCGTGCCGTCGGCGCCGCGCCAGGCCATCAGCCTGCCGGGCTCGTCGAAAACCCGCCTGAGCAGGGCGTCGGACCAGTCGAGGTCATGCTCGAAGGCAATGCGGCGCAAGGCGCCGGCGGCCGAGAGACGGCCTTCATTGTCTTCGTAGTAGTTCACGAAGTCCTCGGTGAGGACGTCGCGCAGCAGTGGCACGCGCAGCATGTCTTTCGGCAGGCTGGACAGACTTTCGCTGTCGACCAGCGCGTCCGGGCGGCCGAAATCCAGCTCGATCTGCCGCGGCTGCCCTTTCCAGGCCTTGCCGAACGGGTGCCAGACAAGCTGCACGGCCACGCCCGCGGCAAGCGCCATCGCGGCCACGCCGAGCCCGATTTTCCTGCGCGACATTCTCATGTTTCCCCACCGTCGTGATCACCGCACGTCACTGATGCAGCGAACCCGGTAGCGTACCGCGCACATCGATCCGCCCGCAAGCCGGCCGCTGTGAAATTTTGTGATACCAGCACTGCGCCTTTGCCGGGGCCCGTCGCTCGCCGTCCGGATATCTGGCAGGGTATTTACTTATGACGAAGATGTACTTTGTGCGCCACGGCACCCGGCGTACGCTTGCCGCTTTTGAAAGTCTCGCATCATGCTGTCGTTTGCCTCATTCAAAAGCGTTGGCGCGGCACGCGCCTCGCGCCTGCTCGTTGGCTTCGTTCTTGCCGCCGCCGGTGCGCTGGCGGCCGTCGCCCCCCATGCCGCCCTGGCCCAGAGCCCGGTGCTCGACAAGATCCGCAGCACGGGCACCATCGTCCTGGGCTACCGCGAATCGGCACTGCCCTTCTCGTTCGCCGATGACAAGGGCGAGCCGGCAGGCTACGCCGTGGACCTGTGCCTGCGCGCCGCCGAAGCCGCCCGCGTCAAGCTGGGCCTGAAGGCCATCAAGATCCGCTGGATGCCGCTCACGCCGCAAAACCGCATCCCTGCCGTGGTCAACGGCCTGGTCGACCTGGATTGCGCGCCCAACACGAACTCGCTGGAACGCCAGAAGCAAGTGGCCTTCAGCGTCTCGCACTACATTTCCACCGTGCGCATGCTGGTGCGCGCGGATTCGGGCATCCAGTCCTTCGAGGATCTGCGCGGCAAGAACGTGGTGACGAGCGCCGGCTCCACCGGCGACCGCCATGTGCGCCGCCTGAAGGCCCAGTATGGCTTTCACGACATCTATGCCAAGGACCACGGCGAGTCCTTCCTGCTGCTCGAATCCGGGCGCGCCCAGGCTTTCGTGATGGACGACGTG
Source organism: Cupriavidus sp. 2TAF22 (assembly GCF_052115045.1). Taxonomy (NCBI): domain Bacteria; kingdom Pseudomonadati; phylum Pseudomonadota; class Betaproteobacteria; order Burkholderiales; family Burkholderiaceae; genus Cupriavidus; species Cupriavidus sp. 2TAF22. The sequence continues at coordinate 65,911 of NZ_JBFRFX010000015.1, forward strand.
CTGCTTGCCGGCCTGCGCGCCCGCGCCAAGGATCCGTCGCAGTTCGTGATCGTGGGCCCGGCGCTGTCGACCGAACAGAACGCCCTGATGATGTCGCGCGCCGATTCGCAGTGGAAGGAACTGGTGGACCAGACCCTGGCCTCGGTCTTCGCCGGGCCGCAGGTCCTCGCGCTGCAGAAGCAATGGTTCCAGCAGCCGATCGGGACACGCAACATCAACCTGGCGCTGGCGCCCAGCGCGCAGGTACGTGACGCCTGGAAGCATCCTTCGGACGTGGCGACCGAGTAAGCCCGCACGCGTTGCGCTGTAACAAGAAACCCCGTCGACCGAGAGGTCCGCGGGGTTTTTGCGCCTTATTATTCACTTATCTGATTCACACAATGTCGGATGTAGCGCATCATCAACATGCGTGACAACTGTCAAGCAAGTCCCGCGGATCGCCGCAATAGCGGCTTTCCATAGGCCGGCATAAACCGTGTTCCCGGCAATACACCCCAAGTTGACAAGCGCAGGAAATGTTGGCGACACTGGGACTGAGCGGATAAACGGTTGGGGGGCTGCCAGGCTTGCGCAAGGTGATTCTCCCCAAGGCAGTTTTTCGCGTATTCGAACCGCCGCAAGGCGGCATTTTTCAGGAGAAACCATGAACAAGTTCGTCGCGACAGCCATCGCGCTTTGTATCGGCGCCGTTTCCGTGGCTGCCCAGGCCCAGACCGGCGGGAAGAAGTTCGACCCGTATAGCCAGGGCGCCAAGTCGGGCGAGAAATTCGACCCGTACACCCAGGGCGCCAAGTCGGGCGACAAGTTCGACCCGTACACCCAGGGCGCGAACAAGAGCACTCGCGCGGACCTGACCGGCGACGCATCGGCACCGGCTGCCAAGAAGTCGCACAAGAAGAGCAGCAAGAAGAGCAAGAAGCCCGCTTCGGCCGCCGCCGCCGGCTGATCGACAGGATCGGCACGGTACGGCAAAGAGCCCGCCATCCGGCGGGCTCTTTTCATTCCGGCACGGCACGGACACGAACGCTCAGGGCGCGCCCAGCTCCAGCGCCGTCACCTCGATGCGCTCGACCTTTTCCGGCCGGTTGTCTGCCTTGTCCTGCTTGTTGCGCTGGCGGACCTCGGTACGCAGGACAAAGGCCTCCGCCGGGCAATACCAGTCCGTGACGTACAGGACGGCGGGCTCCACCTGCACCACCTCCTCGCCCACCATCAGCGGGCCGAGCGACGTCCGTTTCTCGTAGGTGATGGGCATGCATTCCTTGCGGCCCATCACGGTATCGATCATCTGGCGCTTGCCGACATGGCGGGTACCGACGTTGATCGACGCGTACAGCGCGCGCATGCTGCCGATGACGTCATCCCCGCCGAGCGGATAGATCTGCAGCGACACGCTGGATTCGAACATCTCGCCATCGATCGTGCCGCCCTCGCGGACATCCGTCCCCGCGTAGTTGAACACGCCCTGCCCCCGGAATGCCGCCTCGCCATACATGCGGGCATAGCGTCCCTGCGCGTTGATCACGGCATGCTCGCTCTCGATGCTGGCACTGGCGGTACTGGTGCGGCGCTCTATATTGACCATATGGACCTGGTCCATGATGACCGGCGGCCCCATCAGGGCGGACAGCGCCGACTTGGAGCGCACTTCGAGCTGGGCCCGGCAGCCGGCGTCGTTCCTGGTGGTGTGGCGCAGCGTCATGGTGATCGACGTGGGCATGTCGCCGTCGCCTTCCATCTGCACCCGCGCGCCTGAGCGGAACCAGGGCGCATCGCACAGGACCGCCGCCGAGCGCGCCACGGCTTCCATTGGAACCTGTGCCGCGACCTGGCTGGCCGCAGCCGCAGCCGTGGCCGTGGCTGTAGCCGTAGCCGTAGCCGTAGCCGTAGCCTGGGCGAGCGCGGGCCCGCCGTGCGCCAGCAGCATCGCCGCCAACGCGGAAGCCCCGGCCAATTGCGCCTTTATGCTCACATGAATCCTGTCTAGAATGAGTTCACGCCCCCGCTGGTTCCGGCAAGGCACCTGCGCGCCGGGGCAGGCAGGCGTCGCCGCCCGCTCTGGTTAGAAATTAGCGCTTTTTCGCTGGCTTGTCTTGTCGGTCTTCGTCCGTGCAGGCCAGTGCTCGCCCGGGCCAGCTTGCAGCTTGTCAGGGAGGTATCCATGCTTCACTACTACGCCAAGCTCTGGTGGGTCGTCGGCCTGCGTGGCATTTTCGCTGTGCTGTTCGGCATTTGCGCGTTCTTCGCGCCCATAGCCACCCTGGCCGCGCTGGTGCTGGTGTTTGGCGCCTTCGCGGCCGCCGATGGCGTGACCGCCCTGGCGATGGCCATCTCCGGCAGCCAGCGCGAGGCCAGCGACCGCGGCATCCTTGCACTGCAAGGCTTGCTTGGCCTCGGCGTGGGCCTGCTGACCTGGTTCAGCCCGGTGGTCACGGCATTCTCGCTCCTGCTCTATATCGCAGCCTGGACGCTGGCCACCGGCGTGCTGCAGATCGTGGCCGCCATCCGCTTGCGCAAGGACATTCCCAATGAATGGTGGCTGGTGCTGGCCGGCCTGGTGAGCATCGTGTTCGCTTTCCTGTTGCTATGGCAGCCGCTGGCCGGCGCGCTGGCGCTGTTGTGGATGATCGGGGCCTGGGCGCTGGTTTGCGGCATCCTCCTGATCGGTGCCGCCCTGCGCCTGCGCAGCGCCCGCAATATGCCGACTGCGCCGCTTCCGGGCTGACATGCCGCTTGTCCGGGTGACGCTTCGGCTTGCCTGCCCGCCCGAGCGGCGGCGGGTGCGGGCTGTCGTGCTAACATTGCGCGCCGCGCCACATTGAGGGCGCGGTTTGCCGTTTGCCAATCCAGCCCAGGCGGCCGGCGCTGGCAAGCGCTTTGGCCTTGTTGTCCACCAAAGCGACGGCTGCTGCGTTGTGATGTGTTCCCTGCATGCGAGCCGCCCCCGAAACAGATAAATCGGGCTGGCCATTGGCACGCGATGCACGGGCGCACCCACGGCCGAAACCGGCGTTCCGGCGGCACGGCAAGGCACCAGGCCTTGCCGGGTCCGGCCAGGAATCGCCCGTCATCAGTGCATGACGCCCATCCGACCGTTTCCAGGAGACGTATGCGTAGTTCCGTGACCTCGCGAGAAACCTCGCGAAGCACCGCACAAGGTGTTTCGCAATCTGCCGGCCTGCCCACCACGGCGATTATCCTGGTCAGCCTGTTTATTCTCCTGGTTTGGTTCGGCACGCTCGAGGCGCGCCATCTGCTGCGCTCCGACGAGGGCCGCTATGGCGAGATCGCCCGCGAAATGTTCGCCACCGGCGACTGGGTCACGATCCGTTACAACGCGCTGAAGTATTTCGAGAAGCCGCCCTTCCACATGTGGGTGACGGCGCTGTCGTACACGCTGTTCGGCGTGGGCGACTGGCAGGCACGGCTGTGCGTGGCGCTGTCCGGCATGGTCGGCCTGGTGGTGTCGATGCTGGCGGCATCCCGCTGGTATGGCGCCCGCGCGGCGCTCCTGACCGGCCTGGTGCTGGCTGCCGCACCGATGTGGAGCGTTGCTTCGCACTTCAATTCGCTCGACATGACGCTGTCCGGCGCCATGGCCTGCGTACTGGCCTTCATGCTGCTGGCCCAGCACCCCGACGCCACCCCGGCCGGCCGCCGCTACTGGATGTGGGCCTGCTGGGTGGCCATGGGCGTGGCGATCCTGACCAAGGGCCTGGTGGGCATTGCGCTGCCCGGCCTGGTGCTGGTGATCTACACGGTGATCTCGCGCGATTTCGGCCTGTGGAAGCGCCTGCACCTGGTCAGCGGCATCGTCCTGATGCTGATCGTCACGGTGCCGTGGTTCTGGCTGGTGTCGGAGCGCAACCCCGAGTTCCTCAATTTCTTCTTTATCCATGAGCACTGGCAGCGCTACACCTCGACGGTGCACTCGCGCAAGGGCGCGCTCTGGTACTTCGTGCCCCTGCTGGTGGCCGGCTTCCTGCCTTGGCTGGGCCTGATGCCGCGCATGTGGCAGGTGGTGCGGGGCGAACGCGTGGACGCCCGCGCTGCCGCGGCGCGCGGCACGGCCGCCAGGCCGTTCCAGCCGGCGCTGCTGCTGGCCGTGTGGGCCATTGCCATCTTCGTCTTCTTCAGCCTGTCGGGCTCCAAGTTGCCCGGATACATCGTGCCGATCTTTCCCGCGCTGGGAATGCTTGCGGCGGTGGCGCTGCAGTACATCGACGAGCGCAACTGGCGCCGGCAGCTCAACGGCATGCTGGTGATCGCCGCCATCGGCCTGCTCGCCAGCCCGTACGTGGCCACGCTGAATTCCGACAATACGCCCAACGAGCTGTACCGGCTGTTCGCGGTCTGGGTCGGCGCGGCCTTCGTGCTGATGCTGGGCGGAATCTTCCTGGCGCGGTGGCTGCTGGCGGCCAAGGGCCTGATGGTAAGCATCACGGTCTACGCCCTGGCCATGCTCAGCAGCTTCACGGTCGCGCTGCTCGGTCACGAAGTGATGGGACGGCCGACCTCCGGCGTGGACATGGTGCCGGCCATCGAGGCCGTGCTGACCGACGACATGCCCATCTATGGCGTGCGCATGCTGGACCACACCCTGCCTTACTACCTGCGCCGCACCACCATCATGGTGGAATGGCCGGACGAGCTTGAATTCGGCACCAAGCAGGAACCGCAGAAATGGCTGCCCAGCCTGGATGCCTTTATTGCAAAATGGCAGGACGGCCAGCATGCCGTAGGTATCATGTCGGCCGCGACCTACCGCCTGCTGGAAGAGCGCAAGGTGCCGATGTACAAGATCGGGCAGGACAAGCGCCGCGTGGCGGTCACCAATTTCCCGCCGCCCGGCCAGGCGCCGGCGGCAACCCAGCCAGAACCGAACCGCGCGCCATGACGCTATCGACTTTCGCTTTCATCTTTACCGGCGTGCTGCTCAACGCGTGCGCGCAGCTGCTGCTCAAGGCTGGCACCAACGCCGTGGGCGCCATCACCCTGGAGCGCGCCACGCTGTTCACCACGGCGCTGCGCGTGCTGACGCAGTGGCCCGTGCTGGCCGGCCTCACGCTCTACGTGGTGAGCGTGGGCGTGTGGATCGTGGGCCTGTCGCGCGTGGACGTCTCCATTGCCTACCCGATGCTGTCGCTCGGCTACGTGGTGAATGCGCTGGCGGCCTGGTGGCTGTTCGGCGAAATGATCGGCCCGATGCGCGTGGCAGGCATCCTGCTGATTCTCGCCGGCGTGTTCCTGATTGCCCGCTCCTGATCACCGTACCATTGCACCAACAAGCCTGACCGCCATGACCGCACCCGCAGCCCAAGATTTCCTGCCCTTCGTGAAGCCGGTGATCGACGCCGACGCCATTGCCGAAGTCGGCAAGGTACTGGCCTCGGGCTGGATCACTTCCGGCCCCAAGATGCACGCGTTCGAGGATGCGCTGTCCGCGCTCTTCGGCGGCCGTCCGGTGCGCACCTTCGCCAATGGTTCGGCAACCATGGAGATCGCCTTGCGCGTGGCCGACATTGGCCCCGGCGACGAGGTCATCACCACGCCGATCACCTGGGTGGCGACCGCCAACGTGGTGGTCGCGGTGGGTGCAAAGCCGGTTTTCGTCGATATCGACCCGCGCACGCGCAACCTCGATCTCGACGCCGTGGAAGCCGCCATCACGCCGCGCACGCGCGCCATCATGCCGGTCTACCTGTCGGGCCTGCCGGTCGACATGGACCGCCTCTACGCCATCGCGCGCAAGCATGGCCTGCGCGTGATCGAGGACGCCGCCCAGGCCATCGATTCGCGCTGGCGCGGCCAGCGCATCGGCGCCTTCGGCGACCTGGTCAGCTTCAGCTTCCAGGCCAACAAGAACATCACCAGCGTCGAAGGCGGCTGCCTGGTGATGAACTCGCCCGAAGAAGCCCTGCGTGCCGAGCGCCTGCGCCTGCAAGGCGTGATTCGCACCGGCATGGACGGCATGGATGTCGAAGAACCGGGCGGCAAGTTCAACCTGACCGACGTCAATGCCGCCATCGGCCTGTCGCAGCTGGCACACCTCGACCGTGTCACCGCGCGCCGCGCCGAACTGGCCGAAGCCTATTTCCGCTGCGCCGCCGACGCCGGCCTGGCCGAGCTCGGCATCGAGCTGCCGCTGCCGCGCGACGGCGAACTGGCCACCACCAACTGGCATATGTTCCAGGTGGTGCTGCCGGCCGCGCGCATCGAGGGCGGCCGCACCGCCGTCATGGAAGGCATGCGCGAGCGCGGCGTCGGCACCGGCGTGCACTATCCCGCCCTCCACCTGTTTTCTTACTACCGCTCCCTTGGCTGGCGCGAAGGCATGCTGCCACATGCCGAGCGCATCGGACGGGGCATCGTCACTCTGCCGATGTTCCCTGCCATGCAGTCCGCCGACGTGGAACGGGTCTGCGCAACTCTCAGCGAAACATGCAAACGCCTCCTCAAATAAGCCCCGTCGAGGTTTCCGTCGTCATTCCCGTCTACAACGAGGAAGACGGCCTGCAAGCCCTGTTCGACCGTCTCTACCCGGCGATGGACAGTCTCGCCTGCAGCTACGAGATCATCTTCATCAACGACGGCAGCCGCGACCGCTCGGCGCAGATCCTGGCCAGCCAGTACCGCCTGCGCCCCGACGTCACGCGCGTGGTGCTGTTCAACGGCAACTTTGGCCAGCACATGGCCATCCTGGCCGGCTTCGAGCAGACCCGCGGCAAGATCGTGATCACGCTGGATGCCGACCTGCAGAACCCGCCGGAGGAAATCCCGCGCCTGGTGGCGACCATGCGCGAAGGCCACGACTACGTCGGCACCATCCGCCGCGAGCGTAACGACACGGCGTTCCGCCGCATTGCCTCGCGCGCCATGAATCGTTTGCGCGAGCGCATCACGCGCATCAAGATGACGGACCAGGGCTGCATGCTGCGCGCCTATGACCGCGACGTGGTCGACACCATCAATGCCTGCCGCGAAGTCAATACCTTCATCCCCGCGCTGGCGTACACGTTCTCCTCCAATCCGGTGGAAATCATGGTGGAGCACGAGCAGCGCCACGCCGGCGAATCCAAGTACTCGCTGTTCCAGCTGATCCGGCTGAACTTCGACCTGGTGACCGGCTTCTCGATCGTGCCGCTGCAATGGTTCTCGGCCATCGGCACCTTGCTCTCGCTGGCTTCGGCCGGGCTGGTGGTGGTGCTGCTGGTACGCCGCTTCCTGCTTGGCGCGGAAGTCCAGGGTGTGTTCACCCTGCTGGCCTTCAACTTTTTCCTGGTGGGCATCATGCTGTTCGGCATCGGCCTGCTGGGCGAGTACATCGGCCGCATCTACCAGGAAGTACGCAACCGCCCGCGCTACCGCATCCAGGCCGTGCTGGAAGGCAACCCCGAACAGCAGAAAATCGCGGAGCCCTCATCGTGCGCGCAGTAGTCTTCGCCTATCACAACGTCGGCGACCGCTGCCTGCGCGTGCTGCATGCGCGCGGCGTGGAAGTGGCGCTGGTCATCACGCACCGCGACCGCGCGGACGAGAACATCTGGTTCCGCCGCGTCGCCGATACCGCCGCCGAGCTCGGCATACCTTTCACCTATGGCGAAGATCCGCGCGACCCCGCGATCGCGCAGGCAGTGGCTGCCGCGCGCCCGGACGCGATCTTCTCCTTCTACTACCGCTCGATGATTCCCGCGGCGGTGCTGGCGCTGGCACCGCGGGGCGCGTTCAACATGCATGGCTCGCTGCTGCCGAAGTACCGCGGCCGCGTGCCGGTGAACTGGGCAGTGCTGCACGGTGAAAGCGAAACCGGCGCGACGCTGCACGCCATGGAAGCCAAGCCGGATGCCGGCTATATCGTCGACCAGACTTCCGTGCCGATCCTGCCGGACGACACCGCGGGCGAAGTCTTCGAGAAGGTGACCGTGGCGGCCGAGCAGACGCTATGGCGTGCCCTGCCCGCCATGATGGCCGGCAATATCGTCCAGTTGCCCAACCGCCTCGCCGAAGGCAGCTATTTTTCCGGCCGCAAGCCGGAGGACGGCCGCATCGACTGGCAGCAAGGCGCCGCCCAGGTCTACAACCTGGTGCGCGCCGTCGCGCCGCCCTATCCCGGCGCCTTCACCGACGTGGGCGGGCGGCGTTTCGTGGTGGCACAGGCGCGCCGCCCGCATGGCAATCCGGCCGCTAGCGCCGGGCTGCCCGCCGGCGCCCGTCCCGGCCTGCACGTGGCAGGCGGACAGATCATCGGCTTGTGCGGCGACGGCGGCACGATCCTGATCCAGGCATTACTCGACGCGGGTGCACCGGCACAAGCCGTTTCGCCCGACGTACTCTCTACATTTCTTACTGCACAATCCAAAGAGGAAAACCGATGAAAAAGGTCCTGATTCTTGGCGTCAACGGCTTCATCGGCCATCACCTGACGCGCCGCATTCTCGAAACCACGCCGTGGGAAGTCTACGGCATGGACATGTCCAGCGATCGCCTGGGCGACCTGATCGATCACCCGCGCATGCACTTCTTCGAAGGTGACATCACCATCAACAAGGAGTGGATCGAGTACAACATCCGCAAGTGCGACGTGGTCCTGCCCCTGGTGGCCATCGCCACCCCGGCCACCTACGTGCGCCAGCCCCTGCGCGTGTTCGAGCTCGACTTCGAAGCCAACCTGCCGATCGTGCGTGCCGCCGTGAAGTACGGCAAGCACCTGGTGTTCCCGTCCACCTCCGAGGTGTACGGCATGTGCCACGACGACGAGTTCGATCCCGAGACCTCCGAGCTGATCTGCGGCCCGATCAACAAGCCGCGCTGGATCTATGCCTGCTCCAAGCAGCTGATGGACCGCGTGATCCACGCCTACGGCATGGAGCAAGGCCTGAACTACACCCTGTTCCGCCCGTTCAACTGGATCGGCGCCGGCCTGGACTCGATCTTCGAATCGAAGGAAGGTTCCTCGCGCGTGGTGACCCAGTTCCTCGGCCATATCGTGCGCGGCGAGCCGATCAAGCTGGTCGACGGCGGCGCGCAGAAACGTGCCTTCGCGGACATCACCGACGGCATCAGCGCCCTGATGCGCATCATCGAGAACCCGGAAGGCGTGGCCACCGGCAAGATCTACAACATCGGCAATCCGGCCAATATCCACTCGGTGCGCGAACTGGCCGAGATGATGCTGAAGATGGCCGCCGACTACCCGGAATACGCCGAATTGGCCAAGCAAACCCAGATCGTGGAAACGTCTTCGGGCGACTTCTACGGCAAGGGCTACCAGGACGTGCAGAACCGCGTGCCGAAGATCGACAACACCATCGAAGAGCTGGGCTGGAAGCCCTCGGTCGGCATGGAAGACGCGCTGCGCGCGATCTTCGAAGCCTACCGCGGCAAGGTGGTGGAAGCGCGTACCCTGGTCGACTCGGCCAACTAAGGCGCGCCCGATGGCCCGTATCGCCCTCAAGGTCGACGTCGACACGCTGCGCGGTACCCGCGAAGGCGTGCCGGCGCTGCTCGCCATGCTGGCCCGCGTGCGGGCCGAGGCGACCTTTCTCTTCAGTCTCGGGCCGGATCACACCGGCTGGGCACTGCGGCGGGTGTTTCGCCCCGGCTTCCTGCAGAAGGTGTCGCGCACCTCGGTGGTCTCCAACTACGGCCTGCGCACGCTGATGTACGGCGTGCTGCTGCCCGGCCCCGACATTGGCCGCAAGGGCGCCGCCGAGATGCGCGCGGCGCGCGCGGCCGGCCATGAGTGCGGCATCCATACCTGGGACCACGTCTACTGGCAGGACAATGTGCGCGGGCGCGATGCCGCCTGGACCCGGCGCCAGATGCAGAGCGCCTTCGACCGCTACGTGGATATCTTCGGCGAGGCGCCGCCCACCCACGGCGCGGCGGGCTGGCAGATGAACGACGAGGCCTTCCGCCAGATCGACGACTGGGGCATGGTCTATGCGTCCGATGGACGCGGGACCGCGCCCTACATTCCGACCGTCGACGGCGTGGCGTGCCGCCACGTGCAGATGCCGACCACGCTGCCCACGCTCGACGAGCTGATCGGCACGGATGGCCTGACCGAGGACAATGTCCACACCGCTGTCCTGCGCCTGAGCGAAGGCGAGCGCGATCATGTCTTCACGCTGCATACCGAGCTGGAAGGCGGCAAGCTGGCGCCGGTGTTCAACCGGCTGCTGGACGGCTGGCGCGCGCAGGGCCACGAGCTGGTATCGATGGCCACCTTTTACCGCCACCTGGACCGCTCGGCCCTGCCGCAGGCCCCGGTGACCTGGGGCGCCATCGAAGGCCGCAGCGGCGAGCTGATCATCCAGCCCTGAGCCGCACCGGAATGACTGCCGCGCCCCCTTTCCCGGGGGCGCGGTCGTTTTATCCCCGCCCCGCCTTGGCCAGGCGCAGGCCGTTGAACACCACCAGCAGGCTCGCGCCCATGTCGGCGAACACCGCCATCCACATGGTGCCCAGGCCGAGCGCGGTCAGCACGAGGAAAACCGCCTTGATGCCGAGCGCCAGCACGATGTTCTGCTTCAGGATCGCCGAGGTACGCCGCGACAGGCGGATGAAGGCGGGGATCTTGCGCAGATCGTCGTCCATCAGCGCCACGTCCGCGGTTTCGATGGCGGTGTCGGTGCCGGCCGCGCCCATGGCGAAGCCGATATCCGCGCGCGCCAGCGCGGGCGCGTCGTTGACGCCGTCGCCCACCATGCCCACCACCACGCGCTTGCCGCTGCCGGCCGCGCGCGCCTGCCCTTCGCCACCTTTCACGCTCAGCGCGGCGATGGCATCCGCCTTGTCCTGCGGCAACTGGTTGCCGCGCGCCTCGTCGATCTGCACCTGCCCGGCGATGGCCTGCGCCGTGTGCGGGTTGTCGCCCGACAGCATCAGCGTGCGCACGCCCAGCGCATGCAGCTCGGCCACTGCCTGGCGGCTGCTCTCCTTGACCGTGTCGGCCACGCCGAACAGGGCCTCGACACCGTGATCGGCACCGAGCAGCACCACCGTCTTGCCCTGCCGCTCCAGCGCTTCCAGCGTGGCCTCGAGTTCGGGCGAGCACAGCCCGCGCTCATGGATCAGGCGGTGGTTGCCGAGATAGTAGGCGCGGCCGTTGACGGTGCCGCTCACGCCGTAGCCGGGCAGCGCCGCGAAGTCCCGCACATCGAGCAGCGCGATGCCTGCGGCGCGCGCGGCGCTGGCCACCGCCATCGACACTGGGTGGTCCGAGCGGCCCGCGAGGCTGGCCGCGACCACGCGGGCCGCGTCGCTCGCCGCGGCGCCACCCGCGACGACTTCGCCCAGCGGCAGGTAGTCGGTCTGCACCGGCTTGCCGTGCGTGATGGTGCCCGTCTTGTCCAGCGCCAGCCACGCTAGATCCTTGCCCTGTTCGAGATAGACCCCGCCCTTGACCAGGATGCCGCGCCGCGCCGCCGCAGCCAGTCCACTGACAATGGTCACCGGCGTCGAGATCACCAGCGCGCACGGGCAGGCGATCACCAGCAGCACCAGGGCCTTGTAGATCCACGCGCTCCAGTCGCCGCCCTGCGCCAGCGGCGGGACCACCGCCACCAGCACCGCGCCGAGGAAGACCAGCGGCGTGTACACGCGGGCAAAGCGGTCGACAAAGCGCTGCGTGGGAGCGCGGCTGCCCTGCGCGGCCTCGACCGCGTGGATGATGCGCGCGAGCGTGGAGCCGCTGGCGGCCGCGGTCACTTCGTATTCCAACTCGCCGGCCTGGTTGATGGTGCCGGCGAACAGCGCATCGCCCACGCCCTTGTCCACCGGCACGCTCTCGCCTGTGATCGGCGCCTGGTCCAGCGTGGACTGGCCGCGCAGCACCCGGCCATCCAGCGCCACGCGCTCGCCCGGGCGCAGCCGCACCAGCGCGCCGATGGACACCGCGCGCGCATCGACCGCCTGCCAGCTGCCGTCCGCCTGCTTTACCGTGGCCTGCTCGGGCGCCATCGCCATCAGGCCGCGCACCGCATTGCGCGCCCGGTCCAGCGACGCCGCCTCGATGCGTTCTGCCAGCGCGAACAGCACCATCACCATGGCCGCTTCCGGCCACTGCCGGATCAGCATCGCGCCCGTCACGGCGATGCTCATCAGCGCATTGATATTCAGGTTGCCGTTGGACAGCGCGATCCAGCCCTTCTTGTACACGCCGAGGCCGGCGATGGCGACGGCCAGCAGCGCCAGCACCGGTGCCAGCCAGTCCTGCCCCGGCACGTGCAGCCATTCCACCGCTTCCGCGCCCAGCGCCGCTGCGCCGGCAAGCGCCAGCGGCCACCACGGCCTGGCGGCCTGCGGCGCCAGTTCGGCCGCCTGCTCCGACAGCGGCTCGGCCTTCATGCCGAGGCTTTCGATGGCGCGCACCACCGGGTCCAGCGAATCCAGCGTGTGGTGCACCGTCAGCACGCGCTGCATCAGGTTGAACTGCAGCGCGGCTACCCCGGCCATGCCGCCGAGCTTGTTGCGCAGCAGGGTTTCCTCGGTCGGGCAGTCCATCGCATCGATACGATAAGTGGCCATTGCCGCGCCCGCCGGCACCGCCACGGCGGCTGTCGGCGCTACCCCGGACGACGCGCAGGCGCTGCCGCAGCAGGCCGCCTCGCCGGCGTGGTGGTGCTTGTGGTCGTGTTCGTGGTTGTGGTCGTGCCGATGGCCTTGATGGTCATGCGCATGTGGCGCATGCCGGTGCGCATGCTGTTCACCATCCGGTCCATGCCCGTGCTGGTGGTCGTCGCCATCAACGTGTCCATGAACGTGCCCATGAACGTGCCCGTGGTCATGATCATGGTCGTGCGCGTGGTCGTGGCTGCTGCCCTTCCGGTCACGGACGGCGGTTTGGTCTGGCGTTGCGCTAGGCATGGCGGTGTTCCCTGCTTATTGTGGCTTATCGCCATTTAAGACCCTGGAGCGACTACAGGGTCAAGCCCCGTCTACCGGGCCGGGAATGTGCATGCCATGCCGCTTCGGCCACGGGAACCCCCGGCCGTTTCCGGGCTCGAATCACCGGTCCGCGCCTGCAGGCCACCACTGTCGCCATCTCCCGGGAAATGCCTGCTTATCCCCTGCGTACGTCATGGTCAAACCCGCTGCCTATATAATCCGCCACATGCGCCGGTTCCTGATCCTGCTTTTCGCCCTCCTTCTGCCGCTCCAGTTCGCCTGGGCCGGTGCGGCGGCGTATTGCGGCCATGACGGTCAGCACGGCGGCGCCAATGCCGCGGGCGCAAGCTGGCATTTCGGCCACCACAGTCATGCCCACCAGGGCGCGGCTACCGATCAGCACAGCCCCGACGGCCGGGACGCCAAGGACGGCAGCAGCAAGACCAAGCTGCCGGACCTGGATTGCGCGGTCTGCCATTTCGCCGGCGCGCAACTGGTGCTGCCGGACTTTGCCAGCACGGGCTCGCATCCTGGCATGACCATCTCCTACCACGCGCTTGCCGCGTCATTCCTCTCCGCGCCGGGCGCCACGCCCGACCGTCCGCAGTGGTCGCTCGCCGCCTGACCGGCGAGACGACTCCACCCATCTCCAGACTTTCGTCTCGCCGAGCTTCCCTGGTTTCCTTCCGGTGAAATTCGATGAGAACATTTGTGATGCCGCTCGGGCTGGCGGCAGCTTTGCTCGGCCCGGCCGCGTTCGCGCAGGACGCGGCGCCTTCTTCGGACTTTTTGGCGCCTTCTTTGGCGCATTCTCCTGCGCCTTCGTCTGCCTCCTCTTCCACGCAGGCTGCCGCATCTTCCGCTGAGCCAGCCGGCGCGCTGACATTGGAAGATGCCCTGGCCCTGGCGGCCGAGCGCAACTTCACGCTCTCCGCCGCTGGCCATGAACTGGCTGCCACGGAAGGTGGCATCGCCCAGGCGCGGGTGATCCCCAACCCCGAAGTGGCGGTCCTGTTCGAGGACAACCGCCGCGACACGCGCACCACCACCGCGCAGATCAACCTGCCCATCGAACTGGGCGGCAAGCGGGCCGCGCGCATCGGCGCCGCGCAGAAGGCACGCGAACTGGCCCAGTCCCAGCTTGGCGTGACGCGCACCGACCTGCGCGCCAGCGTGATCGGGAGCTTCTTCGGCGTGGTCATCGCGCAGGAACGGCTCAGGCTGGCGCTCGGTTCGGCCGAAATTGCCGCCAAAGGGGCGCAGGCCGCGGCACGCCGCGTGGCCGCCGGCAAGATCGCGCCGCTGGAAGAAAGCAAGGCGCGCGTCGAGCAAGCCAATGCCGGACTCGAGGTGGCCGACGCCGAAGCGGCTCTGGCCACGGCTCGCCTGTCGCTGGCCAGCCTGTGGGGCAGCGGCGAAGCCCGTTTCAGCGAAGCCGCCGGCAACCTCGATGCCCTGCCCGCGCGCCCTGACGGCGCCATCCTGATGCAGGCGCTCGACGCCGCGCCCGAACTGGTAAGCAGCCGGCTTGAACTGGAGCGGCGCCAGGCCGTGATCGGCGTGGAGCGCAGCCGCCAGTATCCGGACCTGACCGTCAGCCTTGGCAGCAAGCGCGACAACGCCTCGGATCGCGGCACCATGCCGGTGCTCGGCGTGGCGCTGCCGTTGCCGCTGTTCGACCGCAACCAGGGCAACCTGTACGCCGCCATGCGTCAGGCCGACAAGGCCGCGGACGAGTACCGCGCCACGCAGGTGCGGCTGTCCAGGGAACTGCAGCAGGCCGCGCAGCAACTGACCGTGTCGCGCACCTCGGCCGAAACGCTCAGGAGCACGGTGCTGCCTGCCGCCCGGCAAGCATTCGATGCAGCCACGCGCGGCTTCGAAGCCGGCAAGTTCAACTTCCTCGACGTGCTCGATGCGCAGCGTACGTGGTTCCAGGCACGCATCCGCTATCTCGGCGTGGTCGCCAGCGCCTACCAGGCCGCCACCACCATCGACCGCATTCTCGGCCGCTAGCGCCGTCAGGGCTCAAAAGGAATTCCATCATGGCAATGAACACCAAGCAGAAAACGGCCGTCGCCATCATCCTGGCCGGCGGCGCGCTGGCCGGCGCGGCGCTGATTTTCGTCGGGCGTGGCAACGGCGGCGCGGACGGACACGGGCACGGCAGCGGCACCCATGCCGAGGCTGCCGCCCACAATGACAACGAGCATCACGGCGCCAGGCCCGGCGCCGCGCACGACGACGCGGACGCGCACGGCGACGCCGAACACCACGCCAGCACCACCGGCCCCAACGGCGGCCAGCTGTTCCGCCAGGGCGACGCCACGGTCGAAGTGCTGGTGGCCGAAGGCGCCGCCGGCCAGGACGCGCCGCGCATGCATGTCTGGGCCGCGCAGGCAGGCAAGCCGGTCGCACCCGGCAGCGTCAAGATC
This sequence comes from Cupriavidus sp. 2TAF22, assembly GCF_052115045.1. NCBI lineage: Bacteria > Pseudomonadati > Pseudomonadota > Betaproteobacteria > Burkholderiales > Burkholderiaceae > Cupriavidus > Cupriavidus sp. 2TAF22. The sequence goes on from NZ_JBFRFX010000015.1 coordinate 81,237, forward strand.
TCCGGACGCTTGCTGCGGCTCACCGGCGAGGCCGAAACCCTCGCCTTCAGGCCAGCGCAGTCCTATCTGCAGAGCGAAGGCGCCATCGACGAGCCCCATGCTTTCGAAGCCCGCCTGGACGTGACGTTGCCAGGTGCGAGTGCACCGCTTGCCATCAAGCTGGCCAGGGAGGAAGGTCGCATCGAGATGACGCCAGAGCAGATCCAGGGCGCGGGGCTGGCATTGCAGAGCGCCGGCCCGGCGCGTATCGAAGGCACCGTTGCCTTCCCCGGCGAGATCCGCTTCAACGAGGACCGCACCGCCCACGTGGTGCCACGCGTGGCCGGCGTGGTGGAAAATGTCTCCGCCAACCTCGGCCAGCAGGTGAAGAAGGGCGACCTGCTGGCGGTGCTGGCCAGCACCGTGTTGTCGGACCAGCGCAGCGAACTGTTGGCCGCGCAGAAGCGCCTGGAACTCGCCGAATCCACCTTCCGCCGCGAGAAAAAGCTGTGGGAGGACAGGATCTCGGCCGAACAGGACTATCTTGCGGCGCGCACCGCGCTGCAGGAAGCCCGCATCGCCACCCAGAACGCCACGCAGAAGCTCACCGCCATCGGTGCCAGTGGCAACGCGGGCAATGCGCGCGCACTGAACCGCTTCGAGCTGCGGGCGCCATTCGACGGCACCGTGGTGGAGAAGCACCTCGCGCTCGGCGAAGCCGTGGCGGCGGACGCCAATGTCTTCACCATCTCGGATCTCAGCAGCGTATGGGCCGAGTTCGTGATCGCGCCCAAGGATCTGGACCGCGTGCGCGTCGGCGAGAAGGTGCGGATTGCCTCCACGGCCTTCGACGGCAAGGCCGGCGGCAAGGTGTCCTACGTCGGCTCCCTGCTCGGCCAGCAGACCCGTACCGCCACGGCACGCGTCACGCTGCCCAACCCGAAGATGGCCTGGCGCCCGGGGCTGTTCGTCACCGTGGCCGTCACCGATTCCAGCGCCGACGTGCCGGTCGCCATCGACGCGCAGGCGCTGCAGAGCAACGGCGACCAGCAGGTGGTGTTCGTCGTCGTGCCGGGCGGCTTCCTGGCCCAGCCGGTCAAGACCGGCCGCAGCGACGGCAAGCTGGTCGAGATCACGCATGGCCTCAGGACCGGCTGGAAATACGTGGCAGGCAACAGCTTCGTGATCAAGGCAGAGCTCGGCAAGGCCGGCGCCGAGCACAGCCACTAAGGCGGAGACCCTCATGTTCGAACGACTTATCCGCTTCGCCATCGCGCAGCGCTGGATGGTGCTGCTCGCCGTATTCGCCATGGCCGCGCTCGGCGTCTACAACTACAGCCGGCTGCCCATCGACGCCGTGCCCGACATCACCAACGTGCAGGTGCAAGTCAACACCGCCGCAACTGGCTATTCGCCGCTCGAGACCGAGCAGCGCGTCACCTACCCGATCGAGACCGCGATGTCCGGCCTGCCGGGGCTGGAACAGACGCGCTCGCTGTCGCGCTACGGGCTGTCGCAGGTGACGGTGATCTTCAAGGACGGCACTGACATCTACTTCGCGCGCCAGCTCGTCAACCAGCGCATCCAGGAGGCCGCGCGCAACCTCCCGCCCGGCGTGGCCCCGCAGATGGGCCCGATCTCGACCGGCCTGGGCGAGATCTACCTGTGGACCGTGGAAGCCGAAGACGGCGCCAGGAAGCCCGACGGCAGCGCCTACACGCCCACCGACCTGCGCGAGATCCAGGACTGGGTCATCAAGCCACAGCTGCGCACCGTGCCCGGCGTGACCGAGATCAACTCCATCGGCGGCTTCGCCAAGGAATACCTGGTGGCGCCCAGCCCTGAGCGGCTGGCTTCCTATGGCCTGAGCCTGCAGGACGTGGTGGCCGCGCTGGAGAAGAACAACGCTAACGTGGGCGCCGGCTACATCGAGCGGCGCGGCGAGCAGTACCTGGTGCGCGCACCAGGCCAGGTCAGGTCGGTCGACGATATCCGCGAGATCATCGTCGGCAGCGCGCAAGGCCAGCCGATCCGCATCCGCGACCTCGCCGACGTAGGCATCGGGCGCGAACTGCGCACGGGTGCCGCCACCGACAACGGGCGCGAAGTCGTGCTCGGCACCGTCTTCATGTTGATCGGCGAGAACAGCCGGGCCGTATCGCAGGCGGTGGACAAGCGTATGGAGGCCATCAACCGCTCGCTGCCGGAAGGCGTCAGGGCCGTCACGGTTTATGACCGCACCCTGCTGGTGGATCGCGCCATCGCCACCGTCAAGAAGAACCTGGTCGAAGGCGCGGTGCTGGTCATCGTCATCCTCTTCCTGTTCCTCGGCAACCTGCGCGCAGCCGTGATCACGGCCCTGGTGATCCCCCTGTCCATGCTGTTTACCTTCACCGGCATGGTGACCTACAAGATCAGCGCGAACCTGATGAGCCTCGGCGCGCTGGACTTCGGCATCATCGTCGACGGCGCCGTTGTCATCGTGGAGAACTGCGTGCGCCGCCTGGCCCATGCCCAGCAGCACCACGGCAGGCCGCTCACGCGCAGCGAGCGCTTTCACGAAGTCTTCGCCGCATCGAAGGAGGCCCGCCGCGCGCTGGTCTTTGGCCAGCTCATCATCATGATCGTGTACATCCCTATCTTCGCGCTCACCGGCGTGGAAGGAAAGATGTTCCATCCCATGGCCATGACCGTGGTGCTGGCGCTGGTCGGCGCGATGATCCTGTCCGTCACCTTCGTGCCGGCCGCGGTGGCGCTGTTCATCGGCGACAAGGTCGCCGAGAAGGAAAACCGCCTCATGCTGTGGGCCAAGCGCGCCTATGCCCCCCTGCTCGGCAAGAGCATCGCCAACACGCCCGTGGTGCTGACGTTCGCCGCCGTCGCGGTGCTGCTCAGCGGCCTGCTCGCCACGCGCCTGGGCAGCGAGTTCATTCCCAACCTGAACGAAGGCGATTTCGCCGTGCAGGCGCTGCGCATACCCGGCACCAGCCTGACCCAGTCGGTCGCCATGCAGCAGCAGATCGAGACCCGGCTGAAGGCGAAATTCCCCGAGATCGAACGCGTCTTCGCCCGCACCGGCACTGCCGAGATCGCCTCCGACCCCATGCCGCCCAACGCCTCCGACGGCTACATCATGCTCAAGCCGCGCGCGCAGTGGCCCGATCCGCGCAAGCCGCGCGAGCAACTGCTGGCGCAGATGGAAGCCGAACTGGAAACCATCCCTGGCAACAAGTACGAGTTCTCGCAGCCGATCCAGCTACGCTTCAACGAACTGATCTCCGGCGTGCGCAGCGATGTCGCCATCAAGATCTTCGGCGACGACAACCAGGTACTGGAAGACACCGCGCAGARAGTCGCCGGCGTACTGCAGGCGATCTCCGGCGCCGCCGAGGTCAAGGTCGAGCAGACCAGCGGCCTGCCGGTGCTCACGGTGGATGTCGATCGCGCCCGCGCGGCACGCTACGGCCTGAACATGACCGATGTGCAGGACACCGTCGCCATCGCCGTGGGCGGACGCGACGCCGGCATCTTCTTCCAGGGCGACCGCCGCTTCAATATCGGCGTGCGCCTGCCCGAAGGCATCCGCGCCGACGTCGAAGCCCTGCGCCGCCTGCCCATCCCGCTGCCCAGGGGCGGCGCCGCGCGCAACGCAGAGGCCGCCCCCACCAGCTACATCCCGCTCGGCGAGATCGCCACGCTCACGCTCGCGCCCGGCCCCAACCAGGTCTCGCGCGAGAACGGCAAGCGCCGCATCGTCGTCAGCGCCAACGTGCGCGGCCGCGACGTCGGCAGCTTCGTCCCCGAAGCCATGGCTGCGCTGGACCGCCAGATCAAGATCCCGGCTGGCTACTGGGTTACCTGGGGCGGCACCTTCGAGCAACTCCAGTCCGCCACCACCCGCCTGCAGATCGTGGTGCCGGTGGCACTGCTGATGGTGTTCGTGCTGCTGTTCGCCATGTTCGGCAACATGCGCGACGGCCTGCTCGTCTTCACCGGCATCCCCTTCGCGCTCACCGGCGGCATCCTCGCGCTATGGCTGCGCGGCATTCCGCTGTCCATCTCCGCCGCGGTCGGCTTCATCGCGCTGTCGGGGGTCGCGGTGCTCAATGGCCTGGTGATGCTCTCCTTCATCCGCAGCCTGCGCGAAGAAGGCAAGGGCCTGGACGAGGCCATCCACACCGGCGCCCTCACCCGCCTGCGCCCTGTGCTGATGACCGCGCTGGTGGCCTCGCTCGGCTTTATCCCGATGGCGATCGCCACCGGCACCGGGGCCGAGGTACAGCGGCCGCTGGCCACGGTGGTGATCGGGGGAATCTTGTCTTCCACCGCGCTGACGCTGCTGGTGCTGCCGGTGCTTTACCGGCTGGCGCACCGGCGCGATGAGTGGGAGAAGGAGGAGAACGAGGAGAAGGAGGAGCGGGAGGAAGCCGGAGCCGGCACGCCAATGGCGCCGGCACTCCCGGAAGGCTGATCGTGCCGTAGCCGAAGTCGTGGCGCAGGGCCATGAGGATGGTCCTGCCGCATGGCGCGCAGAGCGCGCAGCCGGTCCGCAGGCCGCGCGCCGCCGCAAGGCGGCCTACCCGCTGGCGCGTTCCGCCGAGGGGTTCGCTACCGGAAACGACAACTCCAGCACCGTCTCCCCGGGACGGCTGCGCGCGCTGACGCGGCCGCCATGCAGGCGCATGATGGTGTCGACGATCGCCAGCCCCAGCCCGGTGGAAGTGGAAGAGTTGCTGCGCGCGGGATCGCCGCGGTAGAAGCGGCCGAACACATGCGGCAGCGCGTCCGGCGCGATGCCCGCGCCGCCGTTGCCGACCCGGATGGTGGTGGCGGCACTGTCGGCCGTCACGCGGATGTCGACGGCGCTGCCGGCGGGGGCGTGTCGCAAGGCGTTTTCCACGAGGTTGGTCACGGCGCGCCGCAGCAGGGTCTGGTCGGCACGCACGATGCCGTGCCCGGCCAGCCGCACCTTGATGTCGCGGTCCGCGGCCACGGCCTCGAAATACTCCGCTACCTTGTCGAGTTCGGCGCGCGCATCCAGCGCGCGCACCTTCATGGCGACCTGTGCGTGATCGGCGCGGGCGAGAAACAGCATGTTCTCGATCATGCGGGCGAGGCGCTCGTATTCTTCCAGGTTGGACTCGAGCAGGTTTTCGTATTCCTGCACCGGGCGGCTGTGGCCGAGCGTGACCTGGGTCTGGCCGATCAGGTTGCTAATCGGGGTGCGGAAATCGTGCGCCAGATCGGCCGAGAACTCTGAGAGCCGGTGGAAGCTGTCTTCCAGACGGGCAAGCATGTCGTTGAGCGCGTCGACGAGCGCGCGCAGCTCGGTGGGTGCCTGCCCGGCGTCGAGACGCGTGGCGAGCCTGCTCATGGTCACGGCGGAGGCGTCTTCGGCCATGCGCCGCAGCGGCCGCAGGCCGCGCCGCGCCAGCAGGTAGCCAAGGCCGGCCGCCACCGCGGCCCCGCACAGCGTCGCCCACAGCATCTGCGACTGGTAGGCTTTCATCAAGGCGACACGGTAGCCGGCATCGCGCAGCACCACGATCTCGACGGTGCGTTCGCTATCGCCGAGCTGGCCCAGCGCGGCGATGCCGCGCGAGGCCACGCCGTTGCGGGGGTACCAGGTCCGCAGCAGCGTCTTGTCCGGCGCCGCGGTGGCCGGCAGCACCGGGAGTACCGGCACCGGCTCATGGCGCGGATTGAGCGTCACCAGGGGCTCGCCCTGACTGCCACGTACCAGCAGGATCAGGCCTTCGTGGCCGAGCGCGAGATCGGCGAAGCGATGCGTGTCGGCGCGGACCTCGGCTTCGGTGCTGACTTCGCGCAGCAGATGGCGCACCAGCAGCACTTCGCCGACCAGTTCGCCTTCGTCGCGCTCCTGCAACTGGGTAGCGAGCGCGCTGGCCAGGTAGGTGCCCACCGCCACCAGAATGGCCACGGTCGCCGCGCCATAGGCCAGCGCCATGCGGGCAGTGAGCGAAGCGGGCAGGCGCAGCACGGAACGCATCATGACGCCCGGATCATTGCGTATCCTCGTCCTCGAGCACGTAGCCCATGCCGCGACGGGTATGGATCAGCTTGCGGGGAAAAGGATCGTCGACCTTGGCGCGCAAGCGCCGGATGGAGACATCGACGACATTGGTGTTGCTGTCGAAGTTCATGTCCCACACATGGGAGGCGATCAGCGAGCGCGACAGCACTTCGCCACGGCGGCGCGCCAGCAATTGCAGCAGCGTGAACTCCTTGGAGGTCAGTTCGAGCTTCTGCCCGTCGCGCGTGACGCGGCGCTTGACAGTGTCGATCTGCAGGTCCGCCACCTCGATCAGTTCGCTCTCGCGCAGCGGTCCGCGCCGCAGGATGGTGCGGATGCGCATGACCAGTTCGGCAAAGGCGAAGGGCTTGACCATATAGTCGTCCGCGCCGAGCTCCAGGCCCTTGAGGCGGTCTGACAGTTCGTCGCGCGCGGTGAGGAACAGCACCGGCGTATCGCGCTCGCGGCGCAGCTCCTGCAACACCTTCCAGCCGTCCATGCCAGGCAGCATGACATCGAGCACGATGAGGTCGTACTCCTGCCCGCGCGCGTGGGCAAGCCCGTCCACGCCGTCGCGCGCGAGGTCCACCACGAAGCCGGATTCACCCAGGCCCTTGCGCAGGTAATCCCCCGCCTTGGGCTCGTCTTCCACAATCAGTATGCGCATTTCCATTCACTCCTGGCCAGCCAGCGGCTGTCCACCATCCCTCGCGCCGCTCGCAACACACCGACACGCTATACGAGGATTCGCAACGATGGCCGAAGATGTCAGCATTGTCATGTTGGCGTCATGGTCGCGCGGCTTTCAATGCAGGTACAATACCGCATCCATTTTCGCCCGGCCTCGATGAAACGCCTCCTGAGCTGCTTCCTGCTGTGTCTTGCCATGATCGCGCTGCCCGCACAGGGTATCGCGGCGGCAGTCATGATGGTGTGCAGCACGGCGCAGTCGATCCAGGCATCGCCCGGGGCGCTCATGCCGGCCGATTCGCCGGCCATCGACTCCATGATGCTGCGCCACGCCGCCATGAAGTCACAGGCGGAAGCGGCCCTGGCCGGCCATGCCGGCGCGCACTGCGAGGAAACGACGGCCGCGCCGCACGACGTGGACGATATGGCGGATGCCGCCGCCCACCCGGCCCATCCCGATCACCATGCCAAGAGCCACCACGCCGGGCACGGCGCCAACGGCACTTGCAGCGCATGCTCGGCATGCGCGCTCGGCGCGGTAATGCCCACCGTGCTGCCCGAACTCGCGCTGGCCAGCCACGGCCACGCTGCCCCCCAGGCCGCGCTCGCGGCCTTCTCGGGTTTTCTCCCCGCTCCCTCCGACCGTCCCCCCGCCGCACGCTGCTGACACCCGAGGTGCGTCCATCGCACGCTCGCTGAGGTTCGTCTTGCCCCGCGCCGACCATGGCGCAATCCACGAACACTGAGGTTGTCATGCATTTCGTCCGCTTTATGGCGGCAGCGTGCCTGCTGCTCGGGCCGGCCCTGTCATCGGCCCAGCCCGGCAGCGGCGCCAGCGCCAACGCCGCCTCCAGCCCGGCCGCGCCCGCCGATCCACTCGATCCCGGCGCACCCGTGCCGTCCTTGCCATCGCTGGACGTCCTGGCTGGCTACCTGCCATTCCAGGCCCAGGCCGTGGCGCCCTGGCGCCAGACCAATGCGCAGGTAGCACCAGGCGCGCTCCCCGCAAAGGCATCCGATGCCCCCGCAGCCACGCCAGGGCCGGCAGCGCCAGGCAACGGCGGCGGCAGCGCGTCCGCTCCCGGCGGCCACGCCCGCCATCACTGAGGAAGCCGCATGTTTCTCTCCATTCCAGGGTGCTTGCGGGCGGCCGTGGCTACTTGCGCCCTGCTGCTGGCCGGCTGCGCCAGCTTCAGCGACGACGGCGGCTTCGGCACTGCTGCCACTGCTGCGCGCGAACGGCTGGGCACGGACGCGCTGTGGATCCGCTCCGACCAGGAGCGCGCCGACGCCTACCAGCGCACCCGGTCGCTGCTGGCGCAGCCGCTCGATGCAGACAGCGCGGTGCAGGTCGCGCTGCTCAACAACGCTGGCCTGCAGGCCGCATTCGCCGAACTCGGCATCTCGGAGGCCGAATACGTGCAGGCCACGCGCCTGCCCAATCCCGGCTTCTCCTTCAGCCGCACGCGCCAGGGCGACGACCTGAAGATCGAACGCGCCATCGCGGTGGGCCTGGTCAACCTGCTGACGCTGCCGCTGGCGGCGCGCATCGAGCAGGACCGCTTTGCGCAGACCCGGCTGGCGGTGGCCGACAGCCTCCTGCGGCATGCATTCGAAACACGCAAGGCCTTCGTCAACGCGGTCGCCGCGGAACAGGCGGTGCGCTATGCCGAACAGGTCAGGCACGCGGCCGAGACCGGCGCGCTGTTCGCCCGCGATCTTGCGCGCGCGGGCAACGTCAGCTCCCTGGACCATGCACGCGAACAGGCCTTCTATGCCGACGCCACCACCCAGCTCGCCCGTGCGCGCCAGCAGGCGCTGGCGGCACGCGAGCAATTGACGCGCCGCCTCGGCCTGTGGGGCAGCGGCGCGCAGTACCGCCTGCCGGAGCGCCTGCCAGACCTGCCGAAGGCGCGCCCCGCACTCGCCGACCTCGAAGGCTATGCAGTAGGCAATCGCCTGGACCTGCAGGCCGGCCGCGTGCAGCTGGAGAGCCTGGCGCGTTCGCTCGGCCTCACGCGCGCCACGCGTTTCATCAGCGTGATCGACGTGGCTTACCTGCGCAACTCCGAAACGRCCAAGCCCACCGAAAGCGGCTATGCCATCAATCTCGAGATCCCGCTGTTCGACTGGGGCGGCGCGCGCGTGGCGCGCGCCGAGGCGGTCTATATGCAGGCGGCCAGCCGGCTGGCGGAAAACGCGATCAACGCCCGCTCGGAAGTCCGCGAGAGCTACGCCGGCTATCAGGCCCGCTACGATATCGCGCGGCACTACCGCGACGAGGTGGTACCGCTGCGCAAGCGCATCTCCGACGAAGCCCTGCTGCGCTACAACGGCATGCTGCTCAGCGTGTTCGAGCTGCTGTCGGACGCGCGCGAGCAGGTCAACGCCGTCAATGGCTACCTCGACGCGCTGCGCGAATACTGGCTGGCCGAAACCGAGCTGCAGGCCGCGCTTGGCGGCCGCCTGCCCGACGGCGCAGGCGCGCCAGCCAGGCCACCGGCCGCAGCGGCTCCGGCGCGCCCGCCTTCCCTGCCCTCCGCACCGTCTTCCGTGGCCGCCGCCCGCCCGGAAAGCGCAGCCCTGCCCAAAGGAAACTGAACATGGTCACCCGACGACAATTCCTGCATGGCTCCGGCGCCGCCATGCTCGGCGCGGCGCTGGTGTCGCGCGCCGGCGCGGCGATGCTGCCCGAGGCACCGCTGCAATCGAGCACGGCCACGCAGCCGCCGCTGCAGCCCGCCTCCGGCAGGCCCTACAACCCGGTGGTCACGCTCAATGGCTGGACCCTGCCGTGGCGCATGCGGCAAGGCTGGAAGGAGTTCCACCTGGTGGCCGAGCCGGTCGAGCGTGAGTTCGCCCCGGGGATGAAGGCGCACCTGTGGGGCTACAACGGCCAGAGCCCGGGGCCAACCATCGAATGCGTGGAAGGCGACAAGGTGCGCATCTTCGTCACCAACAAGCTGCCGGAGCACACCACGGTGCACTGGCACGGCATCATCCTGCCGGCCGGCATGGACGGCGTGGGCGGCCTGTCGCAGCCGCATATCCCGCCGGGCAAGACGTTCGTCTACGAATTCGAGATGAAGCACGCCGGCACCTTCATGTACCACCCGCACTCCGACGAGATGGTGCAAATGGCCATGGGCATGATGGGCTTCCTGGTGGTGCATCCGAAAGACCCGGCACAGATGCGGGTGGACCGCGACTTCGTGTTCCTGATCTCGGCCTACGACATCGATCCGGGCTCCTACACCCCGCGCGTGGCGGAGATGACCGATTTCAACATGTGGACGTGGAACAGCCGCGTGTTCCCGGGCATCGACAGCCTGCCCGTGCGCCTGGGCGACCGGGTGCGCATCCGCTTCGGCAACCTGACCATGACCAATCACCCGATCCACCTGCACGGCCACCGCTTCGAAGTCAGCGGCACCGACGGCGGCTGGGTGCCGCCGTCCGCGCGCTGGCCCGAGGTCACCACGGACGTGGCCGTGGGCCAGATGCGCGCGATCGAGTTCGTGGCCGACAATCCGGGCGACTGGGCCTTCCACTGCCACAAGTCGCATCACACCATGAACGCCATGGGACACCAGGTGCCGACCATGATCGGCGTCAAGCAGAAGGACCTGGCCAAGCGCATGAACGCCCTGGTGCCGGACTACATGGCGATGGGCGAAGCCGGCATGGCGGACATGGGCGGCATGGAGATGCCGCTGCCGGACAACACCCTGCCGATGATGACCGGGCAGGGTCCGTTCGGGCCCATCGAAATGGGCGGCATGTTCAGCGTGCTCAAGGTGCGCGCAGGGCTCGGCCGCGACGACTATCGCGATCCGGGCTGGTACCGCCACCCCAAGGGCACGGTCGCATTCGAATACACCGAGGCAAAAGGCGCAGGCAAATGACCAGACCGATGAGCAAACTGAAATCCCGCGCGGCAGCCGCGCTGCTGGCCGCAGCGAGCGTCTTCGCATGGTCCCCGGCGTTTGCCGCGGGCGACCATGCCGGACACCATGCCAGCGAGGGCGGCGACGCAATCGGCCAGCCTGGCGATGCGTCCAGGGTCAGCCGCACCATTGTCATCGACATGAGCGACGACATGCGCTTCACGCCGTCGGAGATCGCCGTCCGCGCCGGCGAAACCATTCGTTTCCTGGTGCGCAATGCCGGCCGGCTGCGCCATGAGATGGTGATCGGCAGCGACGCCGACCTCAAGGCCCACTACGCCGCCATGCTGAAGATGCCCGAGATGGAACACGCCGACCCCAATGCCGTCACGCTCGATGCCGGCAAGAGCGGCGAACTGGTCTGGCACTTCACGCGCGGCGGCCGCGTGCCATTCGCCTGCCTGCAACCGGGCCACTTCGACGCCGGCATGCGCGGCCAGATCCGCGTGCGCTGATTACCCCGAACGCCAACGAACAAGGAACAAGGAACAAGGAACCGACATGAAACCCAGCACATCCCTGATCGCCCTGCTCGCGCTGCTGAGCGCCCCGGCCGCGCTGCCCGCGATGGCGGCCGACGCAACCGGCGCGGCCACCGCCAGCGCCACTGCCGCGGCACCGGCCCCGATGACCGAAGGCGAAATCCGCAAAGTGGACGCCGCTGCCGGCAAACTCACCATCAAGCATGGCCCTATCGCCAACCTGGACATGCAGGCGATGACGATGATCTTCCGCGTGCAGGATCCCGCCATGGTCGGGCGGGTGAAGGAAGGCGACCGGGTGCGGTTCAGCGTGGCGCGCGTGAATGGCGCGCTGACGATCACGGCGCTGGAAGTGGAAGCGGCGGCGCAGTAGGCGCGCGCGCCGTTATCCGCTGCCAGTCCCCCGGGCTATTCGACCCGGAAGAATTCCATCGACTGCCCGGCGTTCACCGCGCGCTGCAGCCATTCCGGCCGCTCCCCGGTGCCGTCCCAGCTCTGGCCGAGGGCGTTGCGGTAAAGGGGCGTGGCGGGCCTGGCGACCGCCAGCGATTGTGGCGCCTCCACGACCTCTGCCGCTTCGGCGTCCGGTTCGTCCTGCTCCTGCAGCGATGCGGGAAAGCAACCAGCTTCGACCAAATCTTCGAGCGTGAGGCCGTGGCGATCCATCTGCTCACGGACCCACGCCGCCGCGGCTACTCTGGCTTCATCAGACTCTGACATGACTTTCGTAATTGACTTTGCCGGCGAGGATGGGCCGGCAAAGGGAAGGAAGGGGGCAATCCGGGCGGGTCGAGCCGCGCCTGTAGGCGAGGATTTTACAGGGTCTTGCGCCAATGCTGGAGCAGACATTTCCTACGGCATATTTCACGGCCCTGCGCGCGCCGCCATGGCAGCATCCTTCACGCACCCGGGTGCACGTACCGCCCCATGCCGAGGCAGGCGGCGCGAACCCGGTTCGGCGTGTCCGGGTATACGCCAGGAAGGATGGCCCCGTAGGTCCACCTCCACCGCACCAGCCCGAACCGCCACTGCGCTGGCGAAGCCGCACAGCGGCGGCGCCGGCATGCGGCGTGGCCTGCGCCCGCCCGCGCATGCTTGCGCGTGCACTGGCTCAGGGCACCCACCAGTAACGCGTGACATGGAAGAAAATCGGCGCAGCGAACACCACCGAGTCGAGCCGGTCGAGCATGCCGCCATGGCCCTGGATCATATGGCCCCAGTCCTTGATGCCGCGGTCACGCTTGATGGCCGACATCACCAGCCCGCCGAGGAAACCCATCAAGGCAATCACCAGCGCGATCAGGCCGGCCTTCCAGGGCGATCCATAGGGCGTGATCCACCACAGCGAAGCACCCAGGGCGGTAGCGCTGGCCACGCCGCCGACAAAGCCTTCTACGGTCTTCGACGGTGACAGCAAGGGCGCGATCCTGGTCTTGCCGAACAGCTTGCCCCAGACATATTGCAGGACGTCGCTGCCCTGCACCACGATCACCAGGAAGGCGATCAGCAGCAGGTTGCGGTCCTCGAAGCCCGGGATCGGCAAGGTCAGCAGCGCAGGCACGTGGGATATGCAGAACACGCAGATCATCACCGCCCATTGCACGCCCGCGCAACGCTCGAGGAAGCGCGTGGTCTCGGCCGAGAGCGCTGACAGGATGGGCAGGATCAGGAAGGCATAGACCGGGATCAGGATGGAGAACAGCCCGTACCAGCTGATATAGACCAGTACATATTGGAGCGGCAGGAAGACAAAGAATGCGGCCACGATGGCGCGATGATCGCCGCGCCGGGTGGTGGTGATGGTGACGAACTCGCGCAGCGCGAAGAACGACAGCAGGTAGAACAGCACGATGATGGCGGTGCGCCCCAGCATGAACGCCACGCCGAGCACGCCGATCATCCACCACCACGCGGATACACGTGCGCCCAGGTTGTCGATCACCGCGTGCGGGCGGCCTCCGGCAATGCGCCAGCGCAGCACCGCCGTCACGGCGGAGGCCAGTACCAGCACGCCGAACACCGCGGCGAACAGCACCCACGTCTCGCGCAGTACGTTCGAATAAGATTGGATCATGGTCCCTACTCCAGCGCCGGCGCCAGCGACAGCAGGCCGGCACGGCAACGTGCCAGGAAATCGTCCTTGCTCTCTTGCTCGCCGAGGGTGAGCGGCTTGCCGAAGGTAACCGTGCACAGCAGCGGCACCGGCACGATCTCACCCTTGGGCATCACGCGGTTGAGGTTGTCGATCCACACCGGCACGAACTCGACGCTGCCGCACACGCGCGCCAGGTGATAGATGCCGCTCTTGAACGGCAGCAGCCGTTCATCGGTGGTATTGCGCGTGCCTTCGGGAAACAGGATCAGCGAATCTCCCCGCAGTACCGCTGTCTTCATCAGCGCGACCGGATCGGCAGCCGGGTCGCCACCCTGGCTGCCCTTGGTGCGGTCGATCAGCAGGGCATTGAAGACATCCCGCCCGATGAAGCGGCGCACGGCGGACTTGTCCCAGTAATCCGCGCCAGCCACCGGCCGCGTCAACGAGCGCAGGTCCGGCGGCAGGCAACCCCAGATCAGCACGAAATCGCCGTGGCTGCTGTGGTTGGCGAAGTAGATGCGCTGCACGGCTGCCGGCAGGCAACCGTTCCAGCGCGCCTGCATGCCCGTCAGCAGGCGAGCGAACAGGATGATGGCGCGTGCCACCAGCTTGGAAATCCACATTGCACGTTATCTCAGCAGGAGTAGCAACAGCGCCGCCAGCAATTGCAGGGCGGCCAGCACCGCGGCCCAGTGAAGCAAGCGCAGCGCGCCGCGGGCGCGCTCCACCAGATTCCGGCTGGCGGCGCCGGGGACGCCGGGCTTCAGCCAGCCCAACTGCCGCAGCGCGCGATCCAGTGCCGCCAGCGGCGCGCTACTGCCCGCCAGGCCACCGGCGTCGCTATCCGCCATCACATCGGCCAGCACCTTGAACAGCCGGCAATCGATGGTGACGCGCACGAGCAGCCACAACTGTACGGCGCCGGACAGGGCGGCCACGATCCCCAGCGCGAGATAGACCATGCCCGCCGGCGACAGCGTGCCGGCCAGCAGTACGTTGATCAGCGCCAGCACCAGCCCGGCCCATGTCAGCCTGGTCGCGGCTTCCAGCCCGCCCGCGGTGGCCTGCGCCACCCAGTGCGCGGCGGCGGCATCGCGCCTGCCGCCGTCGTTCAGGCCGTCGTCATCCATTGCGCTCGCCATGGCCCGTTCCTTCCGAAGACTGCGCCGCCTGCCTGCGGCCGATGAAATCCGCCAGCGCCGCGACGCTGTCCGCGCGCAGCACCACTTGCGGTCGCCCCTTGCGCAGCAGGGCCAGCGGCTCATCGACGGCGCGCGCACCGGTGCGTGCGGCCAGCCAGGCCGCGGCCACCAGTGCGCTGCGCGAATAGCCCAGCGCGCAGCAGACCAGCACCGTGCGGCGCTCGCCATGCCAGGCTTCCAGTATGGCCACCGCTTCGTCCAGTTGCGCGGGCGGCGGCACGGTGAGGTCCAGCACCGGCACGCAGCGATAGGGGATGCCGGCGGGCGCGAGCCGCGGCAATTCCGCGGTCAGGTCCAGCACCGCCTGCGCGCCAAGCCGGCGCAGCCCGCCTGCGTCGGGGAAGCGGCCCACCCAGATACCGGGCACGATCTCGCTGGCCTGCGGCCGGCCGCGCGTCCACCAGCGCGAATTGGCAAAGGCGCCAAGCTGGTACGGCGCCAGCACCCACCGCGCCGCCATCGGCATGCTGCCGTCGGGCCCTTTCTGGAACAACGCAGGCAACCCCCGCCGGTAGATCGCTGCCACGCAGGCCAGCGCCAGCGCCAGCCAGCCAAGCAGCAACGCCGCCAGGGCCGAGGCTGGCAGCACCGCCAGCGCCAGCGCGCCGGCCCCCAGGGCGCCGGCGGCGTAGCGCACGGAAAGCTGGCGCGTGCGCACCCCGCGCCCGGCCACGCCCCGCCGCTCGCCCTGCCCCAGCGGGAAGAGGAAGACGCAGAACCAGCCCACCAGCCAGCCGGTCGGCAAATCGATGGCATGGTGCTGGTAGGTGGTCAGCACCGAGATGCCGATCAGCGCGAACCACACATGCAGCAGCCAGCGCCAGGCACCGCGCGCATGCATGGCATAGGCCACCCACAGGATCACCAGCAAGCTGATATGCAGCGACGGCGCCTGGTTGAACGGCTTGTCGAAGCCGCCCAACAGCGCAAACAGACGGCCCGGCAAGCCGTCCGCCGGCGGGCGCTCGAAGGCAAAGCGCAACGGAAACGCGATGAAGCAGGCCACCGAGATCAGTTGCGCCGCCAGCAGCCGCCTGGCATGCGTGATGAGCGCCGCGCGCGTGCGCCACAGGAAGAAGGACAGGCCGTAGAGCAGATCGATCGACCAGTACGGCACGATGCTCCACGGTACGAAGGGAATATGCCGTTCCCACCCGAAGTAGAAATACGGCACGTCCGCGCGCAAGCTGGCCAGCCAGTTGGCGAAGCCGTAGGAAGAGAAAAACAGCACGCCCATGGCGCAGAGCAAGGCCAGCGCCAAACCCCACGGACGGGTTTCGGCAACGTCCATGCGCGGCGCCGTGCCTGCGCTGCCGCCTTCGGCCTGCTGCTGGAACATCACGCGACCCTGCGCGCCAGGCTGACCGTGAAGATGCCCCACGGATCGATGCGCTGCGCGATCTTCTCGAAGCCCGCCTGGCGGACCAGTTCGTCCATCTCGGCCTGCGAGCGGCGCCGCATGACCCAGGCCGAACCTGCGCGGTGACTGGTCAGCGCGCGCGCGATGAACTCCAGCTGCGGATGCCAGGGCTGCCCCGTATAGACCAGGTAGCCGCCCGGCGCCACCGCCCGGGCGAGGCCGCCCAGCGAGCGCGCCACCATGGCGTTGTCGCCGAACAGCTCGTACAGGCCGGAGACGATGGCCAGCGTGGGTGCCGGGTCGAGCGCGGCAAGCCCGTCACCGTCGAATGCATCGCCCTTCTCGAAGCGTGCGATATCCGCCAGGCCCTTGCTGCGGATGAGTGCGCGGCCTTGCTTGACGTTGATGTCGCTGTAGTCGCGCAGCAGGATGCTCTGCACGTGCTGCGCGGCGGAGCCGTTGAACACCTTGGCGGCAAGGGCCTCGAGCACGTAGCGGCCGTGGCCCGCCGCGATATCGACGATCCGCACCGGCACGCCGGCGGCACGCAGGGTGCCGATGGCCTGGCCAAGCAACTCCTCGACATGCACCTTGCGCTGGCGGATGCCGCGCCAGCCGATAGCGTCCAGGTAGCCGCGGTCGATCAGCGGTCCGATCCCGAACCTGCCCTGCGCCTTGTTGCAGTAGACGTAGTCCAGCGTGGAGCCCGAGTCGAAACCGGTCTGCTGCCCGAGGCGTACGCCGTCCGACAGCAGGCCGCCGAACTTCAGGCCGGCCCGTGTCAGGGCCCAGTACATGCCGGCCGGGCCGGCTGCGGGCCGGCCCAGGCGGTCGGACTCGTCCTTGAAGACGCCCCTGCGGTCCGCATCGAGCAGCGAGACTGGCGCCGACGGCATCTCGAACTCGCGCACGATAAAGCGCCGCGCGGCCGTCACGGCTTGCGCCCGGTCGCGCTCGCCAAGGGTGTCGTGATAGAAGCCGTCCAGCACGATACGCTCTTTCACGCCCGAGCCAAGCCGTTCGAAAAAGGCGTCCTGTGGCGCGCGGTGCACCACCCAGTCGGCGCCCGAGATCAGCAGCTGCGTGGGCACCGTGATGGCGGCCGCGTCGGCCACGATACGCTCGGCGGTCTCGTAGAGATCGAGCAGGATATTGACGGCGATCGGGCGCGTGATGAGCGGATCCTGCTGGTAGCTGGCAACGCGCTCCGGATCGTGCGTCAGGAACCTGGCCTTGACGTAGCTGTTGACGAAGAACTTGCCGCGCAGCTTGTGCATCAGCTTCAGTCCAGGCCGTGCCAGCGGTATGTAGAGCTTGACCTTGAATGCCGGCGAGGCCAGCACCAGGCAGCGGATCCGTGGCGCGTAGTCATGCACCCAGGTGGACACCAGTACCGCGCCGACGCTTTGCGCCACCACGGCGATGCGGCTGACCGGAATGCCATGCACGGCGGCGATGTGGTCGACGAAGGTCTGGATATCGCGCACCGACGTCGCCAGGCTGGGACTGTATCCGCGCTCGCCCGGCGAACGCCCGTGACCGCGCGCATCCCATGCGAAGAAGGCGTGTCCCGGCAGGTCAAGCTCATCGACCAGGTGGGCGATGCGCCCGGAGTGCTCGTGGCCCCGGTGGAACAGCACCACGGCACCCTGCGGCGCGTCATCCCTGGCTGGCCAGTGGCGGTAGAACAGCGACTGCCCGTCATGGGTCTCGAACTGTGCCTCGACGGCGGAACGCCCGGTTTGACTGTCCACGTAGGTTCACTCCACGGGTTGGGAAGACGGTTCGGTGCGTGGCGGCTGCGTGCGTGCGCTGCGGGCCTGCGTGCCCTCGGCCACCCCGCGGCGTACCCGGTTGGCAATGGTCAGCAGCGACAGCACGGCCAGCAGCACAAATAGCCAGTGCGCCAGCGGGGCCAGTCCACGGCCGAGACCGACCCACAGCCCCAGCGCGCCCAGCACCAGGGCGCGATCGCTCTTGCCAAGCGGGCCGTCATAGCGGCGGCTGGCCCCGGCCAGCGGGCCGATCAGGCCCGCGCATTCGACAATCACCGCCAGCACGGCAAACACCATGACCTCGCCGGCACCGAACGGGGCCACCATGGCAAACGGCAGGATCAGCGCAAGATCGGAGACGATATCGCCCAGTTCATTGAGATAAGCCCCCAGCACGCTTTGCTGGCCGTGTTCGCGCGCGAGCATGCCATCGATGGCATTGAGCGCCATGCGCAGGAACAGCCAGAGCGGCATCAGCAGGAATACGCCCGGAAGCCAGGCCAGCGCTGCCGTCAGCGCGCCGATCACCAGGGAGCCCGCGGCGGCGGCGAGCGTGACCTGGTTGGCCGTGACGCCACGCGCGGCAAGATGCTTCACCAAGGGCCGCAGCAGAGCCTGGAACTTCGGTTTGATCTGGTAAAGCGTCATGTTTGCGGCCGTTTCAGGCCTTATGTTTTCTGCTTCATCAATGATGGTGCGGCCGTGAGCCGCGTGCGCCCCTGTCTCCGAAGCGTCCAGAAGCGTCCAGAATCGTCCCGAGACACCTTCCCGTGTGCAGCACGCCCCACAATCGCGCAAGGATAGCGTGATTGCGCATTTCCGCCAATCATTAAGAATTTATGAGATTTTTGGCACATTTTCGACACGATTGGGCGCGGTACCGCCACGACGCGCACTTACATGATTGGAGAAGCGGCGCCGGATCGCAATAGAAGGAATGCCTGAGGAGCGTATTGCGCCAACCGCCCGGGAAGGACTCGGCCCGCGCGGCGGCGTCGCCGGGTGCAGCCACGCGGGCTGAAAGCCGGGATGATGCATGACAGCATTGTCATGCGGGGGTCATGTTGCCGTGGCCGCCGTCTTTCTAGACTTGCCTCCAAGGTCGATCGATGGCGATCGGCAAATCCTCGGAGAAGAACGATGCGTACTTTCAAGCAAGCCATGCTGCTCGCCGCCACGGCCGCCACGCTGGCCGGCGCGGCCGGTTTCGCCAGCGCCGCCCCGCGCAGCGTGGATCCCTACCTCGACGGCGCGGCCGCGGGGCAGCCGCGGGATGCAGGCGCGCAAGGCGTCAGCAACCACGGGACGCGCGACCCGTTCACCGATGGCGGCGGCAACATCAGCCCGCGCAACCCCTTCAGCGACGGCGCCCGCACCGGCCCGCGCGACAGCTTCACCGACGGCGTGTGAGCGCGCTCATTGCCGCCCGGCCCTCGCCGGCCGACGGCACGTGCTCAGCGGATCTGGCCGTAGATGCGGCGGGCCTGCTCGGCCGACGCTAGCGGGCGGCCCAGGGTCCGCGCGCCATCCGCAGCCTGCCCGACGAGCGCCGCGTTGCCTGGCGCGGTGCTGCCGTCGCGCAGCTTCAGGTTGTTCTCGAATCCCACCCGCACGTGGCCGCCGAAGGCAGCCGCGGTGGTCACGCAGGCATTCTCCTCGCGGCCGAAGGCGCAGATCGCCCACGGCAACGTACCGTCGAACACCTGCAGGAACGGCAGCAGGTCGCGCGGCGACGAAACCTGTCCGGCCGAGTACCGGCCCAGCACAAACAGCACCGACCACGCGCCCGGCGGCACCAGCCCCCGGGCGCGCAGCGCTTGCCAGCGCTCCACGTCGGCCGCGTCGTACAGGATGATCTGCGTCATCACGCGCTCCTGCGCCAGCCAGGCCAGGAACGCGGCCAGCTCGGTTTCGGCGATATCCGGCACCGCGATTTCGCGCAGTCCGATCGACACCGCCTCCGGACGCAGTTCGCGCACCATGGCGATCTGCTCGGCGGCGCGGTAGATGCCGGCCGCCTCGCTGGTCACCTGCACCAGCAACTCATCGCCCACCGCCTGCTTCACGGCGGCCAGCGCCTCGCGGTAGAGCTGGGCATCGAGGGAATGGCGGCCGTCGGGCTGGCGCACATGCATGTGCATCATGGCCGCGCCCGCGTCCAGGCAGGCGCGAGCCTCGGCCGCCAGCGCGGCCGCGGTGGTCGGCACCGCCTGGTGGTCGGCGGCGGTCTTGTACGCGCCGTTCGGTGCTACGGTAATGATCAGCGGCGAATCCGCCAGCAGGGCTTGTTCGGTCATGGTGCGCTCGGTATGGATGGCGTGTGCGGGATAAGGTCTAGGTTCGGATCAGGGCTCGATCGCGGGCAACTCGGGCGCGATCAGGTCGAGCCCCGCGCGCAGCAGCCGGTCATAGCGCTCCCGCTCGGCCGCGATGGCCTGCGGCGTCCACTGGTAGAAGCCTTCGCCGGTCTTCATGCCGTGGCGGCCGTCCGCCGCCCGCTCGGTCAGGCAGCGCGCCGGCTCGGCGGCATTGCAGAAGGTAGGGTACATGGTCGCGCCCGCCGCGGCATGCACGTCGATGCCGGCGTGGTCGCGCTGCATGACGGGCCCGGCCGCCAGGAAGCGGAAGCCAAAGCCAAAACGCACCGCCGCGTCCACATCCTCGGGCGAGGCGATGCCACGGTCGATCAGATCGAACGCCTCGCGTGACAAGGCGTGCTGCAGGCGGTTGGCCAGGAAGCCCGGCAGGTCCTTCTTCACCTTCACGGGCACCATGCCGCAGCGCCGCATGAACGCGATCAGCGCGTCTGCGCCAGTTTCGGCACTCCCCGCCCCCATCACCACTTCCACCAGCGGCACCAGGTGCGCCGGCATGAAGAAATGCAGGCCGAGCATGCGCTCGCGCGTGGCCAGGCCCTCGCCGATGGCGCTGATGGGGAAGCTGGAACTGTTGCTGGCGAGAATGGCGTCGGAGCGCGCCCGCTGAACCAGGTCGGCAAAGAGGGCACGCTTGATGTCCAGCCGCTCGGGTATGCATTCGATCACCAGGTCGACCGTGTTCCAGTCGATCGCATCAAGCGACGCAGCCACCGCCAGCCCGGACATGCCGGCCTCGGCGTCCGGTCCGATGGCGGCGAGATTGGCGCCGACGCGTGTCGATACGGCGGCGGCACGCCCGGCGTCCGGTTCCACCACGGTGGTGCGGCAATGTGCCCGCGCCAGCACGACGGCCACGTCGGCACCCATGGTGCCGCCGCCGACCACCACGGCGTGAGCCTTGCCGGGAGCGGCAAGCGGGAACGTTACGGGGGCGTGTGGCATGGCAGATCCTTTTCTATGACGGCTATGACGGCTTTAGGCGGGCGTTTTACAGTGCGAGCGCCAGTGTAGACAATCCCCTTTGATTGATGAATCAGATTTTTTAGATAAAATGATCTAAAAACGAGATCAATCCAATGAAGATCAACCTGTCGATGCGCGATGTCGAGACCACGCTGGTGCTCGGCCGGACCCTGAACTTCCGCCAGGCTGCCGGCCAGTTGCATCTTTCGCAGTCGGCCTTGTCCACCCAGATCCTGCGCATCGAGGAGTCGCTCGGGGTGCGCCTGTTCGACCGCACCACCCGCACCGTGCGGCTGACCGCGGCTGGCGAAGTCTTCATGCGGCAGGCGGCTGTGCTGCAGGCAGCCTTCCGCGACACCATCGACGCGGTCAGCGGCATTGCCAGCGCGCAGCGGGGCCAGGTCGCCGTGGCCGCCCTGCCCTCGCTCGCCGCACGCCTGCTGCCGCGTGTGCTGATGGCCTTCCGGCGCGACCATCCCAAGGTCGCGCTCAAGGTCTACGACACGCTCTCCGGCCCCGCCTTCGACCTGGTGCGGGCCGGCGAGGTGGACTTTGCGCTGACCGCGGCGGACCCGCAGCAGGCCGATCTGCATTACGAGCCGATGATGTCCGACCGCTTCGTGCTGCTGATCCCGGCCACGCACCCGCTCGCGCAAGGCAAGGGGCCGCTGCGCTGGGCCGATACGGTGGACGCCGAGCATGTGTCGATGACCCATCCCAGCAGCGTGCGCCAGTACGCCGAGTGGGCCTTCCTGCAGAACCGCATCCGCTTCCAGCCGGGCTTCGAGGCCGAGCACCTGGCCACCATCGCGGCCATGGTCGAATGCGGTTTTGGCGTGGCCGCGCTGCCGGAGATCGCGGCCGGCACGGTGCGCCAGCCCGGCATCGTCGAGCGCCTGCTGACCGCGCCGGTGACGGAGCGCTCGATCGGCCTGGTGACACCGCGCAACCGCAGCCTGTCGCCGGCCGCGACTGCGCTGGCGAGCGTGCTGCGGGCCCATCTGGCGCAGGCCGGTGGTGGCGTGGCGCAGGCCGGCTGAAGCCGCCCGGGCCAATCCGCAAGCAAACCGTACAGCGCTTGAAAGCGCCCGGCGATTCGGGGTATGGTCGGAGCCAGCCGCCGTCCAAGGATCCCGCAGTGACATCATCTCCAGCACCACCAGCATCAGCGCCAGAATCTGCGCCAGCACCAGCGCCGTACCGGGCCGCGCCAGCGTTGCGGAGTCGCGCTTGAATATCGTCGTCGACGTCCTGATCCTGGCCGGCGCCCTGCTGGCCATCGTGGCCGTGGTGCAGGTGGCCGCGGCCAGGCTGTCGCTGCCGGAATCCACCCTGCTGTCGGCCATCGGCATTGCCATCGGCGCGGGCTACGTGGCCATCGATGCCTCCGCCCCGCAGTTCGCCTGGCACTTCCTCCATCCGCTGATCGATCCGGCCCTGCCGCCCGAGGCCTATCTGTGGATCTTCCTGCCGCCGCTGCTGTTCCACGCCGCGCTGACCGCCGACGTGCGCAACATGCTGCCGGACGCGGCGCCCGTCCTGCTGCTGGCCATCGTGGCGGTGATCGTGGCCACCGGCGTGATCGGCCTGGTCACCGCGCTGGCCAGCGGCGCCAGCCTGGTGGTGTGCCTGCTGCTCGGCGCCGTGGTCGCCACCACCGACCCGGCCGCGGTGATTGCCATCTTCCGCGACGTGGGCGCGCCGGCCCGGCTGATCCGGCTGGTCGAAGGCGAGAGCCTGCTCAACGATGCCGCCGCCATTGCCATCGCGGGCGTGCTGGTCGCCATGCTGACCGGCCACGGCACCGAGGCCACGCTGGCCGCCGGCCTGCGCGAGCTGGCCTGGTCCTTCGCCGGTGGCGTGCTGTGCGGCATCGTCGCCGGGCGGCTGGTGGCGGACCTGCTGCCGCGCCTGGCCGGACTGGCCATGGCCGAAGGCGCGCTCACGCTGGCGTTGCCCTATCCGCTGTACCTGCTGGCCGAGCAGATGCTCGGCGTGTCGGGCGTGGTGGCCGTGGTATGCGCCGGCCTGATGGTCAGCGCGCTGGGCCCGACGCGGCTGAGGCCGCGCAACTGGCGCCACCTGCGCATGATCTGGGAGCAGTTCGCCGGCATCGCGGGAGCTGTCGTCTTCCTCCTGGCGTCCGTGCGCGTGCCGTCGATGCTGGCCGGGGTGACGCTGCACCACGGCGTGCTGCTGGCGGTACTGGTGCTGGCCGCGCTGGCCGCGCGCCTGCTGGCGCTGTTCGGCCTGCTGCCGCTGCTGTCCTGGCTCAAGCTGAGCGCGCCGATCAACGGCGCCTACAAGCTGGCGATCGCCTGGGGCGGCCTGCGTGGCGCGGTCACGCTGGTACTGGCGCTGGGCATCGCCGAGAACGACGCGCTGCCGATCGAATCACGCCATTTCATCGCCATCCTGGCGACCGGCTTCGTGCTGGTCAGCCTGCTGCTCAACGGCACCACGCTGCGCTGGCTGATCCGCCAGCTCGGCCTGGACCGGCTGTCGCCGCAGGACCAGGCGCTCCAGCGCCAGGCCATCCAGCTCTCCACCGAAGAGGTGGAGGCCACGCTCAACCGCATCGCCGAAACCTTCGGCCTGCCGCCAGCAGCCGCGCGCGAGGTCGCGCTGCAATACCGGCGCGAGATCGAGCTGGGGTCGGTGAAGTTCGATTTCGATAGCGCGCTGTCCGAGCGCGACCGCCTCAGCATCGGGCTGGTCACGCTGGCCACGCGCGAGCGCGAGCTGATCCCGGAATATGGCGACGGCGTGATCTCGGTCGCCAACCTCGATGCCATGGTGCACAACACCACGCGCATGATCGATGCCGCGCGCGAACAGGGGCGCCTGGGCTACAACCGCGCCGCGCGCCACATCCTGGATTACCAGCGCGGCTACCGCGTGGCGCTGTTCCTGCACCAGCGCCTGTCGATCGACCGGCCGCTGGCGCGCGCGCTGGCCGACCGCTTCGAGCTGCTGGTGTGCCGCCAGACGGTGCTGGAACGCCTGCGGCAATACAACCGCTCACTGCTCACGCCGGTGTTCGGCGCCCGCCTGGCCACGGTGCTCGACGGCGTGCTGGGAGACCGGACCAAATCGGTGCAGGGCGGGCTGGACGAGATGCGCGCCCAGTTCGGCAGCTACACGCTGGCGCTGGAGAAGCGCCTGCTGATGCTGTTCGCGCTGCGCAAAGGACAGCGCTCGCTGGAGGCGATGCGCGAGGAGAATGTGATTTCCAAGGAGGCCCACAACCAGATCGCCCAGGTGATCCTGCGGGCCTGGCAGGCCAACCTGCCGCGGCCACCGCTGCGCAGCGCGTGGGATGACGCCGCAGCGCGTCCGGCACCGCCGGCAGGCCCCGGCCACGCGGCGGCGCCGCCGCCCCGGCGCCAGCCCGAGCCTGAAACACGCGAACCCTATTAGTTCACAGGAAGACGATGTCTTCCTCCAGCGGATAGGCGGCAATGCCGCAACGTCGCACCGTCCGGATCAGCCTGATTGATTTGATTGGAAATACAGATCAGTCGATAGAAAAATTCTGATTCTTCTATCAAGAGGCGCCCCCTACACTCTGCCCTGACGAGCCGGGCGTCCCCGCGCTGCGACCGCAGCGGCCAGCATTCCAACTCATACCATCCCGGCGCAGGAGATCCCCCATGACTGGCTTCCGACGCTCTGTTCGCCGCAGCGTTTCCGCGCCCCGGCGCCATCTGTTGCTCAGCGCGCTGGCCAGCGCCGGCGCCCTGCTGGCGGGCGCCGCCTGCCCCGGCCTGGCTGCCGCCGCCGACTATCCCGCCAAGCCGATCCGCCTCGTGGTGCCCTACCCGCCGGGCGGCGCCACCGACGTGATCGGCCGCACCCTGGCCCAGCATCTTTCCACCGCGCTCGGCCAGCAGGTGGTGGTCGACAACCGCGCGGGCGCGGCCGGCAATATCGGCGCCGAGCTGGTGGCCAAGGCTCCCGCCGACGGCTACACCCTGCTGATGGGCGCGCTGACCAGCCACGCCATCAACGCGGCGCTGTACAAGAGCCGCGTGTCCTACGACATCGAAAAGAGCTTCGCGCCGATTTCGATCGTCGGCAACGTGCCGCTGGTGTTCGTGGTCAACCCCACCGTGAAAGCGGGCAGCCTGCCCCAGCTGATCGCGCTGGCCAAGGCCAGCCCCGGCGCCGTCACATTCGCTTCGGCCGGCAACGGCTCGCCCCAGCACCTGGCCGGCGAGATGTTCAAGCGCATGGCCGGGGTCGACATGCTGCACGTGCCCTACAAGGGCAGCGGCCCGGCCATGACCGACCTGATCGGCGGCCAGGTGCTGAGCATGATCGAAACCGTGCCGGCGGCCCAGTCCTATGTCAAGGGCGGGAAGATCCGCGCGCTCGCCGTCACCACCAGTGAGCGCGTCACCGCGCTGCCTGACGTGCCCACGGCACGCGAGGCAGGCCTCAAGGACTTCGAGGTGAACTCCATGTTCGGCATTGTCGCGCCGGCCGGCACCCCGGCCCCCGTGATCGACCGGATCAACAGTGAACTGAAGAAGATCCTGGCCGAGCCCGAGGTCAAGGCATCGCTGCTCAATCAGGGAGCGATCGCCACCTGGACCACGCCGGCGCAGACCCAGGCGCGCATCAAGGCGGAACTGGCGAAATGGACCGCAGTGATCAAGGAAGCCGGCGTCAAGCCGGACTAAACGCGGAACGAAAGCCGGCCGCAGCGCCCTAAATGGCGGCCGCACCGCCCCGGTGCCGGCCAGCCCACACGGACCGTGGGCATGTTGCAGCTCTTGACTCCGCGTCGAATACGCCTATGCTGACTAGCAGCGATGCTGCGGCGCAGCAGGCTCTGGTGCCGCCTGCGGAATCCCCGCAGGCGCCCGGCATCGCCCTCGGAGATTTTCAATGGCGCAACCCCCTCGCTCCACTTCTGTCGAAGCACACCTGGCGTTCCCGGACCCGTTTTTCGGCCTTGCCGACACATGGACACAAGCAGCGGAGAAGATCGGCGCACTGAACGCGCAAACAGCACAGGCTTTGTTCGCGGAAGGCGCTGAGTATGCGGCCGAAGCCGCGGCACAGCCGTTTACCTTCGGCACGTTCCGCCCGGAAATGGCCGATGTGATGGGCCAGCGCATGGCGGCCTATCTCAACAGCCTGAACGAAATCATCAACGCCGCCCAACTGCAATGGACGCAGGGGCTGCACCAGCAATTCGCCGCCATAAGCGGCAGCGACCCGTTCCAGTGGTGCCTGATGGGCCGCGACTTCCTGCCCGACCAGGGCAACGTGTTGCCGGCCATGGGCGACGCGATGACCAAGTGGGTCACGGCGTACCTGCCTGGCGCGGCGCCATTGCTGCCGGCCCCAGGCAGCAATGGCAGCGGCGCCACGCAGGCATCTGCTTAAGCGCTTGCCGCAGCCGCTCCGCGCTTGCCCTCCCGGCGGTCCTCCTCACTGGCAGGCCGTGCCCGGAACGGGCTTGCCGGAGTTGGTCGCACCCTGGCAGGCATCGCCCACGGCGGTGTCGGAGGACATGTTGCCGTAGGGCCTGAGCTTGCCGGCCACCGTGCAGCAAAAGCGTGGCTCGCTCGGGGCCGGCGCGCTCTTGGTCATGCGCGCCGAGGCCGGCGCCGAGCTTGCGGGAGGAACCTGGGCGGAGCGGGACGCCGCACTCCCGCCGTCGGTGCCATCGTCATCGGGTGGGGCGACGCACTGGCCCTGCTGACAAATCCGTTCCCCTTTGCATTGCATGTCATATTGGCAACCTGCCGCACCCGCGCGCAGCGGCAGCGCTATCGCCAGCGATGTGGCAAACAGCAAGCCCAGCGTTCTCATACACCCTCCTGCACAACCGCCAGCGCGCAATGCCCGCGCCAGGCATCGGCATGCCGTCGTCATGTGATTGCCGGCGCCGGTTGCCGTACTACGTCTTAAGCATAGCCACGCGCACAAGGTGCGGGAAACCTCGCCGCGCGGTACTGTGAGTGCCGTACCACCAAGCCACCCGGCGACGCTTGCCGCGCCTTGCACGACTGCCGGAGATGGCCTGCCGCGATGACCCGCGGCGCGCGCCAACACCGTTTCGGCACTGACCGTGGCCGTGCCGTTCATGCGTCGCGCCCGGCATTTCGAAGTCCTCAACTTCGCTTTCGTGGTCGCCTTCTGCGCCGGCGCACGCATGGTGCTCGACGGCATCGATGAAGCCGCCCGTCCGATCTGGGCGATGCTGGTTGCTGGCCAACGCCCTGATCAAAGCCGACGAAGCCCTCTATGATTCCAAGAGGACCGGCAAGGACAAGTACACCTTCCACCGGGACGCTGACGCGCGCCCGGCCACCACAGGCCCGGCGACCGAACCGGCGGACAGCCGGCAAACGGCAGGCTAGCCCGCCCTTGTCCTGCTTCCCCAACCGAGGATAGCCATGGCCTGCACTACTCTGCTACGCGTCTGCGCGCTGGCCACCTGCTGCCTTTGCGGCAGCGCGACGGCGCAACAGGGCACGGTGATCGTCAACCAGAGCACGACGGTGTCCACGCCCGGCTCGGGCAGCAGCAGCAGCAGCGTGGTCATCGTCAACGGCCAGGTGGTTTCTTCGCAAGAGGCGCTCCGCCCAAGCGGCCCGGAGAAGACCGAGCTGCGCCATCCGGGCGCATTCTCGGGGGTGCAGCTCAACGCGCCGGTCACCGCGGTCTTCTCGGTCAGCCCTGCGGCCAATCCCGGCTTCTCGGTGGCCATCACCGGCCCGGCCGACGTGCTGCCGCTGGTGCTGACCACCGTTGCCGACGGCCGCCTGTCGATCGACCTGAAGGCGCCGGTCGTGCTGGCGGCGCCGCTGAAGGTCGCCATCGGCGCGCCGTCGCTGCAGGCGGTCAGCATTCCCGGGGCCGCCTCCCTGCGGGCAAGCGGCTTGCGCGAGGCCACCATCGACCTCGAGCTCTCCGGGTCCGGCTCCATCGTGGCCGAAGGCCAGGCCGGCGAAGTGCGGGCCGCCCTCTCGGGCTCGGGCAACGTGGACGCCGGCGCGCTGCGGGCAAGCCGGCTGGACGCCTGGCTCAGCGGCTCGGGCCGCATTCTCGGCATTGCCTCGGACGAGGCCAGCATCGCGCTCGCCGGTTCCGGTCAGATCGTCGTCCGCGGCCGGCCGATGCAGCGCCATGTCAGCCGCACCGGCTCCGGCCAGGTGTCGTTCGAATAGCCGCGCGCCCGGGCCAGGAATGCGCCGCAGGCGCGGTTGACGTTGCAGTGCAAGAATGGCAGCATTCGCTGCTTCGTCGGGCTTACCGCCCGGTTTTCTCATTCTGCGGGCGCCCCGCAACGGCTGCCCCGCGCCAAGGGCAGGCAACGCACGACGTTGGCCTGCCGGTCAGGGAGCTTTCCAGTCATGCGTGTTGCATTTATCGGCCTCGGCGTCATGGGCTATCACATGGCGGGCCATCTCGCCGCCAAGGGCCACCAGGTCACGGTCTACAACCGCACGGCAAGCAAGGCCACGCAGTGGGTGGCCGAGTTCGGCGGCAAATCCGCGGCCACCCCGGCGCTCGCCGCGCAGGATGCCGAAGCAGTCTGCTCCTGCGTGGGCAATGACGACGACCTGCGTGCGGTGATGACCGGCGCCGACGGCGCCTTCACCCAGGCACCGGCCGGCTGTGTCTTCGTTGACCACACCACCGCCAGCGCCAATGTGGCGCGCGAGCTGTATGCCGCCGCCGCCGAGCGCGGCCTGCACTTCGTCGACGCGCCCGTCTCGGGCGGCGAGGTGGGCGCGCAGAAGGGCATCCTCACCATCATGTGCGGCGCCGACCAGCCCGCGTACGACCGCGTCGCGCCCGTGCTGGGCGCCTACGCGCGCGCCGTCACCCGCATCGGCGGCGCCGGCGCGGGCCAGCTGGCCAAGATGGTCAACCAGATCTGCATTGCCGGGCTGCTGCAAGGCTTGTCCGAAGCCATCGCCTTCGGCGAGCGCGCGGGGCTGGACATGCCGGTGGTGCTGGACGTCATCAGCAAGGGCGCCGCGGGCTCGTGGCAACTGGAGAACCGCGGCCCGACCATGGTCGAGAACAAGTTCGATTTCGGCTTCGCGGTGGACTGGATGCGCAAGGACCTGGGCCTGTGCCTGGACGAAGCACGCCGCAACGGCGCCAGCCTGCCGGTGACCGCCGTGGTCGACCAGTTCTATGCCGACCTGCAGCAGGACGGCTGCGGCCGCGCCGATACCTCCTCGCTCATCAAGCGCCTGCGCTGATCGCTTGCCGGCCGCCCCGCCGGGGCTGGTTCGCGCAGCTCGATTTCCCCTCCCGCCGCTTCCAGGCTAGCGGCGCCGCACACGCGGCGTCGTCCAATTCCTACATCCATATCAGCGCATGACCTGCTGGGCGCGCCGTCGCGCCCAGCTATCTTGGATGCATGGCAGACGCGTACCGCGCGCCTGCACCGCCATCGCAAATCATGCATGCAGGAGACCGCCATGTTGAGACTTGCCAGCGCGCTCATCGCGGGTGCCGCACTTCTGATGGGCCTGAATGGCTGCACCGCCACCGGCGCCGTGGCTGGCGGCGTGGCGGGGCATGAACTCTCGCACGGCAACACTGCCGCCACGGTCGGCGGCGCCGTCGCCGGCGGTGTGATCGGCCACGAGCTGGGCAAGTAAGCCCGGGCATGCAAGCGAGGCACTACCGCTGGAAACAACGGAAATCCAACAACGGAAATCCAACCGAAAAGGAGCCCATCATGGCCATCGGCACGATCCTGCTTATCCTTCTGATCATTCTGCTCCTCGGCGCGCTGCCGGCCTGGCCGTACAGCACAGGCTGGGGCTATTACCCCAGCGGCGGCCTTGGCCTCGTCGTACTGGTCGTGGTGGTTCTGCTAGTGATGGGCCGATTGTAGGACGAGGGATGGAAGAAACAGCTTGCAGGGAAAAGCACAACGCGCCGCTGTCGCCAGCGGCGCGTTTTTTATTATTTTCATCGCTGAAAGAATGAGACGCCCAGGAGCGGGATTGCCAGGATAAACGCTAAAGAATCGCGGCCCGCACGTCCCGCCCCGGCACGCGGATGCCTTCGCTCCGTGCCTTCGGTTTCAGTACGACTTCGGCAAACCCAGTACCCGCTCGGCGATATGGCACATGATCAGCTGGGCGCTGACCGGCGCGATGCGGGGGATGTACGACTCCCGCAGGTAGCGCTCCACCTGGTACTCGCGCGCATAGCCCATGCCGCCCAGCGTCAGCACCGCGGTCTGGCAGGCCTGATGCGCGGCCTCGGCGGCGAGGTACTTGGCGGTGTTGGCCTCGGCCCCGCAGGGCTTGCCCTGGTCGTACAGCCACGCGGCCTTCCACACCATCATGTCTGCCGCCTCCAGCGCCATCCAGGCCTGCGCCAGCGGGTGCTGGATGCCCTGGTTCTGGCCGATCGGCCGGCCGAACACGGTGCGCTCGCGGGCGTAGCGGGTGGCCGCCTCCAGCGCCGCGCGGCCCAGGCCCACGGCTTCCGCGGCGATCAGGATGCGCTCCGGGTTGAGCCCGTGCAGGATGTACTCGAAGCCGCGCCCTTCCTCGCCGATGCGGTCCTCCACCGGCACCTGCAACCCGTCGATGAACAGCATGTTCGAGTCCACCGCCGCGCGGCCCATCTTGTGGATCTCGCGCACTTCGATGTGCTTGCGGTCCAGGGACGTGTAGAACAGGCTGAGCCCCTGGGTCGGCTTGGCCACCTTGTCCAGCGGCGTGGTGCGCGCCAGCAGCAGCATGCGGTCGGCCACCTGCGCGGTGGAGATCCAGATCTTGCGCCCGTCCACGCGGTAGCTCTTGCCGTCCGCCGACAGCACGGCCTGGGTCTTGAGATGCGTGGTGTCGAGCCCCGCGTCCGGCTCGGTCACGGCAAAGCACGCCTTCTCGGTGCCGGCGATCAGCGGCGGCAGCGCAGCCTCCTGCTGGCGCGCGCTGCCGAACACCACCACCGGATTGAGCCCGAACACATTCATGTGGATGGCGGACGCACCGGAGAAACCGGCGCCGGAGGCCGACACCGCCTGCATGATCAGCGCCGCCTCGGTGATGCCCAGCCCGGCACCGCCATAGGATTCGGGCATGGCAATGCCGAGCCAGCCGGCCTTGGCCATGGCCTGGTGGAAGGCTTCG
The DNA here is from genome assembly GCF_052115045.1 of Cupriavidus sp. 2TAF22. Taxonomy (NCBI): domain Bacteria; kingdom Pseudomonadati; phylum Pseudomonadota; class Betaproteobacteria; order Burkholderiales; family Burkholderiaceae; genus Cupriavidus; species Cupriavidus sp. 2TAF22. The sequence continues at coordinate 112,272 of NZ_JBFRFX010000015.1, forward strand.
GGAAACTTGCCTTGCTCGTCCAGGCCCGACCAGTAATCGGCGCCGAAGTCGCCGCACAATTGCGTCACCGCCTCGACGATGGCGCGTTGCTCGGGGGTTCTTTCAAAGTTCATGCCTGCCTCATTCCGGCTGGATGCCGGCGTCCTTGACCAGCTTGGTCCACTTGACCAGTTCGCCGGCCACGAAACCGGAGAACTGCTTGGGCGATTGCCCGAATGCCTCGAAGCCCAGCGCCTCGAAGCGTGGCGCCACTTCCTTGCTCGAAGCGATGCGCGAAAGCGCCTGGTTGAGCTTGTCGACCACCTCGGCCGGCGCATGCGCGGGCGCGAACACGCCGTTCCACGAGGTGATGTCGAATCCCTTCAGTTCCGGCGCGTCGGCCAGCGGCGGCAGATCCGGCAACAGCCGGCTGCGCTGCGCCGTGGTCACCGCCAGCGCGCGCAGCTTGCCAGCCTTGACGTTGGCAATGCCAGCCGCCACGTCGACGAACATCATCGGCACCTGCCCGGCGATCACGTCGGTCATGGCCGGGGGCGTGCTCTTGTACGGCACGTGCAGCAGGTCCAGCTGCGTCAGGCGCCCGAAGGTCGCACCCGACACGATGCCGGTGCTGTTGCCACTGGCGTAGGACATGCCCGGATGCGTGCGCGCATAGGCGATCAGCTCCGGCACCGTCCTGACCGGCAGCTTGGGGTTGACCACCAGCATGAACGGCAGGTTGCCCATGCGCGCCACCGGCGTGAAATCGCGGATCGGATCGTACGGCAACTTCTTCATCAGGGAAGGATTGGCCGAGTGCGTCGTGTTCGTGGTCATGAACAGCGTGTAGCCGTCCGGCGCCGCCTGCGCGACGATCTCGGCGGCGATGGCGCCATTGGCGCCCGGGCGGTTATCCACCACCACGTTCTGCCTGAGGGCGTCGCCCAGCTCCTTGGCGGTGATGCGCGCCACCGCATCGGTGCCGCTGCCGGCGGCAAACGGCACCACCAGTCGGATCGGCTTGGTGGGATAGGCGTCGGCGGCTGCCGCATGCGGTGCGGCAAACGGCACCGCCGCCAGCGCCAACGATAAGAAAGCCGCGCGCCGCCGCGTGGTGAACATTGCCATGTCTTTGTCTCCTGTTGTTTCCGGCCGTATCCGGGTTGATCCCCACTGCGTCCCGTTGCCGCCGGCTGCAAGGGTCGCGCCGGCCATGCGTGATCGACGGCCACGCTCAAGGCGCGGTCTTGTCCTTGTAGTTGGTGTCCTTGACCAGCCGGGCCCAGCGTGCGGCGTCGTCGGCGATGATGGTGGCGAACTGCTCCGGCGTGCTGCCGACCGCCTCATAGTCGATGGCTGCCAGCCGCGCCTTGATATCGGGCTGCGCGACGATGCGCACGATCTCCTGGTTCAGCCGCGCCACGATCTCCCTGGGCGTGCCGGCGGGCGCCAGCAAGCCTGCCCAGGAATTGAAGTTCAGCCCCTGGATACCCGCTTCCTGCATGGTGGGCACATCGGGCAGCGCCGGCGAACGCCTGGGCGACAGCACCGCCAGCGGCCGCAGCTTGCCGGCGCGGATCATCGCCATCGCGTTGAACGGATCGATGGTCATGTCCACCTCGCCGGCCACCACCGCCTGCATCTGCGGCCCGGTGCCGCGGTAAGACACGCTGACCACGTCCGGCGTGCCGGCGGTCGCCTTGAAGGTCTCGCCGATCAGCTCGATCATGCTGCTGCCCGCCGACAAGCTCAGCGGCCGGCTCTTGGCACGCGCCAGCGCCACGAATTCCTGCACCGTCTTTGCCGGCACCGAGGGATGGACCACCATGACAAAGCCGATGCTGCTGATCAGGCTGATCGGCGCAAAGCTCTTGAGCGGCTCGTAGCCCGCCTTGTAGAGCACCGGGCTGAGGGTCTGCGCGCCGGCCGTATTGAGCAGGATCGTGTAGCCATCGGGCGCGGCGCGCGCCACCGCGTCGGTGCCGATGATGCCGTTGGCGCCCGGGCGGTTTTCCACCACCACCGGCTGCTTCAACGCCTCCGCCAGCTTCTGCGAGACCAGCCGCGCCACGACATCGGTGGCCCCGCCCGGCGCGTACGGCACCACCATGCGGATGGGCCTGCTGGGGTAGCCGTCACTCCAGGCCGCGCCCGGCAGGCAGGTCAATAGCGCCGCGCACAACAGCCACCGGCGTCGGGAAGACAAGGTCATCTGCATCTGTCTGCATCTCCTTCCAGGCTTGAACTACGAACGTCGCAAGCGCACACCCGCGCCGCGGGCGGCAAGGCTCAGGCCGGACGGATCACACGCTGCGGCGATTCCTCGTAAGGCGGGGCGTAGATCACCAGCAACTTGACCGGCTCGTCGCTGATCACGGTAAATACATGCATGGCATCGGCCGGGAAGAAGCAGCAGTCGCCTGGGCCCAGTTCGCGCGAAAGCCCGTTCACCTCGGCGCGTGCCCTGCCCTCCAGCATGTAGCAGACCTGCTCGATGCCGGGATGCGCGTGCGGCAAGGCGCCCTTGCCACGCTCGATGGTGCCGTGGATGACCTCCAGCTGGGTGGCGCCCACGTTCTCCCGGCCGATGATGCGGCGGTTCAGCGTGCCGACGTGATTGGCAGGGTGATAGCCGGCGACATCCTCGGTACGGACGAAGAAGTTTGGCTGCGCGGGCAGCGGGGTTGGCGATGAGGCCATCGATCGTCTCCTTGCCGGCCGCGCTGCACGCTGATGGAGCATGAACGTGTGGGACCGGCTATTTTCATGTTTGTGAACTAGATTTTATACATGTGAAAAACCTAGTCAACTACTTATGGGGAAATAAGGCGGCCCGCAGACACCGCGCCGGACGGCGGGACGCGCCGGGCCCCTCGCCGCGCGCCCGCCCCTGCCGATATAGAATCCAGTGCACGACATAGCACCTGGGCGGACTGGAACGATCATGGACAACTTGGCGGCCCTCAATGTCTTCGTGCGCGCGGCAGAGGCGCGCAGCTTCACCGAGGTGGGGCGGCAGCTCGGGGTCTCGCCATCCGCCGTCGGCAAGACGGTCGCGCGCCTGGAGGAGCGGCTCCATGTGCGGCTGTTCCACCGCAGCACGCGGAGCATCTCGCTGACGCCCGAAGGCGGGATCTTCCTGGAAAGCTGCAAGCGCATCTTCGCGGAGCTGGAAAACGCGCAACTGGAACTGGCGCAGTCGCGCGGCGCGCCGAGTGGACGGCTGCGCGTCAGCATGCCGCTGGTGGGATCGGTGCTGACGCCGGTGGTCGGCCGCTTCATGGCTGCCTATCCCGAGATCGAGATGGACCTCGATTTCAGCGACCGCCTGGTCAACGTCATCGAAGAAGGCTTCGACGTAGTGGTACGCACCGGCGATGTAGGCGACACCCGGCTGTCGGCGCATACGCTGAGCCAGTACCAGTTGAAACTGTTCGGCTCGCCCGCGTACTTCAAGCGTGCGGGCGTCCCCCGCCGGCCGCACGACCTGAAGTCCCACGCCTGCCTGCACCACAAGTTCCCGACCAGCGGCAAGCTCGAGCGCTGGCCGTTCGCGGCGGATGCAACGGACCCCGACTTCGAGCTCCCGGTTTCCGCCACGGCAAGCTCGGTGGAACCGCTGGTGGAACTGGCCGAACAGGGGCTCGGGATCGTCTGCGTGCCGGACTACTCCGTGCGCCGGCAGCGTGCCGAAGGCACCCTGGTCAGCGTACTGGACGATTACCTCGATCACACCGGCTGGCTGCGCGCGGTGTGGCCTTCCAGCCGTTACCTGTCGCCCAAGGTGCGGGTGTTCGTCGACTATCTGGTCGAGCATCTGCTGCCTGAACAGAAGCCAACGCGCCCGCCGGGTGCGCGCGCGCGGCAAGCCTAGGCCCGCCACGCGCTCCCGGCAAGTAGGCGGATCAGGCGGCCTGGCGATTCCCGTCCTGATGCTCCCGGGCCTCCGGATAGGTCGGGAAGTCGTTGTAGCCACGCTGATCGCCGCCCCAGAAAGTATCCCGGTCGTACGGGTTCAGCGGCAGGTCCTGGCGCAGGCGATCCGGCAGGTCCGGGTTCGCGGAAAAATGGCGGCCGAACGCGACCAGGTCCGCGTGGCCGCGCTCCACGATCTCCTGCGCGTCGTGACGCTCGAAGCCACCCGCCGCGATGATCGGGCCCTTGAACAGCGCGCGGATCTGGGCGGCGGCCACCGGCGGCTTGCCCTCTTCCGGCGCCTCGCCGCCGGCGATACGCGGCTCGATCACATGCAGATAGGCCAGCCCGAAGCGATTGARCTGTTGCGCAACGTAGCCGAAGGTCTGCTGCGGATCGCTGTCGGACATCGAGGCCCACGTCCCGCTCGGCCCGATGCGCACGCCCACGCGGTCGCCGCCCCAAACCGAAGCCACCGCCTCGACCACTTCAAGCAGCAGGCGCGCGCGGTTCTCCACCGGCCCGCCGTAGGCATCGGTACGCTTGTTGGTGCCGTCCTGCAGGAACTGGTCAAGCAGGTAGCCGTTGGCGCCGTGGACTTCCACGCCGTCAAAGCCCGCCCGCATGGCGCGCCGCGCAGCCTGGCGGAACTCTTCGACGATGCTCGGGATTTCTTCCAGCGCCAGCGCGCGGTGCGGCGATACGGGGACCCAGCCGTGCGCAGTGAATACCACCTGTTCGAACGGCACCACCGAAGGCGCTACCGGCGGCACGCCACCGGTCATGTCGACATGGCTCTGGCGCCCGACATGCCAGAGTTGCAGGAAGATGCGGCCGCCCCTGGCATGCACCGCGTCGGTGACCTTGCGCCAGCCTTCGACTTGCGCGTCCGAATAGATGCCGGGTGCGCCGAGATAGCCACGGCCCACCACGGAGACCGTGGTTGCCTCGGCGATCTGCAGGCCGCCTTCGGAGGCACGCTGGCCATAGTGGGTGGCCATCAGCGCACCGGGCACATCGCCGGGCTGCTCTGAACGCAAGCGCGTGAGCGGTGCCTGGACGACACGATGCGTGAGTTCGACGGCACCGATGCGGGTCGGGGTATAGAGCTTGCTGGTCATGATGATGGACTCCTGGCAGTGAATATCAGTGAATATCGTGCAGGGAATGTTGTGCACGGAATGCGATCTCCCGGTGCCGCCGCCCCTTGCTTTGCCTGCAGCAGCGGGCGCCGGCCTCATGACCCGATCTGGCGCCCGGCGGCCGCGGCGGTAGAGGGCCAGCAGGCAAATCACTGCGGACACCAGTGTCCAAAGTCACCCCCGGCCAGGGCAGTGGCGCCTGCCGGGGCCGCCCCCGATTACTTCCATGGCGCTCCAGAGTGTTCGGAGTCCGCGAGCGTTTTTCTTTTGCCTCCCCGCGCCTAGACTGCCTTCCTCGTCAAGCACGGATCCAGAGGCATCATGACTTCACACCCCATCGCCGCACGCGCCACGGGCGGCGCGCCCATCCGCGTCGGCATCATCGGCATCGGCAACTGGGCACGGCACGGCCACCTGCGCGTGCTGAGCCTGCTGCGCGACCGCTATGCCTTGTCGGCCATCTACAGCCAGCGGCGCGAGGCCGCAACGGCAGCTGCCAGGCAATACGGCTTCCTGCACGTCGCCGATTCGCTGGAAGCACTCGTGGCGCATCCCGAGGTCGACCTGGTCATCGTCCTTACCACCGCCCCGCAGCATGAGAGCGCCGTGCGCGCGGCCATCGCCGCCGGCAAGGACGTCTATTGCGAATGGCCGCTCTCGACCAGCACCGCGGCTTCGGAACAACTGCTGCAACTGGCGCAAGACCGGGGCGTACGCCACGTGGCTGGCCTGCAGCGCCGCCATGCGCCACACAACCGCTACCTGCGGGATCTGCTGGCGCAGGGCTACGTGGGCAAGCTGCGCTCCGTGCGCATGCACGTCAGCATGAATTACTTCCAGGCGCTGAGGCCGCTTGCGCTGCGCTGGACGGCGCCGCCGGAGAACTTCTCCAGCGTGATCGCCATCTATGCCGGCCACTTCCTCGACATGTTGCTGCATGCCACGGGGTGGCCCCGCTCGGTCGCGGCGCCGGATTTCGAGGACGCCGTGCGCATGCACAGGCTGCTCGACGCGGCTGCCGAATCGTCCGCAAGCGGCCGGCGTACCGACGTGCCCTGAGCCATCGTCGCCTCGTCCCGAAGCATCCCATCAAGCGCATCCCATCAAGCGCACCCCATCATGAACGCTCCATCAATGCACACTTCCCGACCACAAGCCGCCTTGCCGTGGTCCGTCTACTGGATGGCCTTCGGCGCCTTCGCCATCGGCACCGAAGGCTTCATGCTTGCCGCGCTGCTGCCGGAACTGGCGACGGATCTCAGCGTCAGCGTACAGACCGCGGGCCAGCTCGTCACGGTGTTCGCGCTGGCCTACGGCCTGAGCTCGCCGGTCCTGACGGCCCTGTCCGGCAACCTGGGCCGGCGCACCCTGCTGCTGCTCAGCATGTCGGCCTTCGCCGCGGCCAACCTGCTGGCCTGGGCGGCACCGGGCTACCTGGCGCTGATGGCCGCGCGCATCCTGCTGGCAGGCGCGGCGGGCTTGTTCGTGCCCGGCGCCAATGCATTGGCCAGCGTCATCGCCGGCCCGGAGCGCCGCGGCCGTGCCATCGCGGTCGTCAATGGCGGCATCACCGTCGCCATCGCACTGGGCGTCCCGCTCGGCGCCACCATCGGCCACCGGCTCGGCTGGCGCATGACGTTCCTGGCGATCGCCGCGCTCGCCGTGGTGGCCACGCTCGGCCTGGCGCGCGGCCTGCCGCGCGGCATCGGTGCCGGCGTGGCGACGGCCACGCTGCGCGAACGCCTCGCCGTGGCGAAGCGGCCGGTGATCCTGCTGACGCTGATCAGCACCGCCTTGTGGGCCACGGGTGCCTATGTCGTCTACACCTACCTCGCCTTGTTCCTGGCGCAGGTCGCCGGATTCGGCGGCACGCAGATCAGCGCCGTGCTGTTCCTGTGGGGCGTGGCCGCGGGAATCGGCGTGATGACCGGTGGCAGCCTGGCCGACAAGCTGGGGGCCGCGCGCGTGATCGTGCCGGCCATCGGCCTCTCGGCGCTCGCCTTCCTGACGCTGTCCTTCAGCGCGGACTTCCTGTCGCCGTCGAGCGCCACGCTGCCGGTGCTCGGCGCGGTCGCTGCCTGGGGCCTGGCGCACTGGGCCTTCTATCCCGCGCAGCAGGCCAGGCTGGTGGCGCTCGCCGGCCTGCAGGCGACCCCGATCGTGCTCTCGCTCAATGCCTCGTTCATGTATCTCGGCTTCTCGGCCGGCGCGGCCCTGGGCGGCATCGTCGTCGCCAGGGCTTCGGTGGCGGACCTCGGCTGGGTCGCGGGCCTCTGCGAGATTGCCGCGCTGGGCCTTTCCGTCGCGTTGCTGCGCACGCGCAGCCGCAAGCCAGCCATGCCATGTCCCGCCGCGACCTGACACCCACATGGCATCCGACCGTTGCGATCGCCGGACACGGATTGCCGAACCAGCGCCCGCCTGAACCAGAACCACAACCACAACCAGAACCAGAACCAGAACCAGAACCCACCATGTCGAAGCTCTTTTCCCCCCTCCAGCTTGGCCCCTACAGCCTGAAGCATCGCATCGTCCACGCCCCCATGACCCGCCTGCGTTCCGATCCGGACGACACGCCGAGCGAGATGATGGCGCGGTACTACAGCCAGCGCGCCTCGGAAGGCGGGCTGATCATCACCGAGTCGTCACACACATTGCGCTCGGGCCGCGGCTACCTCGGCGGCCCGGGCATCTATGAAGACAGGCACATCGCCGGCTGGCGCAGGATCGCCGATGCTGCAAATGGGGCGCGATCTCCGACAGCAACCCCGAAGCCACCTTCGCCTATGCCGCCGGGCAGCTGAACCGCTTCGGGCTGGCCTACCTGCACGTGGTCGAGCCGCGCGTGATGGGCGTCGAGACGCTCGATGCAGATCGCCCGCCGGTGGCCGCGGTGTTCCTGCGCAAGATCTTCAAGGGACCGGTGATCGCCGCGGGCGGATTCGACAAGGCTGGCGCAGATGCGATTCTCGCCAGGGGCGATGCCGACCTGTTCGCATTCGGCCGCTTCTACGCTTCCAATCCCGATCTGCCCGAGCGCCTGCGGCGCGACCTGCCACTCGCCCCCTACGACCGCTCGGCGTTCTGGGGCGGCGACGAGCGCGCGTATGTCGACTACCCCGAATACGGCGAGGCCGGCGCACCAGATGCGCTGGCAAGCGAGGCCGGATAAGCCGCTGCGGACAGCGCCGACCGGCATGCGCTGCGGGGAGGCGCCTCCCGCCTCCCCGCACGCGGGCCCGGCGTTGCGGCGTCAGTTCGCCGCAGGCGATTGCGCGCTGTCGATGGAGGCCATCACATGGCGGCGCGCATCGAACTCCTCGGCAATCTTGTGGTCCTGGGCAAATTGCGCCTCGACATCGATATTGGCAAATTCGATGGCCCCCATGTCGGCAAACGCGTTCTGCACGCGCGGGCTCCACAGGCCGATGTCCTTGACCGTCGGGACGATGCGGCTGAACAGGCGCTGGCGGAACTGCCGCATCGTATCCGACTCCCGCACTGCCTTCGCGCACTCGTCTTCCGGCAGGCCGAGGCGGCTCCATACCTCTTTCTGGTCGAAACGGTCACGCATCAGGTAGCAGGCCTCGATCACGAAGTCTTCGCGTTCCTTCTGCTCGGCCTGGGTCAACTGCGGATAGTAGCCGCGCAACGCGGTACGCCCGAAGGCGACATGGCGCGCTTCATCCTGCATGACGTACGCATTGATCGACGCCGCCAGCGGATTCTTCGAATAGTCCCGGATCCGCTGGAACGCCGCCAGCGCCAGCCCCTCGACCAGCACCTGCATGCCGAGGTAGCAGAAGTCCCAGCGCGAGTCCGTCAGGACGCTCTCGAGCAATGACTTGAGCCCCGGCGTGATGGGATAGAGGATGCCGACCTTCTCGTGCAGCAGGCGCGAGTACGCCTCGACGTGGCGCGCTTCGTCCATGGTCTGCGTGGCCGCGTAGAACTTCGCGTCCATGCCGGGCACCATCTGGACGATCCGCGCGGACACCATGAGCGCCCCCTGCTCGCCGTGCAGGAACTGCGACAGCGAATGTGCCTGCTGGTGACGGCGCACTTCGATGCGGTCGTGCTTTCCCATCTTCTCCCACAGCGGCGTGCCGAAGATCGGGATCATGCGGTCGTCGAGTTCCTGCGGGTTCTCGGGATCCAGTTCCTGCGACCAGTCGATCCGGTCCGAAGCGTTCCACTGGTGCTTCTTGCCGGTCTCGTAGAGCTGCAGCAGCTTCGAGCCCTCGTTGTCGTACTCCCAGTTGAACTCGGTGGCCACCTGGCTGCCGATCGACCAGCCCGTCTGAACCACGGGCAGCGTGTAGCGGTGAAGCGATGACATGCAGTCTCCTTTGGCGTTCATGGGGATCGACCAGTCTCCACGCCATTCTTTGCCGGAGGTGGGATCGGTCTTGTACTTGCTCTCGGGTCCGGCTATAAACAGAATCATAATTCTGTTTCTTCTTATATCAAGGACCGCATGGGGCCGCGGGCGCGCGGCGGGCGCTTCATGCAGTTGCACCAATTGGCCGTCGCGCAGATGATTCGGGAAGCCGCAGACATGCTCCCCTGCACGCCCGGGCTTTTGCGTGCGTCGCAGCAATCCCTGGCTTGCGGTGCCGCGCGGCGGGCCGCCTTCCGGGTAAACGTGGACAGGGCGGCGCAGCGGCGCAACTGGCTGCGCTCCAGGCCGCGCTCCTGGCCGCCGGGAGCAGGAAAAACCGCGGGGCGAACCGCTGGCATTCACCTTTGACCCATGACATCCGAAACCACGACCCCGGGCGCATCGGCGGCCCCGCGCGCCGGGATGAAGCAGCCGCAGCAAGAGCGCAGCGAAGCCACCCTGAAGGCGCTGCTGTCGGCGGGCAGGACACTGATCAACGAGGCCGGGAGCCTGACCGGCTTCTCCCTCGCCGATCTCACCCGGGCCGCCTCCACTTCGGTCGGCGCTTTCTATGCGCGCTTCTCCGACAAGGAGACCTTCTGTGCGCTGGTGCTGGAAGACACCCTGGCCGAGCTGCGCGCCGCGCTCGACTTCGCCCTGGCCACCGATGCGGCCTGGACGACAGGGCCGGCCGCCGTCATCTGCGGCCGCGTCGTCGGCTTCTATGCCGGTCAGCTCCGCAGGCACAGAGGCTTGTTCGCGGCCTATATGCGGCACGGGCCGGCGCAGAACCCGCTGTGGCAACCCATTCGCGAGGCCAATCAGCGCATGCTCGACACGATGGTGCCGCGCCTGGCCCGGCATATCCCGCCCGGGCGCTTTGCACGGCAGGAAGCCGAGACCCGGATCGCCATCCAGCTGGTCGTCAGCGCGCTGACCAGCATCGTGCTGCATGCCCCCAGCGGGCTGGACCTGGACGATCCGCTGCTGGAGCACCGGCTCACCGGGATGCTGCACCGCTACCTCGCGCTGCCGGCCGACGAGCCGGCCTAGTCAGGCCCTGCCGAACCGTTCGCGGTAGTCCCTCGGGGTGATGCCCAGTTGCCGCAGGAAGGCGCGGCGCAGGCCCTCGTCGGAGCCAAAGCCGGTCCGTGCGGCAATCGCCTTGAGCGGCAGGTCGCCCTGCTCCAGCAGGCGGCGCGCGCCTTCGATGCGGGCCGACTCGACGAACGCCATCGGGCTGACGCCTGCCTCTTTCGCGAACACGCGCCGGAAATTGCGCTCGCTCATGGCTACGCGCGCCGCCATTTCCGCCAGCGTGAAATCGTGCGCCAGGTCGGACAGGATCCAGTCCTGCAGGCCGCGGATGCCGGCGTGGCTGGTCGCCTGGCTGGCCAGGTGCAGGCTGTATTGCGACTGCCCGCCCGGGCGCTTGAGATAGACCACCAGTTCGCGCGCCAGGTCCAGCGCCAGCTCGCGGCCCAGGTCTTCCTCCACCACCGCCAGCGCGAGGTCGATGCCGGCGGTGACCCCGGCCGAGGTCCACAGGTTGCCCTGGCGGATGAAGATGGCGTCGGCATCGACTTCCACCGCCGGGAAGCGCTGGTGCAGCAACGTCGCCACGCTCCAGTGCGTGGTGGCCCGGCGCCCGTCGAGCACGCCCGCCGCAGCCAGGAAGAAGGTGCCCGAGCACAGCGCGATCAGCCGGCCGATGCGCGGCGCCACTGCGCGCGCCCACGGCACGATGCCCTGCGCCTCGGCCATGGCGCGCTCGATATCGCGCGCGCCCACGATCAACGCGATATCGGGCAGCAACACGGTATCGAGCCGGGCCGTGGCCTCCAGCGTCATCAGCGTGTCGGAGCGCACCGGCCCGGCCTCCAGCGCCACCACGCGCGTGGCATAGGCCGGCGGCTGCCCGCGCTGGGCCAGGCGCACATTGGCGTAGTCGAACACCGTCATCGGGCCGACCGCCTCCATCGCCTTGAAGCCGGGGTACACCACGATATCCACCCGCCGCGGGGCGGTGAGTTCCTGCGCTTGCATTGGCCTGTCCGCAATCAAAACCGGCGATCTTAACCCGGTGCGGCAAGTGCCTCGCCGGACAGGTACAAGGATATGCACCCACCGCCTAAAGCGCTGCCCGTGCAAGCTTGTGCCAACAAATTCGTTCTGTTGCCGGGAACCGCTACTTAGCATGATGCATATCTTCCACATCCTGCAGCCCCTGCCACGACATGGCGGGCAGCACAACCGAGGAGTGCCATGCATCGAGAGCCAGGGCAGCCGTCTGCCGTCAACCGTCCCGCCGACGCCCCGCGCGCCACCGGCACCCTGAGCCGCCGCGGCTGGCTGAAGGCCGCCGGCACGCTGGCGGTGACAGGCGGCGCCGCGCCGTTCGTGTGGGCGCCGCGCGCCCGCGCCGCCGGGCAGCTCAAGCCGGTCAGGCTGGCCTGGAACGCCAGCTCGGTGTGCCTGGCGCCGGTGGCCGCGGCGCTCAAGGAGAACATCTTCCGCAACCACGGGCTGGATGTGGAACTGGTCAACTTCGGCGGCTCCACCGACCAGTTGCTCGAAGCCATCGCCACCAGGAAGGCCGATGCCGGCGTGGGCATGGCGCTGCGCTGGCTCAAGCCGCTCGAGCAGGGCTTCGACGTCAAGCTCACCGCCGCCACGCACGGCGGCTGCATGCGCCTGCTGACCACGCGCAACTCCGGCGTGACCGACCTCAAGAGCCTCAAGGGCAAGACCGTGGCGGTGAGCGACATGGCCAGCCCGGCCAAGAATTTCTTCTCCATCCTGCTGGCCAAACGCGGCATCGATCCGGTGCGCGACGTGCAATGGCGCCAGTACCCGGCCGACCTGCTCGGCATCGCCCTGGAAAAAGGCGAAGCCCAGGCCGCCGCCGACGGCGACCCGCGCACCTACCTGCTGCGCAAGGAACGCAGCCTGGTCGAGGTGGCCACCAATCTCTCCGACGAATACGCCAGCCGCGCCTGCTGCGTGCTGGGTATCCGCGGCAGCCTGATCCGCGAGGACAAGGCCACCGCCGCCGCGCTGACCCACGCCGTGCTGCAGGCGCAGGACTGGACCGTGGCCCACCCGGAGGAAACGGCCCGCCACTTCGCGGAGTTCGCCAAGGTGCCGCAGGGCGATGTGGTGGCCATGCTCCGCAGCCACACCCACGGCCATCATCCCACCGGCGCTGACCTGAAGAAGGAACTGGCGCAGTACACGGACGAACTCAAGCTGGTGTCGGTGATCCGCCCCGGCACCGATTCCACCAAATTCGCGGAGCGCATCTATGCCAACGTACTCAGCTGACGGGCAGCGCGGCGCGCACGATACCTTCGATCGCGCTTTCGATGGCAACGACGATTTCCTCGCCCTGCCCGCGCCGGCCGTCCGGCGCGTCTGGCTCGGCGGCGCGCTGGCCGCGGCGGGCTGGCTGGCGGTGGCCGCCACGGTGAAGTTCTGGCCCGAAGCGGAAGACTGGCCGCTGACGCACGAGACCGCGCAGCTGTTCGCCGGCCTGGCCGCCGTGCTGCTGGTGCTGGCCTTCGTGCAGCACCGGCTGGGCGGCGTCGGCGCCGCCTTGCGCCGTGCCGGACCATGGCTGCTGGTGCTGGCGGTGCTCACCTTTGTCTGGGAAGTGGTCACCGCCAAGCTGGGTCTGCTGCCGCGGCCCTTCTTCGCACCGCCACAGGCGCTGCTCGAAGTCTTCCTGGACGACTACGCCAAGCTGGCCGACGCCGTGGCGCACTCGCTGCGCCTGCTGGCCACCGGCTACCTGCTCGGCGCGCTGGCGGGCTTCCTCACCGGGGTGGCGATCGGCTGGTCCAGCCGCGCCGGCTACTGGGTCCACCCGGTGCTGCGCCTGCTCGGGCCGCTGCCGGCCACGGCCTGGCTGCCGATCGTGTTCTTCGCCTTTCCCAGCAGCGCCAGCGCGGCGACCTTCCTGGTGGCCCTGGCCACCTGGTTCCCGGTCACGGTGCTGACATGGTCCGGCGTGGCCGCGGTGGACCCGGCCTACTACGACGTAGCCCGCACGCTGGGCGCGAAGGAGCGCTTCCTGGTGCTCAAGGTGGCGGTTCCCGCCGCGCTGCCGAGCGTGTTCGTGGGCCTGTTCATGGGGCTCGGCGCCTCGTTCTCGGTGCTGGTGGTGGCCGAGATGCTGGGCGTCAAGTCCGGCCTTGGCTGGTATCTGCAATGGGCGCAGGGCTGGGCCGCCTACGCCAGCATGTACGGCGCGCTGCTGGTCATGGCAATCCTGTTCTCGGGCCTTATCACCCTGCTGTTCCGCTCACGCGATCGCCTGCTGGCATGGCAGAAAGGAGTCGTCAAATGGTAAGCGCTGCCGCAGCCGTACAAGCCCCGGCAGCCGCTTCGCCGGACACATCGCTGGCCGCGGCCAGCAACGGCGTGCGCCTGACCATCGACCAGGTCAGCCACCATTTCAGCCTGCGCGACCAGGTACTGCCGGTGCTCAACCGCGTCAGCCTCACCGCCGAGCCCGGCGAGTTCGTGGCCCTGCTCGGCCCCAGTGGCTGCGGCAAGTCCACGCTGCTGCGCCTGGTGGCCGGGCTGGAAGCGCCTCGGCGCGGCACGCTGGCCGTGGATGGCGTGCCCATCAGCGGGCCGGATCCGAGCCGCGTGGTGGTGTTCCAGGATCCCACGCTCTACCCCTGGCGCACCGTGTGGGACAACGCCGCGCTCGGGCTCGAGGCGCGCGGCCTGCTGGGCAGCCAGCGCGGGCGCGTGGACGACGCACTGGCGCGCGTGGGCCTGAGCGATTTCGCCCGGGCCTATCCGCGCCAGCTCTCCGGCGGCATGGCGCAGCGCGCGGCGCTGGCGCGCGCGCTGGTCAACGAGCCGCGCCTGCTGATCCTGGACGAGCCGCTGGGCAAGCTCGATTCGCTCACGCGCCTGAGCATGCAGGGCGAACTGGTCTCGCTGTGGCAGCGCGCCGGCTTCACCGCACTGCTGGTCACGCACGACGTGGAAGAAGCGCTGCTGCTGGCCACGCGCGTGATCGTGTTCAGCGAGCGTCCCGCGCGCATCACGGCGGAACTGAAGATCGACCGTGCCTACCCGCGTCACCGCGACGACCCCGAACTGATCCGGCTGCGCCGCGAGATCCTCGGCCTGCTGGGACTAGGCCAGGGATGGTAGGCCGGCGCATGCAGGGCCCACGCCCCGCACCGCGGGATCGCCATGCCGGATGAACTCTGGCACCTGCACGGCGCCTGGTGGCTTGGCGCCGACGTGCTGCCCGGACGTGCCGCAACGCCGCCGCGCCTGGCACGCGCGGCGCGGCGGATCGCCGGCATCACCCTGCGTGCCCTGGCCGGCGCCGCCTTGCTGGGCTGGCTCCTGCCAGGCTTGCCGTGGCAGCAACAGCCTGTTCCCGGCCCGCTGCTGCAACAAGCGCAGGCCCGCGGCGAGCTGGTGGTCGGCGTGCACGCCTATGCGCGCGCCACGCCGCCCGGGCGGCCGCTGGTGCCGGTGCCCGATCCCGCCGAGGCTGCGCTGGCGGCTGAGCTCGGCCGTGCGCTGGGCGTGCCGGTCAGGCTGCGCCACCTCCCCGCCCCGGCGCCCGGCGGCGATGCCGGGCCACCCGGCGCCGGCACCGACCTCGTCTTCGGCAACGCCGGTGCCGCGCGGCCGCGCGCGGCCACCGTGCATGCGCCCGCCATTCCCCCAGGCACCCTGCTGACGCTGCGCTTCACACCGGTGGACCGGCTCGGCCTGCTGGCCGGCAAGACCGCATGCGCGAGCCAGGACAGCCCTTATGCGCCCGCGCTGGCCCGCGCCGGTGCCGAATTGCGCCGCTATCCGTCCGCGCTGCAGGCGCTGCTGGCTTTCCGCCGCGGCGAGTGCGCGGCGGTGGCGGCCGACGCCGCGCTGGCCGCGCGCGTCATGCGCCTGCCCGAATGGCGTTTCTTCGCGGCAGCGCCGCTGCTGCTGCACGGCGAAGGCCCGCTGCTGACCCTGCCCCGCGCCGATTCGCAATCCGTGCGCTACCTCGAGCAGTGGCTGGCGAGCCGGCAGCGTGACGGCCAGCTCGCCCGGTGGCGCGACGCCGCCGCCGGCGAGGCGGCTTTCAACACCATGCTGGTGGAGAGCGGCCTGATCTGCCACTGAGGGCGCACCGGTGCGCCGCACACTTCGAACACACAAGCAGCAGAACATCGCGACACAGGAGCAAGAATGAGTTTGTCACCGGGCGGCAMGAGCAACCGCCAGCGCATAGCGGACTGGCATCGCCAGAGCGGCTTCGCCCCCGCCTCCCTCGAACCCGATGCGGCACCCGGCCCGGCACCACGCGCCCTGCCCCCTGACGACATCCTGCGCGCGCTGTCCGAGCGCTTCGCCGCGCGCGCCGCCACCCATGACCGCGACGCCAGCTTCGCCCACGAGAACATCGCCGAACTGCATCGGCTCGGCCTGCTCTCGCTCACCGTGCCGCGCGCGCTCGGCGGCGCCGGCGCGGGGCTGGCGGAGGCACGCCGCGTGATCCACCACGTTGCCGCGGGCGACCCGTCGACGGCACTGGTGCTGGTCATGCAGACGCTGGGCCACCGCAACCTCGCCAACGACACGCAGTGGCCGCAGGCGGTGCGCGAGGCCGTGCAGCGCAGCGCGGTGGCGCATGGCGCGCTGATCAATTCGCTGCGCGTGGAGCCGGAGCTTGGCTCGCCCGCGCGCGGCGGCCTGCCCGGCACGGTGGCGCGCCGCCATGGCGACGGCTGGATCCTGTCCGGCCACAAGATCTACGCCACCGGCATCCCCGCGCTGGACTGGCTGGCCGTGTGGGGCCGCACCGACGAGGCCAGTCCGCGCACCGGGGTGTTCCTGGTGCCGCGCGACGCGCCGGGCATTACCGTGGTGCCGACCTGGGACCACCTCGGCATGCGCGCCACCGGCAGCCACGACGTGATCTTCGACAACGCCCCGCTGCCGGCCGAATACGCCGTGGACCTGCGCCAGCCGGCCGCCTGGGCCGAGCGCGTCGACCCGGCCTGGGCCACGTGGACCGCCACCCTGCTCGGCACCTTGTACGATGCCGTGGCGCGTTCGGCGCGCGACTGGTTTGCCGGCTGGCTCAACCTGCGCGCGCCCGGCAGCCTGGGCGCGCCGCTCGCCACGCTGCCGCGCTTCCAGGAAGCGGTGGGCCGCATCGACGCCTGGCTGCTGGCCAACCGCGTGCTGCTGGACCGCTTCAGCGCCGACGCGGATGCGGGCGCGCCGGCCAGCGTCACCGACAGCAACCTGCTCAAGCTCAACGTCACCGACAACGCCATCGCCGCCGTGGAGCTGGCGCTCAGGCTGGCCGGCAACCCGGCCTTGTCGCGCGGCAACCCGCTCGAGCGCCATTACCGCAACGTGCTGTGCAGCCGCATCCATACCCCGCAGAACGACGCCATCCTGGCGGGCGCGGGCGCGCAGGCCCTGCGCGCGGCCACCGGCGCCCCCGCCGCAACCTGAGACTGCCATGACCCGACCCCGCTACAGCCCGCGCCGCATCGCCATCGTCGGCGGCGGCATGGCCGGCACCCTGACCGCCATCCGCCTGCTGCGCGACAGCAGCGTGCCACTGGCCATCCACCTGTTCGAGCCGCGCGCCGAGGTAGGCCGCGGGCTGGCCTACAGCACACCGGACCCGGCGCACTACCTGAACGGGCCCGCGCTGAACTTCAGCCTGTTCCCGGAAACGCTGGAGGATTTCTCGCACTGGCTGGTCGGGCACGGCCACGCCCATGCCGCCACGGCCGACGACACCTTCGCCCCGCGCAGCGTCTATGGCGACTACCTGCGCGACACGCTGGCGCGCGCGCTGTCCGCCGCCGCCGGGCGTGCCACGCTGGAGCATGTGCGCACGGAGATCACCGACCTGACCATCGGCGTGCCGCACCGTGTGCGCGGCGCCGACGGCCGCGGCTGGGACGCCGACCATATCGTGCTGGCCACCGGCGTGCAGCCGGCACGGCCCGCGCTGGCGCAGGACCCGGCGCTCGAAGCCGACGGCCGCTATGTGCCCGATCCCTGGCAGCCGGATGCGCTGGCCGCGCTGGCCGGCGCGCGCGACATTGCGCTGGCCGGCACCAGCCTGACCATGCTCGACGTGGTGGCGACACTGGAGCGGCTCGGCTTCAGCGGCACCTACCATGCCTTCTCGCGGCGCGCGCTGTTGCCCTGGCTGCGCCACGGGGCGGGACCGTGCGACGACTTCCTTGCCGCCGCCGGGCCGGCGGCGCTGGCCGCCCCCACCGCGCGCGACGTGGTCCGCCGGGTGCGCGCCCAGTGCCGTGCGCTGACCGCGCAGGGGCTGGACTGGCAGAGCGTGCCGCCCGCGCTGCGCGCCCATATCGGCCCGCTGTGGGCAGCCGCCAGCGTGCCGGAGCGCCAGCGCTTCCTGCGTCATGCCCGGCCGTTCTGGGACAACCTGCTGCACCGGGCGGCGCCGCCCACGCATGCGGTGCTAGCGGCAGTCCGCGCGCAAGGCCGGCTGCGCGTCCATGCCGCGCGGGTCACGCGCCTGGATCGCTCGGGCGATGGCCGGCTGGCGCTGCGCCTGTCGCGCGAGCTGCCCGCGGTGCCCACGGTGGACGGGCTCGTCAACTGCACCGGCGCGGAATATGGCTGGCATGCCGGCAACGAGCGGCCGCTGGTGCGCAGCCTGCTGGCGCGCGGCCTGGTGCGCCCGGCCGCGGCGGGATCCGGCGTGGACGGCGACGCGCGCGGCATCGTGTTCGACCGCGGCGGCCGCGCGGTGCCGGGCCTCAGCGCCCTGGGCGCGCCCTTGCGCGGCGCGCTCTGGGAGTCCGGCACCATCATCGACGTGCGCAACCAGGCCGCGGCGCTGGCCGCGAGGCTGGTCGGGGAACTGGAGCTGTCTGCCTGGCCCGAGGCGGTGATCCAGGCCGAGGCAGCCTAGGCGGGCAGAAGGGCAAAAGGGCAGAAGGCCGCCGGCCGCCGCCTGAACAAGCTGCCTGACCGCGCTGTCTAATCGCGCTGTCTTAGCGCACCGCCTTCGGGCTGACGATCGGGTCAAGGCCGCTGCGCTCCACTTCCGCGCGCGCGGCCGGGGAGGCCAGGTAGCGGATCAGGGCCCGGCCCGCATCCGGATGCTCGGCGCCGACGGGCACGCCGGCGGCAAAGGTGGTGATCTTCTGCATCGACTCCGGAATCTTGCCAACGAAGGTGATGCCCTGCACCGGCAGCAGTTCGCTCACCTGCTGCAGGCCGACCTGGTAGTCGCCGCTGGCGACCACGCTGCCCACGGGGATCTTCTCGATCATATGGGCGCGGCCCTTGACCTGCTCCTCGATGCCGAGCTTCCTGAACATCTCTTTCTCGACGTACACCCCGCTCGCGCTGTCCGAATAGGCAATCGAGCCGGCCTTGAGCAAGGTGTCGCGGAAGGCGTCCACGGTGCCGATATCCGGCCTGGCCGCCCCGGCCCGCACCGCCAGCCCGATGCGCGAATCAGCCAGGTCGGTGCGGCTGTCCGGTATCACCTTGCCCTGCTTGACGAGGTCATCTAGGGCATAGCCCACCATGATCACCACGTCGGCATGCTCGCCGCGCGCCAGGCGGTTGGGAATCGCCTCGGGCGACTTGCCCATCGAGGGGCCCCAGGCCGTGCTCAGCGTGTGGCCGGTGGCCTTCTCGAAGCTCGGGCCGAGCGCCTTGTAGGCGGCGGTGAAGCCGCCCGAATTCATGACCTTGACCTCGTCGGCCAGCGCATTGCCGGCAGCCAGGACCAGGCTGGCGGCCACGGCCAGCGCCAGCGCAGGCCACGGCTGGCGGGATTGGGGAAAGGAGTGACGGACGGGCCGGCTGGCCGATGAGATAGACATATGCGCTCTCGGTGGGCATTGAAGGGAAAGACCCGCCGCCGCGGAGGTCTCGCATCGGTGTTTCGGCGGGTGGGCCGCTCATTCTATGCAAGGCCGCCGGGCCGCGATAATGCAATCTTTCTTGGCATTGATCGCTTCCTTGCATCAATGCGCGCCCCGCTTTCTGCCCCGCCCGGGCACGGCTTCCAGCACCATCTCGTACAGCGCCTGCGCATGCGGCGACAGCATCTGCCCGCGGCGGCGCAGGATGCCGAGCGTGCGGGTCACGGCAGGCTCGCGCAGCGGGACCGCGGCCAGCGCGGCGCGCTCGCCGCCCGGCAGCGCCAGGCGCGGCACCGCGGCGATGCCCAGCCCGGCCTCCACCAGCGCCAGCACGCTGCTGACGTGGCGCACCTCGTAGAACGCCGCCGGCCGCCCCGGGACGTCGGCCAGCGCCAGATCCAGCATGAGCCGGTTGCCGCTCGAGCGGGATAGCGCCACCAGCGTGTACTTGCCCAGCTCGGCCCATTTCACCGAGCGGCGGCGCGCCAGCGGATGCGCCGGGTGGCAGGCCAGCACGAAGGGATCGCGCAGCAGCGGCTCGAACAGCAGGTCGGCCTCCTGGGTGCCGATGAAGTTCAGGCCGAAGTCCGCCTCGCCGCTGGCCACGCTGTGCAGGACCACATTGGCGCCTTCGTCCACCATCTTGACGCGCACATTGGCGAACTGCGCATGAAAACGCGCGATCACCGCCGGCAGGAAGTAATGCGCGGCCGAGGGCACGCAGGCAATGGTCACCTCGCCGCTGCGCGCGGCCGCCGGATCGCCGATGCCGAGCAGTTGCGCTTCCACCTCCGCCAGCACCGCGCGCGCCTTGCCGACGAACTCGCGTCCCACCAGCGTCAGCGTGACCCGGCGCGTGGTGCGCTCGAACAGCTTCACGTTGAGCGCCTCTTCGAGCTTCTCGATGCGGCGCGAAAGGGCTGGCTGCGACAGGCTGAGCGCCTCCGCCGCGGCGCGGAAGCCGCCCTGCTCCACCACCGCCACCATGGCCTGCAGGTCGCCGAGGTCGAATCTGATCTGTTGCATCGTGTCTTGGTGGTTTCGGGGTGGTATCAGGGTGGTACGGGGTGTATCCCGGTGGATCGGGGTGGCATCGAGCGGCGCGCAGGCCAGCCGCAAGCGGCGCATGCCAGGCGGCATTGATGCGCGCCGCCGATCAAAGGCCCGGGCCTGCCATTCTAGCGCCGCCCGGCGCCCGCGCGTGCCCGACACCCCACCTGCGTAGGTGAATGGGCGGCGCCGGCCTGCGGTATTCTCCGGGGCTTCGCCTGCCCGCCCCGGGCCGGCCCCCCACCCGGAGGAAACCGGCCGATGAACGACCCGTTCGCCCTGCTGGCAGTCACGACGCTGCTCAGCGTCATGATGCTGGGCATCGTCTGGTCGCTGCGCCGCAGCGGCCAGCCGGGCGTGACGCAGTGGTGGTACTGCGCCCTGACGGCCATCGGCGCGCTGACGCTGTTTACGCTGCGCGGCAGGATCACGGACGTGCTGGCCGTCGTGGTGGCAAACGGCGCGCTGGCATGGGCGCTGGCGCTGTTCTACGCCGGCACGCTGCGCTTCTGCGGGCGCGAGCCGCCATGGCGGCGCCTGGTGGCCTGCACGCTGGCCGTGATGGGCGGCATCGTGACCTGGCGCTACATCTTCCAGGACTTCAACACGCGCGTGGTGATCGTCTCGGCCTTCCACGCGTGGTTCTGCGCCGCAACCGGCGTGGCGCTGGTGCGCTACCGCCCGCGCGGGCGCGCCACCAGCCATCACCTGACCACCGCCGGCTTCGCTTTCTTCTTTGCCGCGGCGCATACGCTGCGCGGCGTGCTGTCCGCACTGGCCGTCATGGACGACCCCGCCACCATGGCCTCGCCGGGGCTGAACGCGGGCTTCCTGGTGGTGGGCGCGCTGGCCATCCCGGCCCTGAGCATGGGCGCGGTGCTGATGGTCCACGACGCCATGGTGCGCCGGCTGGAAACCATCGCCAATACCGACTTCCTGACCGGCGTGCTGTCGCGCAAGGCCTTCGAGGACGAGGCCGGGCGCGAGCTGGCGCGCGCCGCGCGCGGCGGCCGGGCGCCGGTGCTGCTGATCGTCGATATCGACCACTTCAAGGCGGTCAACGACACGTTCGGCCATGCCACCGGCGATGCGGTACTGGCTGAGTTCGCCCGCCTGGCGGCGGCCAGCCTGCGCGCGCCAGACCGCATCGGCCGCATGGGCGGCGAGGAGTTCGTGGTGCTGCTGCCCGCATGCTCGCTGGACGACGCCCGCCACGCCGCCGAGCGCATCCGCGCCCAGGCCGAAGCCAGCCACGTGGGCCACGCAAGCAATACAGGCAATGCAAGCCGCCCGCCGGACAGCGTGCGCTATACCGTCAGCGGTGGCTACGCCGCATGGCAGCCCGGCGAGACCCTGGCGCAGCTCATGGCGCGCGCCGACGCCGCGCTCTACATGGCCAAGTTGTCCGGGCGCAACCGCATGCTGCCGGACGCTGCCGGCATCCAGGCGCCGGCACCCGTGGGCATGGCGAGTCGCTAGGCCTTGGCCGCGGCCATGGCGGCGCCGGAAGTGTCGGCAGCGGCGCAAGCGCTGGTGGCGCGGTAGGCGCCGGGCCGTGAGCCGGTCCAGCGCCTGAACGCGCGGTGAAAGGCGCCGGGCTCGGCAAACCCCAGCTCGGCGGCGATCTCCGCCAGCGGACGGCTGGAATGGCTGAGCGCCTCGATGGCGAGGTCGCGCCGCAGCTCGTCCTTGAGCTGCTGGTAGGTCCCGCCCTCTTCCATCAGCCGGCGCCGCAGCGACGACGGCGACATGTGCAGCCCCTGGGCCAGTTGCTCGAAGGTGGGCCACCGCTCCGGCGCCAGGGCCCGCAACTGGCGCCGCACGCGCGCCATGATGCTGCTGCGGTCGTTGTACTTGACCACCACGTTGTGCGGTGCGTCGCGCAGGAAGGCCTTGAGGCTGCGCTCGTCCTGGTGCACCGGCTGTTCCAGCCAGGCCGCGTCGAACACCAGCGCCGTGGCGGGCTGGTCGAAGGCCAGATGGCGCGAGTACATCAGCCGGTATTCGGCGGCATAGGGCGGCTGTGCATAGCTGAACGCCGCCAGCAGCACCGGCACGCGCCGGCGCAGCAGCCAGCTCATCAGGCCATGCAGCATGATCAGCATGGTCTCCTGGGCGAATACGCCCGGCGGCCGCTGCGAGGTAGCCGCCAGTACCAGCGCCGCGCGCTCGTGCCCGGCGGCGGCTTGCCCGGCCATGGCCTTGCCGAGGTCGTTGCCGGCCGCCACCGCGCCCTCGCGCACCAGGCGCACGCCGATATCGTCGAGCAGCAGGCCGAAATAGCGCGCCACCCGTTCCAGCCCCTGCGCCAGCGTCTTGCTGCCCGCCACCGCGTGGCACAGCATGGCGAAGCTGCCGCATTTCATCCGGCGCGAATCCTGGCCGAAGAATTCGTCGTCGAGCGCGGCGGCCACCTCCATCCACAGGGCGCTGTAGCTGGCGGCCGAGACGCGCGCCTGCGGCACCGCCAGCAGCGCCGGCGCGATGCCGGCGGCCTGCAGCACCGGCTCCGGGGCAATGCCGCGCGCGCGCAGGCCGGCAATGGCGTGGTGGACGAAACAGATGGCGACGCTGTGTTTTTCCATGGGCAGGCAGGCGGGGACTGGCGAAGGAACTGGCAAACGAGTTCAGCAAATCTGGCGGATTCTGGCATAGGACCGTCCCTGCCGTCTTCCTACACTGCTGCCAGGCCTTGCCGGAACGTTGCACCAGCGCCCCGGCCAGCAACCCCACCTACCTCCACCGCGACCCGCCATGCCACACGACCTGACCGAACAGCAAGCCATGATCCGCGATACCGCCCGCGCCTTCGCCGGCGAGCGCCTGGCGCCGCGCGCGGCCGCGTGGGACCGCGCCGCCGAACTGCCGCCCGAGGTGGTGGCCGAGATGGGCGCGCTCGGCCTGCTGGGCATGATCGTGCCGGAGCAATGGGGCGGCACCTACACCGACTATGTCGCCTACGCGCTGGCCATCGAAGAGATCGCGGCCGGGTGCGCAGCCTGCGCCACGCTGATGAGCGTGCACAACTCGGTTGGGTGCGGGCCCATCCTGCACTACGGCAGCGAGGCGCAGAAGGCCCGCTACCTGCCCCGCCTGGCCGCGGGCGAGATCATCGGCGCATTCTGCCTGACCGAGCCGCAGGCCGGCTCCGAGGCGCACAACCTGCGTACCCGCGCGCGGCCGACGGACGATGGCTGGGTGCTCAACGGCAGCAAGCAGTTCGTCACCAACGGCCAGCGTGCCGGCGTGGCCATCGTGTTCGCCGCCACCGAACCGGAACAAGGCAAGCGCGGCCTGTCGGCCTTCGTGGTGCCCACCGACACGCCCGGCTTCGTGGTGCACACGCCGGAGCGCAAGCTCGGCATCCGCGCCTCCGACACCTGCGCCATCACGCTGGAAGACTGCCGCGTGCCGCACGACGCGCTGCTGGGCGAGCCCGGCGAGGGCCTGCGCATCGCCCTGTCCAACCTGGAGGGCGGACGCATCGGCATCGCCGCGCAGGCGCTGGGCATCGCGCGCTCGGCCTTCGAGGCGGCGTGCCGCTACGCCGCCGAACGCGTGCAGTTCGGCCGCCCGCTGCGCGAGCACCCGCCCATCGCCAACATGCTGGCCGACATGGCCACCGAACTGAACGCCGCGCGCCTGCTGGTGCACCGCGCCGCGCATATGCGCAGCGCCGGCCTGCCCTGCCTGTCCGAGGCCTCGCAGGCCAAGCTGTATGCCTCCGAGCTGGCCGAGCGCGTATGCTCCAAGGCACTGCAGATCCATGGCGGCTACGGCTACCTGGAGGACTACCCGGTCGAGCGCCACTACCGCGACGCCCGCATCACACAGATCTACGAAGGCACCAGCGAGATCCAGCGCATGCTGATCGCGCGCAGCCTCTAAGCAGCATGCCTGCCCCTTTCCCGCCTTGTACCACCCGAACCTAGAACCGACGGAGACCACCCAATGAGTGCCCAGCCCGCTACCGCAACCACCGCCGTTCCCACCGTCAAGCTGCTGATCAACGGCGAGTGGGTGGAATCCGCCGCCACCGAGTTCCGCGCGGTGGTCAACCCCGCCACCCAGGAAGTGCTGGCACGCGTGCCGCTGGCCACGCCGGCCGAGGTGAACGCGGCGGTGGGCGCCGCGCAGCACGCCTTCGCCACCTGGCGCCACACCCCGCTGGGCGCGCGCCTGCGCATCATGCTCAGGTACCAGGCCCTGATCCGCGAGCACAGCAAGCGCATCGCCGCCATCCTCACCGCCGAGCAGGGCAAGACCCTGGCCGATGCCGAGGGCGACATCTTCCGCGGCCTGGAAGTGGTGGAGCACGCCTGCTCGATCGGCACGCTGCAGCAAGGCGGCTTTGCCGAGAACGTGGCGTCCACGGTGGATACCTACACCCTGCAGCAACCCATCGGCGTGTGCGCCGGCATCACGCCGTTCAACTTCCCCGCCATGATCCCGCTGTGGATGTTCCCCATGGCCATCGTGTGCGGCAACACCTTCGTGCTCAAGCCGTCGGAGCAAGACCCGCTGTCCACCATGGAACTGGTCAGGCTGGCGGTGGAAGCCGGCGTGCCGGCGGGCGTGCTGAACGTGGTGCACGGTGCGCGCGAGGTGGTGGATGCCCTGTGCACGCACCCGGATATCAAGGCAATCTCCTTCGTCGGCTCCACCGCCGTGGGCACCCATGTGTACGATCTGGCCGGCGCGCACGGCAAACGCGTGCAGTCGATGATGGGCGCCAAGAACCACGCCGTGGTGCTGCCCGACGCGCACCGCGAGCACACGCTCAATGCGCTGGTGGGCGCCGCCTTCGGCGCGGCCGGCCAGCGCTGCATGGCGACCTCGGTCGCGGTGCTGGTCGGCGCGGCGCGCGAGTGGCTGCCCGAACTGGTCGCCAAGGCTGCCACGCTCAAGGTGGGCGCCGGGCACGAGCCCGGCACCGATGTCTGCCCCGTGGTCTCGGCGGCGGCAAAGCAGCGCGTGACCGCCCTGATCGACAGCGGCGTGCGCGAAGGCGCCGCCCTGCTGCTGGACGGACGCGGCGTGCAGGTGCCGGGCTACCCGGAAGGCAACTTCATCGGCCCGACCGTGTTCGCCGACGTGACCACGGAGATGTCCGTCTACACCCAGGAAATCTTTGGCCCGGTGCTGGTGGTGATCGGCGTGGACACGCTCGACGAGGCCATCGCCCTGGTCAACCGCAACCCGTTCGGCAACGGCACCGGCGTGTTCACGCAGAGCGGCGCGGCGGCGCGCAAGTTCCAGAGCGAGATCGACGTGGGCCAGGTCGGCATCAATATCCCCATCCCGGTGCCGGTGCCCTACTTCAGCTTCACCGGCTCGCGCGGCTCCAAGCTCGGCGATCTCGGCCCCTACGGCAAGCAGGTGGTGCAGTTCTACACCCAGACCAAGACGGTCACGGCGCGCTGGTTCGACGACGCCACCGTGAACGACGGCGTGAACACCACCATCAACCTGCGCTGAGCAGCGTCAACGGCAAGGAGCAAACATGCATATCGCCTTTATCGGTCTCGGCAACATGGGCGCGCCGATGGCCCGCAACCTGCTCAAGGCAGGCCACAGCCTGACCGTGTTCGACCTCAGCCCCGCCGCGCTGGCTTCGCTGCAGGCGGACGGCGCCGCGGTGGCCCGGTCGGCGCGCGAGGCGGCCGCCGAAGCCGACTTCGTCATCACCATGCTGCCCGCCGCGGCACACGTGCGCGCGGCCTATCTCGATGCCGATGGCGTGCTGGCCAGCGTACGGCCCGGCGTGCCGCTGGTGGATTCGAGCACCATCGACCCCGCCACCATCCGCGCGCTGGCCGTTGAAGCCGGCAAGCGCGGCAACCCGATGGCGGACGCGCCGGTCTCCGGCGGCACCGGCGGCGCGCAGGCCGGCACGCTGACCTTCATGGTGGGCGCGCAGCCCGAGCTCTTCGAGCGCATCAAGCCGGTGCTGGCCGGCATGGGCCGCAATGTGGTGAGCTGTGGCGATACCGGCACCGGACAGGTCGCCAAGATCTGCAACAACCTGATCCTCGGCATCTCGATGATCGGGGTGTCGGAGGCGATGGCCCTCGGCGCGCGCCTGGGCATCGAGGCGGGCGTGCTGGCGGGCATCGTCAACACCTCCACCGGGCGCTGCTGGGCCGCCGACACCTGCAACCCCTATCCGGGCGTGATCGAGACCGCGCCGGCCTCGCGCGGCTATAGCGGCGGCTTCGGCGCGGACCTCATGCTCAAGGACCTCGGCCTGGCCGCCGACGCCGCGCGCAGCGTGCGCCAGCCGCTCTTCCTGGGCGCGCTGGCGCAGCAGATCTACCAGGCCATGAGCCATGCCGGCGACGGCCAGCTCGACTTCTCCGGCGTGATCCGCCAGTACCTGGCGCAACCGCAGGAGCCGGCGGCATGATCGAGCACGCCATCGACGGGCATATCGCCCGTATCACGCTCAAGCGCCCGCCCGCCAATGCCTTCCATGCCGAAGGGCTGGAGCAGTTGCGCCAGCTGGTGGCCACGCTGGACGCCGATGCGCGCGTGCGCGCCATCGTCATCACCGGCGACGGCAGCAAGTTCTTCAGCGCCGGCGCCGACCTCAACGGCTTCGCCGAAGGCGACCGCGCCCATGCGCGCGAGATGGCCCGGCGCTTCGGCGAAGCCTTCGAAGCGCTGCAGAACGCGCGCCCGCTGGTGATTGCCGCCATCAATGGCTATGCGATGGGCGGCGGGCTGGAATGCGCGCTGGCCTGCGATGTGCGCATCGCCGAGGAGCAGGCACAGATGGCGCTGCCGGAGGCCGGCGTGGGTCTGCTCCCATGCGGCTGCGGCACGCAGACGCTGCCGTGGCTGGTGGGTGAAGGCTGGGCCAAGCGCATGATCCTGGCCAACGAGCGTGTCGATGCCGCCACGGCCCTGCGCATCGGCCTGGTGGAGGAAGTGGTGCCGGCCGGGCAAGCGCTCGACAGCGCCCTGAAACTGGCCGAGCGCGCCTGCAACGTCAGCCCGCGCGCGGCGGCATTCAGCAAGCAGCTGGTGCACCTGGCACGCCAGGGCGTGCCGCGCGGACCCGCGCTGGCGCTGGAACGCGAGCGCTTCGTCGACCTGTTCGACGGCGAGGACCAGCGCGAGGGCGTCAACGCCTTCCTGCAGAAACGCGCGCCGCAATGGCGCAACGCATAGGAGCACGCATGCGCCTGAACCCGAACGAGGCTGGCCAGCAAGACCCGGCGAGCGCAGCGCAAGCCGCGGCAGCAACTGCAGCCGCGCCCAGCGTGCGCTTCGAAGCGATCAACGGCGTGGGCGTGGTCACGCTGGACCGCCCGCGCCAGCTCAATGCCCTGTCCTACCCGATGATCGGCGCGCTCGACGCGCAGCTCTCGGCATGGGCCGGATGCCCCGACATCGTCGCGGTGCTGTTGCGCGGCGCCGGCGGCAAGGCTTTCTGCGCCGGCGGCGATATCCGCGCGCTGTACGACAGCTTCCACGCCGACACGCCGCTGCACCGCGAGTTCTTTGTCGACGAATACCGACTGGACTTCCGCCTGCACCGCTATCCCAAACCCGTGGTGGCGCTGATGGACGGCATCGTCATGGGCGGCGGCATGGGCCTGGCGCAGGCCGCGCAGCTGCGCGTGGTCACCGAGCGCTCGCGCGTGGCCATGCCGGAGACGGGCATCGGCCTGGTGCCGGATGTGGGAGCGAGCTTCTTCCTTGGCAAGCTGCCGGTGGCGCTATCGCTCTACGTCGGGCTGACGGGCGTGACGCTGGGCGCGGCCGATACGCTGCTGTGCGGACTGGCCGACCTGTCCGTGCCATCGGCCAGCCTGGAGAACCTGGCGCAGACGCTGGCCGCCATCCGCTGGGACGGCGATGTGCTCGGAAAACTGCGCTCGGCACTGCAGCCGCATCTCCATGCCGCGGCAGAGCAGGCCCCGTTGCAGCCGATGCTGCCGGCCGTGCTGAAGCATTTCCGCGCCGACGCCAGCGTGTCCGAGCTGTTCGCCAGCCTCGCGGCGGAAGCCGACCCGCGCTACGCGCAATGGGCGGCCGCTACGCTGGAGGTGCTGCGCAAGCGTGCGCCGCTGATGCTGGCGGTCACGCAGGCGCTGCTGCTGCGCGGCAGGCGGCTGGACCTGGCGAGTTGCTTCCGCATGGAGCTGGGCGTGGTGTCGCACGCGTTCACGCAAGGCGATTTCATCGAAGGCGTGCGCGCGCTGATCGTGGACAAGGACAATGCGCCGCGCTGGCGCGTGCCCTCGCCGAAGGAAGTCAGTGACGCCACGGTGCAATCGTTCTTCGCCAGCCCGTGGCCGCCCGAGGCCCACCCGCTGGCGGACCTCGGCTAGGCAGCCCGCTCAGCCACGCGCCTTGGGTGCGTGGCCGTGCGGCGCGTGCTCGTCCACCGGCACCTTGACCAGGCCGTCGGTGCGGAACATCGCCTTGATGCCGCGCACGGCCTGGCGGATGCGCCCTTCGTTCTCGATCAGGGCGAAACGCACGTACTCGTCGCCATAGTCGCCGAAGCCGATGCCCGGCGACACGCAGACCTTGGCCTTGGCCAGCAACTGCTTGGAAAACTCCAGCGAACCCAGCGCGCGATACGGCTCGGGAATACGCGCCCAGATGTACATCGAGGCCTTGGGGATCTCCACCGGCCAGCCGGATTCGATCAGCCCGCGCGCCAGCACGTCGCGGCGCGTCTGGTAATGCGCGGCGATTTCCTTGACGCATTGCTGGTCGCCTTCCAGCGCGGCGATGGCGGCCACCTGCAGCGGCGTGAAGGTGCCGTAGTCGTGATAGCTCTTCATGCGCGTGAGCGCCGCCACCAGGTCCGGGTTGCCCACCATGAAGCCGATGCGCCAGCCGGCCATGTTGTAGCTCTTGGACAGCGTGAAGAACTCCACTGCGATGTCCTTGGCGCCGGGCACCTGCATGATCGACGGCGCCTTCCAGCCATCGAACACGATGTCCGCGTAGGCCAGGTCGTGCACCACGAAGATGTCGTGCTTGCGCGCCAGCGCGATCACGCGCTCGAAGAAGTCCAGCTCCACGCATTGCGCGGTGGGATTCGACGGAAATCCCAGCACGATCATCTTCGGCTTGGGATAGCTGCCGCGGATGGCGCGCTCGAGCTCGGCGAAGAAATCCACGCCCGGCACCAGCGGCACCGAGCGGATATCGGCGCCGGCGATCACCGCGCCGTAGATATGGATGGGGTAGCTCGGGTCCGGCACCAGCACGGTGTCGCCGCGGTCCAGCGTGGCCAGCATCAGGTGAGCCAGGCCTTCCTTGGAACCGATGGTGACGATGGCTTCGCTGTCCGGGTCGATCTCCACCGCATAGCGCTCCTGGTACCAGTGGGAGATGGCGCGGCGCAGGCGCGGAATGCCCTTGGAGGCGGAGTAGCCGTGGGTGTCGGGCCGCTGCGCGGCTTCGGTGAGCTTGGCGACGATATGCGGCGGCGTGGCGCCGTCCGGATTGCCCATGCTCATGTCGATGATGTCTTCGCCACGGCGGCGCGCCGCCATTTTCAGCTCGGCGGTGATATTGAAGACGTACGGGGGGAGACGATCGATACGCGCGAAGCGGCGCTTGCCTGCGGAGGCGGACATGAATTTTCCTTGAACGTAAGCGCCCGGAACCGTCCGAGCGACGCTGCCGGCCGTTGTTTGCGGCCGAACGGAAAAGATCTTAGCGGCGAATGCGCGTGGCGTCCACGGGTTTTCGCAGCGCGGCGCTATCCAACGCTACGCACGCTACCCACGCTATCCACGCGATGCACGGGATGTGCGCGGCCTGCCGGCGCTGACCGCCTTGCCGCCGGCGCCGTCCACCTTGCGCACCACCGTATCGTCCGGCCCCAGCAGGCGGCCGTCTTCGGCGCGTACCTCGAGGGGCCGCACGGGCTTGCCGGCCACGGCGTCCACCAGCACGGAATGCGCTTCGCCGGGCGCGAAGAAAAAAGCCTCGCCCCACTGGCGCAGCCCCACCACCACCGGGAACAGGCCACGGCCCTTTGCCGTCAGCACGTATTCCTGGTAGGCGCTGCCGTCCGAGGCCGGCACCTGTTCGAGGATGCCGTGCGCCAGCAGCGTGCGCAGGCGGTCGGACAGGATGTTCTTGGCCAGGCCGAGGCTGCGCTGGAACTCGCCGAAGCGGCGCAGGCCGTCGAAGGCATCGCGCACGATCAGCAGCGACCACCAGTCGCCGATCACATCGAGCGAGCGGGCCACCGGACACTCGGCGCCTTCCAGGCTGGTTCGCCGCACCATAGACGCAACTCCGTGAGCAGGCCGCCGGTGCCACGCCGCGGAATGCGGCGCGCGGCGTTGGCGCGGCCCCGGCGGGAACGGCGCCCGCGGCGGAGCGGTTGCATTGTAAAACCGCCTTGCGCCAGCGACAAGGACAAGCCGCGCGCTCAGTCGTCCAGGTTCTCGTGCACGGCGGCGGCACCGGCCTTCCAGTAGCTGGCCGCGCGGATGCGGCCCTTCTCGATGCCGCGCTCGCCCACCAGGTACTGGCGCACGGCGCGGATCGCGGCGCCCTCGCCGGCGGCCCATACATAGCCTTCGCCGCGCGGCAGCGTGATCTCGCGCAGGGCCCGTTCGAGCAGCCCTGCATCACCGTCCGGCGCGCTGTCGCGATGCTGCCAGCGGACTTCCACCTCGGCGCGGCTGGGCAGCGGGATCCGGGCCGCGGCATTGTCCACCGCCACCACCGCCAGCGCGCGCACGCCGGCCGGCAGTTCTTCCAGGCGGCGGCCGATGGCGGGCAGCGCGGTCTCGTCGCCCACCAGCAGGTGCCAGTCGAAGCCGTCGGGAATCACGAATGAGCCACGCGGGCCGCCCACCCCGAGATACTGCCCGGGCGCGGCCTGCGCGGCCCAGGTGGAGGCGGGGCCGTCGCCATGCAGCACGAACTCGAGGTCGAGTTCGCCCGCCACCGGATCGTAGCGGCGCGGCGTGTAGTCGCGCGCGGCCGGCCTGGCCGCGCCTTCGGGGAACACCGGGCCGTTGGGGCCAAGTTCCGGCAGCGCGGGCTTGTGCTGGCCGGGGGCGGGGAAGAAGACCTTGACGTGATCGTCGAAGGAGGCGGAGACGAAGTCCTTGAGGTCGCCCCCGGCCAGGGTGACGCGCAGCAACTGCGGCGACACGTTTTGCGTGCGCACCACCTGCAGCAGGCGCATCTTGAGGGTATGGCGAACGCGTTGGACGGTGAGGTCGCGGGTAGTCATCGGTATCTGGTCCTGTTGGTTGGCTTGTGTCGTGCGGGTGTCCGCAGGGACAGGGGCAAGGGCAAGGGCAAGGGCCGGCGCTCAGCGCGGCGCGGCTTGCGCGGGCGGCTCTGCTTCGATCTCCGCGGTCGCCCGCGCGAGGATGGCGGCGATACGCCGCTGCTCGGCCGGGCTGGCTTCCGTGCGCAGCAGCAAGGCACGCTTGAGCGCCAGCCGCGCCTGCACGAACTCGGGCAGCCAGCCGCCGCGGGTGTCGGCATCGTCTTCGGCAACGCCCGCCTCGGCGTTGTCGCCCGACAAGGCGCGCCGCACCCATTCCATCTTGCGCGCCACGTGCTTGAGCTTGTTGAGCATGAGCGCGAGCCGCTCGCGGTTGGCGTCGAGGTGCGAACGGCCCGGTTCGGCCAGCTGGTAGCGCTTCTTGTTGCCCTCGCTGTCCACGGTGGCGTAGCCCACCTCCTCCAGGAAGGTCAGGGCCGGATACACCATGCCGGGGCTGGGCTTGTAGAAACCATTGGTGCGGGTCTCGAGCGCCTTGATCAGCTCGTAGCCGTGGCTGGGCTTTTCTTCCAGCAGCGACAGCAGCATCAGTTGGAGGTCGTCGGAGCTGAACTTGCGGCCGCGGCGCCAGCTGTCGCCGTCGCCGTCGAAGCCGTCCCCGCCGCCGCCGAAGAAGCCGCCGGGTCCGCCGCCATGGCGGTGGCGCCCGATGGCCTGATGCGGGTGGGACGAAAAGTGAGAAGAAAGGTGGGCAAGCATGTGGTGACCCATCCTGCCCATCATGAGGGGGTGACGCATGGCGAGTGCTCCTGACTATCTAAAAACATATCTTAAGATATATATCGTAAGTAATAAAGTCAAGGCCGGAGAGAACGGAAGCCGTCAGCCAGGCGCGTGGCCGGGTGCGCACGGCATGTTGTGCAGCACAAACCGCGGTAAATCACGAAAACATTCAATTGCCCTGCCCCGGCCCATGATCGAACATGAAAGACGCCTCCCGGCTCTAAGCAGGCACGGCGCGTAGCGCGTCGTGCGCCGCAACGCGCCGCCCACCCGAGGAACACGCCATGGAATTGCACCTGGATGCCGCAAGCCTGCGGCCGCCCCCCGCGGGCGCGGCGCATGCGCAGAAGCACGCCGTGTATCGGGCCAGCGGACCCGGCGCGCGCCGGCGAGGCAAGGACGAGGCGGGCTATGCGGGCCCGCTCAAGCAATCCACGGGCGTGACGCCGGCCACGATGGCCCCGATGCCCCCGCCGGGCCGCGGCCACACCCTGCCCTAGTCGTTATCCGGGCCGGAGCGCATGCCGGCAGCGCAGCGCCGGGCCTTCCGGCAAGCCTTCGCGCGAGCGAGGAAGCCAAAGCCAGCCGTTGCCGTCGCCATCCATGCACTCTTCGTCCTTCCGTACCCGCATATACCGGCTGCCGGCCATGCTGGCGGTCCTGGCGTTGCTGGCCATGTCGGGCGTATCGCGCGATGTGCCGGCCCAGACGGCGGAGCCGGTCCAGCCCAGCGCAGCGGCACCGCTGGCGCCCGCGCAACCCGCGCAACCCGCGCAACCGGCGCAACCGGCCCAACCTGCCCAAGCTACACAGCCCGGCACGCCCGCTGCCCCGGTGGCAGGCCCCCCACCAGTTGTCGGGCGCCCGCGCATCTGCCTGGTGCTGTCGGGCGGCGGGGCGCGCGGCGCCGCGCATATCGGCGTACTCAAGGTGCTGGATGAGCTGCGCGTGCCGATAGACTGTATCGCCGGCACCAGCATGGGCTCGCTGGTGGGCGGGGCCTATGCCACGGGCATGGCGCCGGACGAGATGGCGCAACTGGTCGGCGGCCTTTCCACCGAGAAGCTGTTCAAGGAGCGCCCGCCACGCCAGGACCTGGCGATCCGCCGCAAGATAGACGACCACACCAACCTGGTCACGCCCGAGATCGGCGTCAGCGGCAAGGGCCTGCTGCTGCCCAAAGGACTGGTGTCGGGTGTCCAGCTCGAAACCGTGCTGCGCACGCTGGCGCGGACGCCCGGCTATCGCGATTTCGACTCGCTCCCCATTCCGTACCGCGCGGTGGCCACTGACCTCGTCGCCGGCACCGCGGTGGTGTTCAGCCAGGGCGAACTTGCCAACGTGATGCGCGCCAGCATGTCGGTGCCCGGCGCGGTGGCGCCGGTCGAATACGAGGGGCGGCTGCTGGTGGACGGCGGCCTGACCGATAACCTGCCCGTCGACGTGGCGCACCGCATGGGGGCGGACATCGTCATCGCGGTCAATCTCGGCACCACCCTGATGAAGCGCGAAGACCTGACCTCGGTGATCGGCGTGACCAGCCAGATGCTCAATATCCTCAGCGAGCAGAACGTGCGCGCCTCGCTGGCGCAGCTCAAGCCGCAGGACATCCTGATCCAGCCGGAGCTGGGCGATTTCTCCGCGGGCGACTTCGACAACTTGCTCAAGACCATCCCCATCGGCGAGGCGGCGGCGCGCAAGGTGGCGGACCGCCTTTCGGCACTGGCCTTGCCACCGCAGGCGTATGCCGCGCTGCGTGTGCGCCAGCGATCCCTCGCGCCGCCCGACTCCCGCGGCGTCGACGAAATCCGCTTCGCGCCGATGAAGCGCGTCAACCCGGACTTCGCTGCCGCCACCATGGAGACCAAGCCTGGCCAGCCGATCCAGCAGGACCAGCTCGACCAGGACATGCGGCGCCTGTTCGGCACCGGCGACTTCGAGCACGTCAACTACCGCTTTCTCGAAGAGCCCGGCAAGCGTGTGCTGGCGGTGGATGCCGTCGAGAAATCCTACGGCCCCAACTACCTGCGCTTCGGACTTGGCCTGAACTCGGATTTCCGCGGCGATGCCTTCTTCAACGTACTGGCCAGCTACCGCCGCACCTGGCTCAATTCGCTCGGCGCGGAATGGCGAACCGATCTCCAGGCAGGGCAGACCAGCAGCCTCGTCAGCGAGTTCTACCAGCCGCTCGACGTGCACCAGTACTTCTTCGTCGCCCCGCGCATCGAACTGGAGCGCCGGCCGGTGAATATCTACAGCGGCGGCAACCGCGTTGCCATCTACGACCTCCGGCGCATGGACGCCGCGCTCGACGTGGGCAGCCAGTTCACCAAGTACGGCGAGGCGCGCCTGGGTGTCCTCACCGGACATGA
The DNA here is from genome assembly GCF_052115045.1 of Cupriavidus sp. 2TAF22. NCBI lineage: Bacteria > Pseudomonadati > Pseudomonadota > Betaproteobacteria > Burkholderiales > Burkholderiaceae > Cupriavidus > Cupriavidus sp. 2TAF22. The sequence goes on from NZ_JBFRFX010000015.1 coordinate 147,026, forward strand.
AAACGCCTCGCTCAGCACCGGCCCGGCCCTGCTGAGCCCGGGACCGGGCAGCTTCGGCCGGGGCGCCATCACCGGGCGGCTGCTGTTCGACCAGCTCGACAGCGTGAACTTTCCCCGTTTCGGCTATGGCGGCGCCCTGCGCGTCTACGCGTCGCAGCACGCACTCGGCGCCGACCAGGCCTATGTCAAGGCGGATACCGACGGCACCTTTGCGTGGTCGTACGGCGAGCATACGATCAACGTGGGTTTCAAGGCGGGCAGCAATATTGGTGGCAATCCGCTGCCGCGCTACGACCTGTTCCAGTGGGGCGGCTTCCTGAAGCAATCGGGCTATAGCACGGGTGAACTGATCGGCAGCAACCTGGAGTTCGCGCGCCTCGTCTACTACAACAAGTTCGTCAAGCAGACCCTGCTGGAGGGCGTATATGCCGGCATGTCGCTCGAAGCCGGGCGCATGGGCGGGCCGCTGGTGGCGGGCAGCCCGACCGGGCTGCTCAAGTCAGGCTCGCTGTTCCTGGCGCTGGATAGCCCGGTCGGCCCGTTCTACCTTGCCTACGGGCGGGCCCCGGGCGGGCGCTACAGCTTCTACCTGTTCCTGGGCAAGCCTTGAGGGGATGCATGCGCCTGAACGGCCAGGGAGGCCAGCACATCGAGGCCCGCACCGTACGAGCCGGAAACCCGGCCAAAGAAAAGCCCCTGGCCGGGGTGGTCAAGGGCTGAAGGACTAAAGAGGCGGGTCGCGGGGCACGCCTCAGCGCCGGATCATAGAGAGTCCGGCAGGCGGCGCCATCACCTGATCGGGTGACACATGCACGCGCCTCTGGCTTTTCAGCGCTTTTTTTGCATTTTTGGCGTTTCCTGCTGCGCAAAAACTACACTGGCGGCCGCAATCTACTCGCCCTTGCCTTCTGCCCGCGCGCCAGCCGGCACGATGCGCGGCTTGCTGATCGGCGCGGTCAGGCCTGCCGTGCAGTAGTCCACCAGCTCGGCCACCGGCGGCAGCCCGCGCGGCCCGCGCGCGCGCCGGCACCACTGCGCCAGCGAATACACCGCGCTGTTGTTGAACCAGACCTGCCGCAGGTGCAGCACCTTGCGCGGCATCGCGGGCAGCGCGGCGGCGATCATCCTGCGCGCGCGCAACACGCCGGTCATGGCGTCCGGATCGATCAGGTCGGCATTGACCAGGCTGGGACTGAACGTGGCTTGCGCCAGCACCTGCACGTAGCGTGCGCCCCAGGGGGTATCGCGGATGGTATCGGCAAGCGCACTGATCGACGCTTCCACGATGGCGCGCACATCCCCCGCCAGGCCGGCGGCCTCGACCTCGTCCAGGTAGCGGTTGCGCACCTTGTTGACATGCGTGAGCCGAAAATTCAGCAACTGGCTGACCAGCGCCTCGCGCGAACCGAAGTGATAGTGCAGCGCTGAACGGTTGCGCTGCCCCGCCTCCACCACGATCTGGCGCAGCGGCACCAGCTCGACCCCGTGCTCGGCGAACAGGCGTTCCGCGATCTCCAGCATGCGCCGTGCCGTCTCGTTCTCCAGCGGGCCGGCGGCGGCCTGCGCCCCTTCGGCCGACTTGCGCGGCAGCGGCTTGTCGAGGACGGCGCTGTCGGCGAGTATGGTGGCGAGAGAACGATTGCGTGTACGGGTCATAGGCTCGAAGGATGCCGGCAATGTAATGCATCGGATTATGGGTCTAACGCCATGGTCCCGGCAAGCAAGGGGAAACCGCCGGCAAGCCTTGYTGGTGCAGCGGGCCGCCCCGACCCATCCTCAGGCAGCACATCCATGTAACTTCTACGCCTTCCCTGGCGGCGCGGCCTGCCCGGAGAGCCGCGGCATTGGTACCATCTCGTGGCGTCCTCGCTGGTTCTCGGCGGGGTGGCGCCGGTCACCCCCGCCAATCCAGTTCCGGGCAGGGAATCCTCGGATCATGACAATGGCATCATGATCCTGTTCAACTCAATGGAGAGCTCAATGACAAACGCAGACACCCCCGCTATCGACTGGGACCGGCTGGGGTTCGAGTACATCAAGACCGACCTCCGGTACCGCGCCCACTGGAAGGACGGCGCCTGGCACGAAGAAGGATTGGTCGCGGACAACGTCCTTCATGTCAGCGAGGGCTCGACCGCGCTCCACTACGGGCAGCAATGCTTCGAAGGGCTGAAGGCCTATCGCACGGAAGACGGCTCGATCAACCTGTTCCGCCCCGACCAGAACGCCCTGCGCATGCAGCGCAGTTGCGACCGCCTGCTCATGCCGAACGTGCCGACCGACATGTTCATCAACGCTTGCAAGGCAGTCGTGTCGGCCAACGCCCGCTTCATTCCCCCCTACGGCACCGGCGGCGCGCTCTACCTGCGCCCGTTCGTGATCGGCGTCGGCGACAGCATCGGGGTTCGCACCGCGCCCGAATTCATCTTCTCTATCTTCTGCGTCCCGGTCGGCCCTTACTACAGAGGCGGCCTGAAGGCGCAGATCTTTTCCGTCTCCGACTATGACCGCGCCGCGCCGCACGGCACCGGCGCTGCCAAGGTGGGTGGAAACTACGCGGCCAGCCTGCTGCCCGGCACGCAAGCCAAACAGGCCGGGTTCGCCGACTGCATCTACCTGGACCCCAGGACACGTACCAAGATCGAGGAAGTCGGGACGGCGAACTTCTTCGCGATCACGAAGGATGGCCGCTTCGTCACGCCCCACTCCCCGTCGATTCTCCCCGGCATCACGCGCCTTTCCCTGCTGCATCTGGCGCATGCGTACATTGGCATGCCCGCGGTGGAAGCCGATGTGCTGATCGACCGGCTGGACGAACTGGAGGAAGCCGGGGCGTGTGGTACCGCCGCGGTGATCACGCCCATCCGGGCAATCTCGTACGGGGGGAAACTCCATGTCTTCCACGAAGAGCATGAAACCGGGCCGATCACGCAACGGCTGTTCGATACGCTGACCGGAATCCAGACCGGCCGCATCGAGGCGCCCGAGGGCTGGATCGTCAAGGCCTAGGCATCACCCCTTTCAAGGTGATCAAACGACACGTCCGGCCTTGAGGACGCGCATGGTCGAGACATGACATCGCGCCCCGCAGCCGGCAACGTAGCCTTTCTTCCTGGAGGCTTTGGGTCCGCGCGGATGCTTGCGCGGCGCGCGGGGTCAACGTGAATCGCCATTTTTCTCAGGGCCCGGCCAAGCTGGCCGGGCGTGAGTCGACCATAGCCATCTTGTTGGCAAGTGCTACGGTGACCACGTTCGGCCATCGTCGTTTCTGTTTTTGCTCGACCCACGTCCGGCATGCTCTGCCAGGGCGCAGATTCTCGATCTGGAAAACAAATAGTTTGACCTGAACAATCGATTTCACAACTCAGTCTCGGAATCGTAGAGTGCATGCAAGACCGATCCACCACGAGTTCCCTTCATGCTTTTTGCCCCCCTGAGCCGACGCCTTGGCGTTGCGCTTCTGCTCTCTCTGTCAGGCTTCCCGCTTGCCTCCACCGCCTCTGATGCCGATCCCTATCCCCAGCGCGCGGTCAGGATCGTCGTACCGTTCGGCGCGGGCGGTACTACCGATATCGCGGCACGAGCGCTGGCCTCCAAGCTCCAGGCTCGCCTGGGCCAACCCGTGATTGTCGAGAACCGTGCCGGTGCGGCGACGGCGATTGGCAGCGAATTCGTCGCCAAGGCTGCCCCGGATGGGCTGACGTTGCTGTATTCGGGTTCGACCACTTTCTCCGTGCTGCCAGCGCTGCGGCAGGACCTGCCGCTGAATCCCGACACCACCTGGGCGCCGATCGGCATGGTGGCGCAGACCGCCGTGGTGGTATCAACGCGCGCCACCGGCAAGATCCATAGCTTCGCAGATATCGCCAGGCAGGCCAATGCAGGAGGCGCCGGCGTGACCTACGGCACCTTCGGTCCCGGCTCCGCACCCCACCTGGTTGGCGCGATGATCGCCCGCAGCATCAAGGCAGACATGACGGCGGTGCCGTACAAGGGCAGCGCGCAGGTCTTCACCGATGTCATCGGCGGGCAGATCGACCTGAGTATCGATCCGGTGGCGGTCGTGCAGGGGAATATCAAGGCCGGCAAGCTGCGTCCGCTGGCGATCAGTTCGGCCACGCGTTCACCCTTGCTACCCAACGTGCCGACATTCGCCGAGGTGGGCGTCGCCGGTGGCGAGGCCTCGTTCTGGTATGGACTGGTCGCCCCCAAGGGCACCCCGGCGCCGATCGTGGACCGGCTGCAGGCGGAACTGCGTGCGATCGTGCACGACGCCGGGTATCGCGAAGTCCTGGCCAAGCAGGGCCTGGAAACGCTGTTTGGCGGCGCGGAGGAGTTCCGGCGCAGGACGCGCGTCGAGATCACGCAGTTCCGCCAGTTGGCGCGGGATGCAAACATCCGCATGGAGTGACGCTATGCTGGCTAAATCGACCATGCGCGCTGCTCCCGACCATGCGACGGAAGATGTGCGCGCCGTACAGACCGCGCGCGCGAGCTGGAGCGAGTTTCTCGCGCTGCTGAGGCTGCCGAACGTGACGGCCGACGCCGCGGACGTATGCAAGACGGCCGACTGGCTGTCGCAGGCATTCGCGCGCCGCGGCTTCGCGGTGACGTCGCTGCCAAACGGCGAACGTCCCATGCTGCTGGCCGGGCGCCGCTGCCCGGATCCGGCAGCGCCGACCATCCTCTGCTACATGCATATGGATGCGCAGCCCGTGGCCAACCAGCCATGGAGCCAGCCCAGCCCGTGGCAGCCAACGCTGCGCCCCTCCAGGTCGATGCCGGATGGCGCATACGTCGATCCTGCCGATGCGCTTGCCGGCGACACGATCGATCGCGATGCGCGGCTCGTGGCACGCGCGGTGGCGGATGACAAAGGGCCCATCATGATGCTGCTGGCCGCGCTGGACAGCCTGGCCGAAGAGGCACGCGGCACGTCGGTGCATCTCAAGGTGCTGCTCGACAGCGAAGAAGAGATCGGCGCGCCCAACCTCGGGACGGTGGTGTCGGCCAATCGCGAGGCCCTGAAGGCTGACGCGATGCTGGTACTCGACGGCTCGATGCACGCCAGCAATCGCCCCACCATGATCCTCGGCAATCGCGGCGCGTTCATGACCACGCTGACCGTATTCGGCCCCCGCCGCGACCTGCATAGCGGCCAGTTCGGCAACTACGCGGCGAACCCCGTGTTCCGACTGGCAATGTTGCTGGCATCGATGAAGGACGACGATGGCAGGGTGCGGGTGGACGGGTTCTACGACGGCATTGCGTTGACCGATGCCGACCGCCGCCAGTTCGAAGCCGTGCCGGACGACGACGGTGTCTTGCGCGCGCGTGCCGGTATCGCGCAGCCGGAACGCGTGGGCGGGACCTACCAGGAAGCGCTGCAGTACCCGACGCTCAACGTGGTGGGCGTCGCCGCCGCTCAGGTCGGCGCGGCGGCGCGCACCATCATTCCCGCGCAAGCCACGGCATCGTTCGATGTCCGCACTGTGCCGGAGACAGACCCGGAAAGGCTGTTCGGACTGCTGCGCGCGCACGTCCTGGCGCAAGGCTTCCACCTCATCGAGGGCGAGCCCACCGAGGACGATCGCCGCCTGTACCCGAAGCTGGCGCGCCTGGTGCAGCCACGCTTCAACGGCATGGCCCATGCGGTGCGTACCCCGGCCGACGAGCCCGTGTGCCGCTGGGTGGAAGGCGCACTGGTCGCGGCGCATGGCGAAGCGCCGGTCTGCATCCGCATGATGGGCGGCTCGGTTCCCACCGGCATCGCGGTGCGCGAACTCGGCATCCCGTGCGTGCTGTTGCCGCTGGTCAACGCCGACAACAACCAGCACAGCCACGACGAGAACCTGCGCCTGGGCAACTACATCGACGGCATCCGCACGCTGCGTCAATTGCTGACCCGTCCGTTCTAGCGCTTGCGCGTCTGCGGCGCCGCTTCGGGCGGATGGCCCCGGATAAAGTCGAACAGCGCGGCCGCCGCCGTGGAGAAATTGCGCGGCTCGCGCGTGACCAGGTAGATGTCCCGCGTCAGGCTGCGGTCCAGCGGAATCGCAACCTGATCACGCAGAGCCAGTGCCTGCAACGCCAGGTTGGGAGCGACGCTGATGCCCACGCCAGCGCGCACCATGCCCAGCATCGTATGCAGGTGCTCGACTTCGTGCACGACATTCAGCTGCGCGGGCGCGATCCTGGCGGCGAGCCGCGCCGTGGCGACGCTGCCACGCGGTGCGGCAATGAAGGGATAGGGCAGCAGGTCGTTTGGCTTGAGCGTGCGGCGCGTGGCGAGGGGATGTCCCTTGGGGCAGATCACCGAGAAGCGGTCCGCGTGGAAATGCGCGAGCCGCATGCCGGGCAACATGGACTCCGCCGGTGTCGCGATGGCGAAGTCCGCGTCGCCGTCGCGCGCGGCGGCGATCGCTTCGCGCGAGAACTCGTCCCGCAGCACCACGCTGATGTTCGGGTGCAGGCGCGCGAATGACTGCAGGATGTCCGGAAACCAGCCGCCGGCAAGGCTCGGTATCACGGCAACCGTGGTCCGTCCGCGCTTGAGCGAAGCATGGTCGCGCACGCTGCCGACCGCATCGTTGATCTCCGCCAGCAGCCGGGCCGCGTGTTCGGCAAAGAGCTTGCCTTCCGGTGTCAGCGCGATGGTACGCGTGGAGCGGTCGAACAGCTTCGCACCGACGTGGTTTTCCAGGGCCGCGATCAGGGCGCTGAAGGCCGGCTGCGAGAGCGCCAGCACACTGGCGGCGCGCGTGAAGTTGCGCGCTTCCATCAAGGCCAGGAAGGCGCGCAGGTCGCGCGTGGAGATGTCCATATTGGGGGTCGGTAAGCAAAGTCCTGTGTCGCGTTCAGCGCTGGGCTGCCGTCACGGCGGACAGGGGACGAGATGCCCTGGTCGCCGCTGAAGCGCGCCTCATGCAACAGCGGTGCAGGCACTATAGCGGATGCCAAATAATGGCTATCGTACAGCATGGAATACGCCGCAACGCGGCGATGGCGACATGCTGTTTCCCTGCGCCCGGCACCGGCCACGCCGTATTGCCTCCGCGGCGATGCGCCCGGACGAACGGCAAGCCAGCGCTATCCGTTCGATCCCGGGCGTACCTGCGTTGCGGCACTCAGAAGATCGTGCGGATACCCAGCGAAATCCCCATCTGGCCGCTCGCGCCCGGCGTCTTGTAATAGGTCTGCGAGGTGGCCGGCAGGTAGCCCACCGACTGGCCGTTCGGCAGGTAGGCGATGTTGTCCCAGTTCAGCGAGGCATTGCGCGCATAGATGACGGCGGCGTAGAAATCAGTGCGCTTCGAGAGGTTGTAGTCGGCCATGGCGAGATACTGCTGCGGATTGGCCGGATTGACCTTCACGCCGCCGATGGTAGCGTGCTTGATGTCGTCGTAGTAGTAGGCCAGTGTCAGCCGCAGCGCGGCGGTGGCCTCCCAGTTCAGGCCCAGCCAGTACATGTCGTCGCGGTGCGGCAGCAGCGTGAAGCCGCCCGTGCCTGGCGCCACCGAGTTGCCCCAGCGATAGCCGCCCGTCAGCTTGACCTTGCCGATCTGGTAGCTGGCGCCGACGGCGGCGCGCATGTCGCGGCCGTACTCGCTGGCCCCGGAGGCGCCGCTGGCTTGCGCCTGGTTGAGCGTCTTGACTTCATCGTAGGCCACGCCCAGCGCGAAGGCTTCGGCCGAATAGGACAGCCCGATGCCATATGCCGAGCCCGCCGTGGCCGAGCCCGCGCGCTCGCCGAAGGACCAGTGCGTATTGAGCGCCACCGGGCCGAACTGGCCTTGGTACTGCACCATATTGCTCTCGCGGAAATTCGGCCCCGCGAAGCCAACCACCGGCTCGAACTCCGGCGCGTACGCGGCGGGCATGAAGTTGGCCATCGTCAGGAAGGACGAAGTGTACTGGCGCCCGAAGCTGACGCGGCCATAGGCGTTCTTGAGTCCGACATAGGCCTGGCGACCGAACATCAGCCCGCCGCCGAGCTGCCCGTTGTCGGTATTGAACTGGTTCTCCAGCACAAACAGGCTCTGCAGGCCGCCACCCAGGTCTTCCACGCCGCGCAGGCCGAAACGCGATTGCGCGATGCCGGCCGAACTCATCAACACCTGCGAGCCGCTGCCGGGTGCCAGCACGCCGCCGCTCACATTCTGCGCATGATTCACGTATTGCAGGCCCGCGGTCACCACGCCATACAGCGTCACCGACGACTGCGCATAAGCTCCCTGCGCCAGCAGGCCGGCGCAGGCCGCACCGGACAATATCTTCTTCTTCATCATTGCTACCCCGTTCTGCTTCGTGAATGAAATCCTGGCCGGCCCGCGGGCTGTTCCTGCCAGGCAGGTTGCGATTAATCTCTCGCATTAGTTGTAATACCCGAGATTAAACTCGGCAGAACGGGTTCGGACATCTGGGGATTACCCCAGCCTCGTCCCTGAGCAGGGCCGGTACCCGGCGCCGCCTGCCGAGGACAGGGCCCAACCGGCGCACGCCGGCTTCCACTAGGGATAATTCCCGAGATTAATCTCTGAGATTATTGCTATGCTCATCGGCAACGACACACAGAGAACAGGAGGCAGGAGACATGCAGGACATCAAGAACCGGGCAGACGCCCTGATCACCGGCACGGGCTGCGAGGCCATCGCCGACGGCGTATGGCTGCTGCACGGGCAGGGCCAGTCTTTTGTTGCCGATATCGGGGGCGCGCTGCTGCTGGTGGACGCGGGGCCCGGCGGCAAGGTCACGCGCGGCATGATCTCGGCGCTGCGCGAGCACACCGCCCTGCCCCTGGCCGCCATCTGCTTCAGCCATGGGCACCTCGGCTACAACGCCGGCCTGTCCGAATGGCTGGCTCACGCGGCGCAGCGCGCGGACCCGCCGCCGCGCGTGATCGCGCATGCCAATGTGCCGGCGCGCCGCGCGCGCTACCTGGAGACCATGGGCTTGCAGGAACGCATGGCGGAGATCCAGTTTCGCCACCCGGCGGGCGCGCTGGCCGGGCGCCTGGTCAGCCCCGCGCCAGGCGAGACCTTTACCGATTCTCTCGTGCTCGGCAGCGGCCCGCGGCGCGTGGAGATCCTGTGGGCGCCGTCGGAAACCGACGACGCGGTTGCTGTCTGGCTGCCGGAGCAGCGGCTGCTGTACGGTGGCCCCGCCGTGATCGACTCCATCCCGAATATCGGCACGCCATTGCGCACCCTGCGCGATACCGTGCGCTGGGCCGACACGCTGGAGCGGCTGGCCGCGCTGGCGCCGCGCACGGTGATCCGCGAGTTCGGCGCCGCGCTCGAAGGCGAGGCACAGTGCCGGCAGGTGCTGACACAGACGGCGCGCGCGCTACGCTGGCTGCGTGCCGAGGTGGTCAGGTTGATGAATGAGGGCTGCGGGGAGCGCGAAGTCCTCGCCAGGCTCGAGCTGCCGCCCGAACTGTTCGAGCAGCCGTGGATGCGCCCCGCCTACGGCGACCCGAGCTATATCGCGCGCGACATCTATCGCTCCGAGAACGGCTGGTGGGACCGCAATCCGACCTCGCTGCACCCGTGCGCGCCCGACCGCGCCGCCGCGGAGATCGCCGCCGCCGTGACGGATCATGATGCGCTGATCCGACATGCCGAGTCGCTGGCCGCGCGCGGCGAGACCCAGCTGGCGCTGCACGTGATCGACGTGCTGGCCACCGCCGACGGCGACTCGCCCACGCTGGCGCGTGCCCGCGCATGCAAGGCTGCCCTGCTGCGCCAGCGCGCCTCGCAGGTGCGCAGCTACGTGTCGCGCAGCCTCTATACGGCCGCTGCCGGCGCGATCGAACAAGGTGGCCGCAACGCCCTGGGCATCCGCTGATGCCCGCCGCCGCCTCGGACACCACCGCAATGGAGACAGACATGCGAAACCCCGACCGACGCCGGACACTACGCCACGCCGGCTGCCTTGCCGTGGCGATCCTGGCCGCCGCCGGTAGCCTGGCCCCGCTCCAGGCGGCCCGTGCGCAAGCCCCCTGGCCCGCGCACCCGATCCGCCTGGTGGTGCCCTCCTCCGCCGGCAGCGGCACCGACCTGTTCGCCCGCCTGCTGGCCGAGCGCCTGGGCAAGGCGCTCGGCCAGACCGTCGTGGTGGACAACAAGGCCGGCGCCACCGGCATGATCGGCAACGACACGGTGGCCAAGGCCAGGCCGGATGGCTACACGCTGCTGTTTACCTTTGCGGCCTCCGTGGTCATCAACCAGACCTTGCAGCCGAAGTTGCCCTACGACGCGCTGCGCGATCTCGTGCCGGTGGCCCAGGTCGGCGCCGGCGGCAATTTCCTGGTGGTGTCGCCGGACTTCCCCGCGCGCGACCTGAAAGAGTTCGTCACCTATATGAAAGCCCACCCGGACGCCTATGACTACGCGTCCTGGGGCGTGGGATCGGGCGGCCACCTGACCATGGAATCGCTCAAGATGCAGACCGGCATCAAGCTGCGCCACGTGCCCTACAAGACCGTGCCGCAGATCCTGAACGACCTGCAGGGCGGCATCATCAAGGTGGCCTTCGTCGACTCGTCCTCGCCGCTGCAACTGATCCGCGCCGGCAAGATCCGGCCGCTGGCCCTCAGCGGCACCCACCGCGGGCCCGCGCTGCCCGGGCTGGCCACCATGACCGAGCAGGGCGTGCCGTTCGATACGGATAGCTGGTACGGCATGTTCGCGCCGGCCGGCACCCCGGCGCCGATCGTGCAGCGGCTCAATGCGGAAGTGAACCGCATGCTCGGCGACCCGGCCATGCGCGAGCGCTTCCGCCAGCTGAACCTGGCGCAGATGCCGGCCAAGAGCAGCGAGCAGTTCGCGCAGACCGTGCGCAGCGACATCCAGGCCTGGGGCGAAGTGATCCGCGTCAACCGGATCAGCGCCGAGTAGGCGCTGGCGGACTGAGGCCGCCGCACCGGCTGCCGCGCTAGACGCGGAAGTCCGCCGCCATGTCGGCGTCGGTGCGCGCCTCCAGCCGGCCGGAGCGGCATGCGTTGACGAAGATCTCGAAGTCGCGCTCGACCTGGTCGGCGTAGGCGTTGGAATAGGCCACCAGGGCATCGGCCATGGCGTCGCTGCTGCCGAGGTAGCCGCTGATCTCGATCGCACTGCCGCTGGCCTTGGCGTGGGCGCGCGCCAGCACCCACCCGCACAGCGCCGCATAACCTCCCAGCGTGTCGACATCCATCAGCTCTATCTCCGGCGACAGCTTCATGTCGCGCAGCTGGCGCAGGTAGAAATGGCGGCCGAACGGACCGTCGTTCCAGCCCAGGAAGACATCGCTGGCGGCCTGCATCAGCCTTTGTCCCTCCACCACGCGCCGGCCCTCGTGCGCGACCGGCGCCGACTTGAAGAAGCGCGCCACCACCGACTGCGTGGCCTGCTTGCTCTGCAGGAACAGCGGCTTGCCGTGGTTGTCGATCATCAGCACGACCAGGCAGCGCGTGCCGACGCTGCCCACCCCGACCACCTTGAAAGCCACGTCGTGCCGGGTGAAATGGCTAAGCAGCTGGCGCCGGTCCGGCGACAGCGTGGACATGTACGCATCGAAGGCTTTGTCCATGGCCTTGTTGACATCGGTGACCTTCATCCAGTTGTCCTCGGGCGAGAACAGCGTGTTCTTGCCCTGGACATGGAATACCGCGGGCGGCGCGTCGCGAATGATCCAGCGCTCCCCCACGCGCTCGGCCAGCTTGGACAGCAGCGCTTCGCTGGTGCGCTCGGCGGCGCGTTCCATGCCGCGCTCCAGGCGCTTGCGTACCTGCGGCGCCTGCGTCTGCGCCATCAGCCGCTCGAAGGTGATGCACTCATACCAGGTGTCCAGGATGCCCATGCCGGCATACTCGGCCATGTGCTCCTGGTAGCTGCGGACCGCGCGGTAGACCAGCTCTTCGGCCACGCCCCGCTTGTGGCGCAGATGCCTGGCCGCCACCACGAAACTGCCGGCGAGCCGCTTCAGGTCCCATTCCCACGGGCCGGGACTGGTCTCGTCGAAATCGTTGAGGTCGAACATCAGCGACCGCTCCGGGCTGGCGAAACCGCCGAAGTTGGCCAGGTGGCAGTCGCCGCAGATCTGGATCGTCAGGCCCGAATTGGGCGTGCCCGCCAGGTCGTGCGCCTGCAGGATGGCGCTGCCGCGGTAGAACGCGAACGGCGATTCGATCATGCGCCCGTAGCGCAGCGGCACCAGCCGCTCGACGCGGCCTGCGCTGTTGATCTCCAGCAGTTCCACGGGATCCCGGTCCACGTTGCCGATCGCGGCGTGGGAGCGCCGCGGCACGTGCTTGCGGGTAATCCTGCCGCTTTCGCGGCGGCCATCGGACTCGGCAGGTGTTTCCACGTTCGGCTCCGCTGCGCCCTGCGGCGGGCGCCCACGCCTCAGGACTTGGGCGAACTGACGGTGATCGAGACGATCTGGCGATAGACGATCTTGGCGAGCCGGCCCGCCTGGATCTTGCTAAGGTCGATGTTGGGATCGCGCACGGCCACGGTACGCAGTGTCTCTTGCGGACCGCGGAACGTGATGGTGCGGTTCTTGGCATCGACCTTGGTGACCTGCGCAGTGACCGTGGTGGTGATCTCGCGCGCGAAGCCGGGCTTGTCGCCTTCGCCGGCGCGCGCGGTACGCTCCACCGTTTCCGTCATCGGGGTGTCCTTGCTGTCGATCGGCTCAAGCCCCGTCACCAACACGGCCTGCCGCGCCAGCGTGACGATATCGCCCTTGCGGACCTGCTTGAAGTTCTTGACTTCGTCCCCGCCGATCAGTTCGACCACGTTGCCGCGCGGACCCTGCACCAGCACCGCCTTGGTATCCGGATCGATGGCGACGATGCGCCCCGATATCACGGCCTCCTCGGCAATGCCCACGGCCTTCGGCGGCGCAGCGTGAACCGCGGATGCGAACGCCATGGCGGCGCCGAAGCCGAGCGCGGAGAGGGAATGGGAGAACAGGCGGCGTGTTGGCATGGGTTTTCCTGGTCTTGTTTCTGAAGGTCTGCGAAAGGAGGATATGCAACGCCGGCGGCACGCAAGACTTGGCTGGGGCTTTGGCGGCGCATCAGCTTCAACATAGCGCGCAATGCGGGCCCACGGCATGCCGCTTGAAAGATTTCATATCGGGCACCGAGAAAATAAAGTGACGGGGAAACGGTATCGCCGCGCTAGTCGGCCATGCTCCGCCGCCCGCCCACGAACCAGTTGTAGTAAGGGTTGCCCGGGTCCGCGCGCATGACTTCGCGGATATCCTGCAGCCACTGCTCGCGGTCGCCCCGGTAGGCATTGAGGCCCGCGCCATAGAAGGTCATGAGATTCTGCCGCTCGGTCGCGATGGCGCGGCGCAGGCCGTCGTCCGCGCCGCGCAGCGGCGGCTCCGTACGCAGCGCCAGCAGATGCTCCAGCACCAGCGGGAAGTCCGTGCGCCGCACCCACGGCGCGTATTCGATACGCGGGCGGTCGTCGGTCACCGGGCGGGCGTCGCCCGCGTATTGCTCCAGCCCCTCGCGGCCGGTCACCCAGGTGGCCAGCAGCGCCGCTGGCGAGGCGATGCCCACCGCGCGCAGCGCGGCGCCCACGTCGGGCTGCGCGAAGCGCGCGGCGATGCGCGCGGCATCCAGCTCGATGGGCGCGGGCGATCCCACCAGCATCATCTCGTGCAACTCGGTGGTCCACAGCGTGGCGTAGGGAAAGGCATCGAGGAAGCTGCGCACCAGGGCCCGGGTGTCTTCGTCGTTCTGCGTGGGCAACGGCAGCCACTGGGCGACCAGGCCGGCGGGCTGCAGCCGCGCGGCGGCAAGCCGGTAGAAATCCGTCGAATAGAGGTTGACCACGCCGGCGGCCGACGGCGGCGGCGGCTCCAGCGTGATGAGGTCGTAGCGTTGCTGGCTTTGCAGCAGTTCGCGCCGGCCGTCGCGCAAGCGGATCTGCACGCGCGCATCGGCGCTGACGCCGTAGTTGCCGGCGAACTGCGGCACCGCGCGCGCCACCGCCGGCAGCAGTTCGGCCACCACGCGCTGCTCCAGGCCGGGATAGGCCAGCATGGCACCGGCCGTGATGCCGGTGCCCAGGCCGATCACCAGCGCCGAGCGTGGCGTCTCGCGGTGGATAAGCAGCGGCAGCAGCGTCTGCAGCCGCATATAGCGCAGCGAGGTCATGGTGTCGCCGGAATTGGACACGCCCTGGATATACAGCCGCTTGAAGCGCTTCTGCCCGAAGGCTTGTTCCACCACGGCCACGGTGGCGCCGCGGCTTTCCTCGTAGAACACCAGCTCGCCGCCGCGCGCGCGGGTCAGCAGCACGGCCAGCCGGTCGGGCGGCGCCAGCAGCGCGACGCCCAACGCCAGCACGGCCAGCAGCGCGCCGCCCCAGCGCGCCGGCCTGCCCACGCCCTGCCCCATCAGCACGGCCGCCAGCGCCACCGCGCACGCCGACACGGCCAGCGCCGCCAGCGCGTGCACCAGCCCCAGCGCCGGTACCAGCACGAAACCCGCGATGGCACTGCCGGCGATGCCGCCCACGGTGTTGAGGGCGACCACCGCGCCCACATCCCGCCCCATCCGGCTGCTGTCCACGGCGATGCGCAGCATCAGCGGAAAGGCCGCGCCGAGCAGCAGCGTCGGCACGAACACCACGCTTAGCGCCGCCACCGCGAAGCGCGCGCACATGGCGACAAGCTGGCTGCCGCCCGCCGCCACCATCCATGCCGACGCCAGCGCCTGCCAGCGCAGCAGCCAGTCGCCCAGCCACACGATCTCCAGCAGCGCCGCCAGACCGGCACCGGCGATCAGCAAGGCGAACAGGCCCCATGGATCGCGCACGCGGTCGGCGCGGCGCGCCATCAGCGCGCTGCCGGCGACCAGGCCGCACAGGTAGGTGGCCAGCACCACGCTGAAGGCAAAACTGCGGGTGCTGATGAATTGCACGATGGCCTGCGACCACACCACCTCGTAGCCCAGCGCGATGCCGCCGGCAATGGCGTAGAGGCCCAGCGCCAGGCGCCGCCCGGGCACGGGCGGCACCGCCGCCGGCGCGGGCAGGCCCGGCGCCTGCGGCGCACGGTAGCGCCGCGCCAGCACCAGCGC
>NZ_JBFRFX010000016.1:0-160210 GCF_052115045.1 Cupriavidus sp. 2TAF22
GCGCCGGCCCCGCGCCGGCGCACGGCAACGCGCGGCTCGCCGCCGCGCCGCGCGGGAGCGAAGCATGAAGGCCCTGGTCACCCATCCCGGCCTGCAGCACTCGCACCAGATGGCGCAGGCCCTGTACGAGCGCGACATGCTCAAGCAATACTGGTCCGGCGTGCCGGTGCGCGCGCCGGGCGAGGCGGCGCCCTGGTGGCTGCCTGCCAGGTACGGCGCCAAGATGCGGGAGGTGGACATACCGCGCGCATTGCGTCGCCACCCGGTCCTCTTTGCCGGCGTGCTGAAGGTCGGGCTCAAGCTCTACACAGGCCGCTCTTCGTCAGCCTATGCCCACCGGATATTCCACCTGTTCGACCAGTGGGTGGCGTCGCACGTCCGGGCGATCAGGCCCGATGTGGTGGTGGCCTACGAAAACTCCGCCGGCAAGACCTTCGCGGCGGCCAGGCGCATCGGCGCGCGCTGCGTGCTGGAGGCGCCTTCCGTGCACCATCGCGCGGCCGAGCAGATGCTGCCAACCCTGGATACGGCCTATCTGCAGCAGATCAATGCGAACAAGGACCGCGAGATCGAACTGGCCGATGTGATCATCACCTGTTCGGCCTTTGCCGCGCAGTCCTATGTCGATGCGGGCGTGCCGGCGGGCAAGCTGCGCCCGATCCTGCTGGGTGCCAGCCTGCCGGGCGACGTCGTGCGCCGCCGTGCGGATGGCGCCTTGCGCTTCGTGTTTGCCGGCGGCGTGACCAGGCGCAAGGCTGTCGATCTGCTGCTGCAGGCTTTCGCCAGGCTGCGCCGCATCCATGCGGACGCGGAGCTGGTGATGGTCGGCGGCATCGATGATGCGGAACTCGGCGCGGCCATCGCGCAGACACCGGGCGTGACCTGCCTGGGCTCGCTGCCGCAGGGCGCGCTGTTCCAGGTGTTCGCCGACGCGGATTGCTTCGTGCTGCCGTCGCGCTTCGACTCCTTCGGCATGGTGGTCGCGGAGGCGCTGGCGTGCGGCACGCCCGCGCTGGTGACCGATCGGGTCGGGGCCAAGGAGATCATCGAGCAGTTCCCGGGTTCCGGCTGGGTCGTTCCGGTCGGCCAGGAGCCCCTGTACGAGCGCATGCTGGAACTGGCGAACCACCGGGATCTGCTGGCGCAAGCCAGGGTGCATGCCGCCGCGGCGGGCAGCACGTTCACCTGGAAGAGGTACCGCCACACCGCGGCGGAAACGGTGGCCGCGCTATGCTGACACAACGCATCGCCCTCCGCGTTCCGAGGCCGGCAGCCGCGCGCAAGCATGTCTCGGTATTCGGCCGTGTCTTCATCCTGGTGTTCGTGACCGCCGTGCTCGAAGGCGCGGCGCGCAAGTGGGTGTCGGACTCCCTGACCACGCCGCTGATCCTGTTGCGCGACCTGCTGGTGATCTACGGCCTCTATCACGCCATGCGCCATGCGGGATTCACGCCGGCACGCCGCACCGTGCGGTTGCTGCTGTGGTGGTCGGCCCTGGTGTGCTTCTGGGGAATGCTTCAGCTTGTCGCCGGCCTCAACTCATGGCCCATCTTCCTGGTCGGGCTGCGCTTCTGGCTGCTCTATCTGTGGTTCGCCTACGCCGCCGCCGAACTGCTGGAGGACCAGGATCTCGTCGCGATCTACAAGGTGTCGATCGGCATGCTGCTCATCATGACGCCGCTGGCCCTGGTGCAGCATTTCCTGCCGCCCGACCACTTCCTGAACCGGCAGATCGAAGGGGATCCCGACCTGGTCTTCCGCGTCACCGGCGACGTGGTGCGGACCACGGGCACCTTCTCCTTCACCATGGGCTATACCGTGTTCCTGGCGATCATCAGTCCCATCGCGCTGGGCGCGGTGTTCGGCGCGCCCAAGCCCGGCGTGTGGGGCAAGCTGCGCGGGCTGGTGATCGTGGGTTGCCTCTTCCTTGCCTCGCTGGTCAGTGGGTCGCGCGCGGCCGTGCTGCTGCTCCCGATCATCTTCGGGGTGGCGTTGCTGTCAAACCTGGTCTTCGGCAAGGGCAAGCGCCGCGGCGCGGCCATGGCGTGGGGCGTGGTCTCCATTCTCATGAGCATGGTGATCCTGGTATTCGTCAGTTCGGCCGTGGATGCGACCCTCGAGCGCTTCAGCTCTGCCGCCGAGCAGGAGGACCTGGGCTCGCGCCTGGAATCGATGTTCTTCGGCGTCAACGATGTGTCCCTCGAGCAGAGCCTGCTGGGCAGCGGGCTGGGGCTGGGCAGCAATCTCGCCAACTATTTCCTGCAGACTGGCCTGCTGTTCATCATCAGCGAGACCGAGACCGGACGCGTCATCGGCGAGATGGGGCTGGTCGGCTATCTCAGCCTCGCACTGAAGGTGCTCATCCTGTTCAACGGCATGCGCTGCGCCATCCGCGTGGCCAGGCGCACCGGCGACACCTTTCTCATCCTGATGTGGACCATCGCCATCTTCGGGCTGACCGCATGGCCGCTGGTCGGCCAGATGACGGCCAACGCGCTCGGCTTCGTATTCGCCGGCATCACGCTGGCCGTCACGCGGCAGGCGACCGACCACCTCTCGCGCACCGGATGAGGCCGAAAGCAGCGCAGGCAAATCAAGATCAATCAGCGGCGGCCACGTCGCACACCATCGCACCTCCATGAAAATCATCCTGTTGGGTCACCCTTCCTTCTTCGGCAGTCACAGCATGGACCGCTTCGCCGCGATGATCGTGGAAGGCATGCGCGCGCGCGGCCACCAGGCCGAACTGTGGAGGCCGGCGGCCGTGATGTGCCGCCTGCCCGCGCGCGAAGGCCTGTCCAAGTGGCTGGGCTATATCGACCAGTACATCCTGTTCCCGATGGTGGCGCTGTGGCGCCTGCGCCGGGTGGACAAGGATGTGCTCCTGGTGCTGGCCGACCATGCGCTCGGGATCTGGATGCCGTTGCTGCGCAACCGCCCGCACGTGGTGCATTGCCACGATTTCATTGCCCTGCGCACGCTTGCGGGAGAGTTTCCCGAGCATGGCCTGTCGCGCAGCGGGCGCACCTACCAGCAATTGATCCGCTGGGGCCTGACCCAGGCCAAGGCCTTCGTCACGGTCTCCAACAAGACCATGCGCGACCTGCGGCGGCTGCATCCCTGTCCGCCCGAAGCGGCCTGGGTGGTGTACAACGGCATGAACTATCCGTTCCGGCGGGTCGGCACCACGCAGGCCCTGGCGTGCCTGCAACGCGCGGGCGTGGCGGCCGACGCGCAAGGCATGCTGGTGCATATCGGCGGCAACCAGTGGTACAAGAACCGCGAGGGCGTGCTCGCGCTCTACCTTGCCTATTGCCGGAAATGCCGGACATCTCCGCTCGCCTTGTGGATGATCGGCGGCGATCCTACCGCGGAGATGCGCGCCGAAGCCGCGCGCGCCGCAGGGCTTGGTGGCAGCGTGCGCTTCCTCACCGGCTTGCCGACGGAAGCCGTGCAGGCGGCTTACTCGCTGGCCGCGGTGATGCTGTTCCCCAGCCTCGAGGAGGGCTTTGGCTGGCCCATCATCGAAGCCATGGCCTGCGGTGCGCCGGTGCTGACCACCAACCGCGCACCCATGACGGAGATCGGCGGCGGCCTGGTGCAGCTGGTGGAGCCGCTGGCGGAGGGCGACATGGAAGGCTGGGCGCAGCGCGCGGCGCACGTACTGGCCGGCATGCTCGCCTGGCCCGCCCAGCGGCGTGCCGAGATTGCCGCGCGCTCCATTGCCTGGGCGAAGCTCTTCTCGGCGGACAAGGCGCTCGATCAGTACGAGAGCATTTACCAGGGCGTGCTGGCCGCGGTGTCGGTGGAAGGGCGCGAATCGGTCGATGCCTGAACGCGCCCCCCATGCGCGCCCGCCGCGGGCCGCGCGCGTTCCGTGCTATTCCCCGCCCAGGCCGGCGGTTGCGGCAGTCCCCTCGGGCTGCGGCCTGGCCAGGGCGAACAGCGCGTTTTCCAGCGCGCCCAGCACCATCTCGCGATCCAGGTGCCGCTCCGCCCAGCGGCGGCCGGCGGCGCCCAGATGCGCGCGCAAGGCAGGCTGGGCCGCCAGTGAATCGATGGCGCCGGCCAGGGCCGCTGCATCGCCGGGAGGCACCAGCACGCCACACTGCGCGACCACGCGGCCAAGCTCTGTGCCGGGCGCCGCGGTAGCGACCACGGGCCGCGCGCTGGCCAGCATGCCAGTCAGCTTAGACGGCATCACCAGGTCGGCGGCACCGGCGCGCTGCGGCAGCAGGTGGATGTCGGCGGCCGCCAGCAGCGAGGCAAACATCTCGGCGGGCTGCAAGGGCAGGAAGCGCACGCGCGGCAGCCCGGCGCATGCGTCTTGCAGCGCGGCGCGTCCGGCGCCGTCGCCGCAGAAGATGAAATGCAGCCTGTCGTGGTCCTTCAGCAGGCGCGCCGCTTCGGCCATGATCTCGAGTCCCTGCTTGGCGCCCATATTGCCGGAGTAGAGGGCCAGCACGGCATCGGCGGGCACATCGAGCGCGCGGCGCGCCAGCGTGGCGCTGGCGATGCTGCCGGCCCCGATCTCGCGCAGGTTGACCCAGTTGGGCAGCAACGCCGCGCGGCGGGCCCCGGCGCCCTTGTCGCGCGCGAGCGAGACCATGGCCTGGGAGATCGACGAGACCCGGTCGAAGCGCGCCATCAGCCGCTGCTCCACGCGCTGCGCCAGGCGGCGTAGCCATGGCTGGCGCAGCAGCCCCAGCGCGAAGGCGGCATCGACCTCGTAGTCCTGCACATGGAGCCAGCTGCGGCAGCCGCTCCAGCGCGCGAACAGCAGCGCGGCCGGCGCGCACATCAGCGGCGGCTCCACCACGAACAGCACGTCCGGGCGCCAGCGCAATTGCAGCATCAGGGCGGGCAGGCTCGACACGGCGAAGCTGGCCAGGTGCAGCAGCCGCGTGATGCCGCCGGGGCGGCACGGCACCCACAGCGGGGCACGCCAGAGCTCTACCCAGTGGCGGCGCTCGCGGCGGTACTGCCACGCGCGGTAGCCATCCCCCACGCGCCAGGCGGGGTAGTACGGCGGCGCGGTGATGACGCGCACCTCGTGGCCGCGCGCGGCCAGCCACTCCGCCTGCTCGCAGGTGTACTTGCCGATGCCGGTCAGCTCGGGCGCGTAGTTGAGGCAGTACATCAGTATCTTCATGAGCGCACAGCTCCGGTGGCGCCGAGGCGATGGCGGCGGGCGCTCAGCCCGTCGCGGCCATGATCCGCACGCAGCCGGCGGCGATGGCGCGGCCCGCGTCGCCGGCCGAGTGCGCCAGCGCGGCCGCCTGGCAGCGCGCGCCGGTGGCCGCGGCATCGCCGAAGTGCACCGGCACCTGCGCCAGGCGGCTGGCCAGCGAGCCCGCATCGCCGGGCTTGAAGTAGAGGCCGGTGACGCCGTCGCGCAGCAGCTCGCCGGCGTCGTCATTGTTTACGCTCACCACCACCGGGCAGCCGTAGCTCAATGCCTCGCGGACCAGCGGGTGCCAGCGCTGGCATGCGTGGGGCAGCACCAGGCAGCTCGCCTTGCGGTATTCGACGGCAATATCGGGCGGCGCCATGGTGCCCAGGAAGCGCACGGAAGTGCCTAGCCGCAGCGTGTCTGCCGCGGCCCGCAAGCGGCCATAGCCGTGTCCCGTGCCGACCAGCGACAGCGTGGCGGCTGGCCATTGCCGGCGTGTCGCCGCGAAGGCGCGCAGCAGCAGCCCCAGGCCGGCGTCATCGTCGAGGGTGCCCACATGGAGATAGTGCGGCGCGTGCTGCGATGGCGCCTGCTCGGCGCGCGCGCGCAGTTCGGCGGCGGCATCGAAGTCCTCCGGCAGCACCGCCGGCGGGCGACACGCAAAGATATTGCGCGGCGGCACGTCGGCGGCGATGGCGCGCGCGCAGCCGCGGTCGGTACCGACGAACACGCCGTGGCAATGGCGCAGCAGTATCGCATCGGCAAACGCGCCCAGGGGCCCTGGCATGGCGGCGAAGGCCGCGCCGTGGAAGAAGGCGGCGCGGCGCCGCTGCATCGCCATGCTGGCCAGCAGCATGGTCCAGTTTTCCAGCCGGGTCTGGCCGGCCAGGATCACCAGCGCGCCGGGACTGAGCGCGATGGCGCGTACCTGCTGCACGCAGCGCCGCCACAGGCCGGCGCCCGCGGCCCCGGCGGGGAAGACGATCTGCCCCGGCCACAGGCTGCCGGCGGGTGCGGCCGCAGGCGTGGCCACCGCGCCGGTGTGCGGGCGGGCCGGCTTGCCGAGATTGCGAAACAACGGCTTCATGTCAGGCCTCCATGCGTTGTGCCGGGGCGCTGCCATGCGCCAGGCATCCGCTTTTCAGTGCATCCAGGTAAGCCAGCCGCAGGCCGTCGCGCAGTGCCACGGCCGGCTGCCAGCCGGTGGCGCCGAGCGCCGTGCAGTCGAGCCGCTTGCGCGGCGTGCCGTCGGGCTTGCGGCTGTCGAAGACGATGTCGCCGCGAAAGCCCACGGTCTGCGCCACCAGTCCCGCCAGCTCGCGGATGCTCACTTCCTCGCTGCTGCCCACGTTGAGGAAGCCGGCCGGCGCCGTCTGGCGGTATGCGTGCGGCGGCAGGGCCATCACGTGCAGGCAGGCCGCGGCGAGGTCGTCGGCGTAGAGGAACTCGCGCAACGGCGCGCCGCTGCCCCACACCGGCACGCACTGCGCGTGCGCCATGCCGGCCTCGTGGAAGCGCCGCAGCAGGCCCGGTATCACGTGGCTGTTGTCAGGGTGGTAGTTGTCGCCGGGACCGTACAGGTTGGTCGGCATCACGCAGCGGTAGTCGGTGCCGTACTGGCGGTTGTAGCTCTCGCACAGCGCGATGCCGGCGATCTTGGCCAGCGCGTAGGGCGCGTTGGTGGGCTCGAGGGGACCGGTCAGCAGCGCGGCTTCGCCGATGGGCTGCGGTGCGAATTTCGGGTAGATGCAGCTCGAGCCGAGGAACAGCAGCCGTGTCACGCCCGCGCGCCAGGCTTCGTGGATGACGTTGGTCGCGATCATCAGGTTCTGCCGGATGAACTCGGCTGGATAGGTGTGGTTGGCATGAATGCCGCCGACCCGGGCGGCTGCCAGGTAGATTTCGTCGATCGCCTCGGTGGCGAAGAAGTGGCGTACCTGCTGCTGATCGGCCAGGTCGAGCCCGGCATGCGCGCGCGTGATGATCTCGGCTTGTCCGCGCGCCTGCAATGCGCGCACGATGGCCGAGCCGACCATGCCGCGGTGTCCCGCCACGAAGACGCGGCGCGGCGACGCGGGGCTGCGCTGAGCGCCGTCGAGGTCATTCATGATGGTCGTAGGCCCGGAAGCCCGCCAGCTTGACGAAGGCATCGCGGCGCGCGGCGGCGAAGTCGGCCTCCACCATCTCGCGCACCAGCGCGGAAAAGCTGGTGCTCGGCGCCCAGCCGAGCTGCTCGCGCGCCTTGCTGGCGTCGCCGAGCAATGTCTCGACTTCGGTCGGGCGGAAGTAGCGCGGATCCACGCGCACGATCACGTCGCCCACCTTGCAGCGCGCCGCCACCGGGCCCGCGCTGCTGTCGATGCCCGCGACCACGCCGGTCTCGCCGGTGCCTTCGCCCTCGAAGCGCACCGCGATGCCAAGCTCGGCCGCCGCGCGCTGCACGAACTCGCGCACGCTGTGCTGCTCGCCGCTGGCGATCACATAGTCCTCGGGCCTGGCCTGCTGCAGCATCAGCCACTGCATTTCCACATAGTCGCGCGCATGGCCCCAGTCGCGCAGCGCGGACAGGTTGCCGAGATAGAGCGTGTCCTGCAGGCCCAGCGCGATGCGCGCGATGGCGCGCGTGATCTTGCGCGTGACGAAGGTCTCGCCGCGCACCGGGCTTTCATGGTTGAACAGGATGCCGTTGCAGGCATACATGCCGTAGGCCTCGCGGTAGTTCACCGTGATCCAGTAGGCGTAAAGCTTGGCGGCTGCGTAGGGGCTGCGCGGATAGAACGGCGTGGCTTCATTCTGCGGGATCGCCCGCACCAGGCCGTACAGCTCGGAGGTCGAAGCCTGGTAGAAGCGCGCCTGCTTTTCCAGCCCGAGGATGCGCACCGCCTCGAGCAGGCGCAGCGTACCCAGCGCATCGGTGTTCGCCGTGTATTCGGGCTCTTCGAACGACACCTGCACGTGGCTCTGCGCGGCGAGGTTGTAGATCTCGTCGGGCTGCGACTGCTGCACCACGCGCACCAGGCTGGCGGTGTCGGTCATGTCGCCGTGGTGCAGGATCAGGCTGCGCCTGGGCGCCTGCGGATCCTGGTAGAGATGGTCGATGCGCTCGGTGTTGAACAGCGAGCTGCGGCGCTTGATGCCGTGCACTTCGTAGCCCTTGGCCAGCAGCAGCTCGCACAGGTAGGCGCCGTCCTGGCCGGTGATGCCGGTGATCAGCGCGCGCCGCGTGCGCTGCGGCGCTACGCTGCCGGCATCGGGCCGCAACTCGCCCGCGGTGAGCCGGCCGAGGGGTTCGAGTTCATGTACGCCCATAGATGTCTGCCATCCGGATGATGTCGTCTTCGCCGAGGTAGGAACCGGACTGGATCTCGATCAGCTCGAGCGGGATCCTGCCGGGGTTTTCGAGGCTGTGCGTCTCGCCGATCGGGATGTAGGTGGACTGGTCTTCGGTCAGCAGGTACTCCACGTCGCCGCGCCGCACCCGCGCCGTGCCCGATACCACCACCCAGTGTTCGGCGCGGTGGTGGTGCATCTGCAGCGACAGCTTGGCACCCGGTTTGACCGAGATGCGCTTGACCTGGTAGCGCGCGCCGTGGTCCACCGCGTCATACGATCCCCATGGCCGGTACACCTGGCGGTGCTGGGTCGCTTCGGGGCGGCCCTGCTTGCGCACCATTTCCACCAGTTGCCTGACGTCCTGGCAATGGTCCTTGTGCACCACCAGCACTACGTCCGGCGTCTCCACCACCATCACGTCGTCCAGCCCGGCCACCGTCACCAGGCGGTGCGAGGCGTGTACCAGGCAGCCCCGCGCGTGGTGGGTGACCACGTCGCCGATCGCCACGTTGCCATCGGCCGTCTTCTCGGCGGCCTTCCATACCGCGTCCCAGGAGCCGACATCGCTCCAGTCGGCCGACAGCGGCGCCATCTGCGCGTCGCGCACGTGCTCCATCACGGCATAGTCGATGGAGTCCGAGCGGCAGGCGGCGAACGAATCGGTGTCGAGGCGGAAGAAGTCCAGGTCGCGGTGACCGCGCACCATGGCCTCTTGCGCGGCCAGCAGGATGTCCGGCGCGAACGCTTCCAGTGCGGCGAGATAGGCCGAGGCGCGGAACAGGAAGATGCCGCTGTTCCAGAAACAGTTGCCTTCCTGCAGGTAGGCCGTGGCGACTTCCAGCGAAGGCTTCTCGACGAAGCGCGTGACCGAGAGCAGCGCCGCGGCATTGCTGGGGATGGCCTTGATGTAGCCATAGCCGGTGGCGGGGAAGGTGGGCACCACGCCCAGCGTGACCACCACGCCGGCGGCGGCCACCGAGCTGGCCGCGCATACGGTCCTGGCGAAGGCGGCGCGGTCGCGGATCAGATGGTCCGAGGGCAGTACCAGCAGTACCGGATCGGTGCCGTCGCCGCGGGCATGCAGTGCGGCCACGGCCGTGGCCGGCGCGGTGTTGCGCGGGTGCGGCTCGAGCATGATGGCGGACAGCTCGCAGCCGGCTTCGCGCGCCTGCTCTGCCACCACGAAGCGGTGCGCTTCGTTGCTGACCAGGATGGGCGCCTGGGCACCGGGGATCTCGCGCAGGCGCAGCAGGGTGTCCTGCAGCAGCGAGTCGCGCCCCAGCAGACGCAGGAATTGCTTGGGATAGCCGTCGCGGGAAAGCGGCCACAGTCGTGAGCCCGCGCCGCCGCAGAGGATGACGGGTACGATCCGGTTGTCGTCAGGCATGGTACAGCTCCTTCACGCAGCACGAGGCCTGGCGCGCGGGGCGGGCCGCGTGACGCGTAGTGAGGAAACTGTATGCCGCACCCGTGGGAGGGACTGTTTGCTAGCACACACACGCTGGCGGCCTGGCGGCGCCGGTGCAGCGGAGGGGGCGGAGGGGGCGGGGAGAAATGCATCGTCCCCGCCGCGGCGGGGACGTGTGGTGCTACGCGCGCGTCGGCGCGACTGCCTGTCAGCGGGCCCAGTAGCCGGGCCGCATCACCCAGCCGCGCGGACCCTGTACCCAGCGCTCGGGCACATAACGCTGGCCCGGGCGGGCATGCCCCCAGTAGCCGCCCCGCCAGTCGTAGCGGTCGCCGCTGGCGACCCAGTGGCCGGGCATCCAGGCCTGGCCTGGCCGGGCTGCCGGGCGCGGCTCGTAGCGCGGCGGCGGCGGCGCGGAGCGTACCTGGGGCGGCGCGCCGTGGTAGCCCGGGGGATAGGCCTGGGCCTGGGCCGGCGAGATGATGCCAAGGGCGGCGCCGGCAGCGAGAGTGGAGAGGGCGAGCAGCAGTTGGCGTTTCATGGTTCAGCTCCGGTGATGCGGTTCAGACGGTGGCGTAGTGCCGGTACAGCGTTGCCTGGAGGCGGCCTTGCGGGGCGCCTAATGCCGCTTAATAGCGGTCGTGGTAGCGGTAGGGCGGCGGGCCGCCGCGCGGCGGCACCACGATGCAGGCGGACAGCAGCGCCGCCGCGGTGGAGAGCAGGACAACCAGGGAAATGGCGCGTTTCATGTTTGGGGACTCCGTGACTGGCTTCGCGTTGAACATGGCTCCACTGTAGCCAGCGGCCTGGCGCCGGTGTGCTTGCAGTTGTAAGCCGAGTTCACATTTGCGCGGCCCCGGGCGCTGCGCGCGACACGCTCCGGCGCGCGTCCTGACGGAGGTTGCCAGGCCTTGCCGGCATTGGGCGCGCGGGCATTGCAGTGCACCTCGTCCGCCAGCTGCAAGGCGGGCAAAAACAGGCGCACCGGCGTAATGTGGCGTTACATCGGAAATAATTCGCGCAAAGTTTTGCGCGTGCGGCGGCGCCTGCGCGCTGCCTTTCGCCATCCGTGCCGGCCGTGCTGCACCGCTTGAGGGCGCAACGGCGGGCGGCGGGTGCGCGCCTGCCGTCGTCGTTCCCTGCGGCAGTGCGCCGGCGCCTTGCGCGCCGTGCCGCCGAATGGCATGAACCTTGCGCTTCGCGATTCGTCACGGGAGAACGCCAATGCCTATCCTCCTTGTCGTACTGGTGCTGCAGGCCCTGGTGCCGGGTGCCACCTCGTTCGCCGCGCTTGCGCGCTACGACAGCGCCCGCATTGCCGCCAGCGCCGGGCCGGGCGGGCTGCCCTGACGCCATCCAACACAACACGAGGGGCACGACATGAACCGTAGCGACGTAACCGACCTGATCATCGAAGCCAAGGTCACCAAGGGCATTCGCTGGGCCGACGTGGCCGAGAAGGTCGGCAAGAGCAAAGAGTGGACGACCGCCGCCTGCCTGGGCCAGATGGCCTTCGACGCGCAGGGCGCGCAGGCGGTGATGGAGATCTTCGGCCTGCCGCCCGGGGCCGAGCCCTGGCTGCGCACCGTGCCGTACAAGGGCTCCTTGCCGACGGCCGTGCCGACCGACCCGCTGGTCTACCGTTTCTACGAGCTGATCAGCGTATACGGCAGCACCTTCAAGGCGCTGATCCACGAGGAATTCGGCGACGGCATCATGAGCGCCATCGATTTCCGCATGGACCTCCAGCGCGAGTCCGACCCGAACGGCGACCGCGTGCGCATCGAGATGTCCGGCAAGTTCCTGCCCTACAAGACCTACTGAGCGCGTGGCCAGCGACCGCGCCTTTCGCGCAGAAACGGGTACGCCGCAGAAACGGGTACGCTCCTGGCCCGGCCGGGAGATGGAGCGGAGGCCGGGGCAGGGCCAGGGCCAGGTTCCAGGGGCCATCGACGGTGGCGAGCCGGTGTTCCTTGCCGGTCGGGCCTGCCCGCAGGCTTGGCGGCGCTGTCTGCGCGGTGATATCGCCCCGGACTTCGCTCGCGCGAGGCGGCAGATCACGCCTGCGGGGCTAAATGCATGCCCCAGGAATGCCACGCAGAAACGGGTACGCAATGGCCCCGGACACGCACGCAGAAACGGGTACGCCCCTGGTTTCGGGAGCGCTGCGCGCCGCGCTCGGAGCCCGCTTCAGGCCCCGCTTCAGGCCCCGTACAGCTCGGCCGCCGTGATGCCCACGTGCAGCCGCGTCAGCGGCAGCGGGGGCGGTGCCAGCGACAGCCGCAGCGCTGCGTAGCTGGCCTCGCTCGACAGCCCGTACGGCGCGGCATCGGCATTGTCGAAGGCGTAATAGACCTCGGCAACGCCCGTCATCGTCAACGCGGCCAGGCACATCGGGCACGGATGGCCGCTGGCGTAGACCACCGCCCCCTGCAGGCCTGGCCGGCCCAGCTTGCGGCAGGCCGCGCGGATGGCTTCCATTTCCGCATGGGTGGTGGGGTCGTGGCTGTGCACGATGTCGTTGACGCCGGTGGCGATCACCACGCCGTCCAGCGCCAGCAGCGCGCCGAACGGCCTGCCGCCGCGCGCCCGGTTGGCCTGCGCCAGGCGCACTGCTTCGGCCAGATATCGTTCATGGGCGGACATGGGCTAGCTCCTGGAGGCCGGGCGGACGATGCCGGCCGCCGGCCATGGCACGCGCAAATGTGAAATACATTTCAGATGACATATGAAAAAAACGATATACAATACCCGCGCTGAATTGTGCCGGCGCCTGCCCTACGCCGGCGCGCCAGGGCTGACCTGCAGGGTCACCACCAGCGACTGCAGCACCGACATCGGGATCGGCTTGGAGAACACCCGGATATGCGGCGGGATGCCACCGCGGTCGGCGATCGCGTGCTTGTCCAGCGAGGTGACCACGGCAATGCGGGTGGTGGCGAATTCCTGCTGCGCATCGATGGTGCGGCACAGGCGGAAGCCGTCGATGCCGGGCATGATCAGGTCCAGCACGACCAGGTCGGGTTTGCTGCTGCCGATCAGCAGCAGGCCGTCGTAGCCATTGGTGGCTTCGAGGATCTCGACCCGGGGATCGAGCGCATCGAGCGCCATGCGATAGATCTGCAGCAGGTGTTCGTCATCTTCCACCAGCAGCACGCGAAATGGCCTTGCGGGCGGCGCGGCCGCCGGGCTCGCGGGCGCGGACTGGTGGCGTTGTTCCGCCACCATGCGGTCCACCGCGTCGGCCGGGATGCGGCGATGTCCGCCGTCGGTCTTCCAGGCGGGCAGCCGGCCGTTCTCGACCCACAACTGGACCGTGCGCAGCGAAACGCCAAGCATCTCGGCAGCGGTCCTGGTGGAATAAAAACGCAGATCGGTCATAGAGCCTCTTCACCACTCGCAGGACACCCGGGGGCGAATCTGCGGCGTTGCATGTCGTATTTTTTTCATTATTCTTCGAAAAGCTGCGAAAGCGCAACTTAATGCCAGAAAAACGCGCAACGATGATAAGGCATCACTAATATCCCGGCCGATATGCTGCACGGCGCATCGGCATGGCGGCGGCGCATGACCTGTCGCGCAATGCCGGGGCACGTTTGCCGTCGCATCCGGATGGATCATACTGTGAAGCTTTGCCGCAAGGAGACTGCCCGCAGGACCAAGGGCGGCAGCACCGGGGAGCGCGCGGGCCGCAAGCACGCGCGGATCGGTGCGCAGGGTCATGGGATTGGCGCGGGCCGGTACCGGTTATCCGGCGCACGCGCGTATCGAAGGCT
This sequence comes from Cupriavidus sp. 2TAF22, assembly GCF_052115045.1. NCBI lineage: Bacteria > Pseudomonadati > Pseudomonadota > Betaproteobacteria > Burkholderiales > Burkholderiaceae > Cupriavidus > Cupriavidus sp. 2TAF22. The sequence continues at coordinate 13,691 of NZ_JBFRFX010000016.1, forward strand.
GGGATTCACGGCTGTGACGAACAATATTCTCGTTTCTTGGTAGCTTTCCCATGAGCCTGGAAATCTACCGACAGGCACTGGCAGGCGCGCATCGTTCCGCGAGACATCCGTTCTGGTCAGGCGTTGTCATCGTCGTCGGGATCTGGTGCGCACTGGCGGGCTGGGCGCTATGGGACCGCGCCACCGAGCTGCGCCATGTCCATGCCGGACTGGCACGCGTTGCCGCCTTGCTTGGCGAACACGCCGAAGGCACGCTGTCCGAAGCGGACCAGCTCGCATCGCTGGTTGGCGGTGCCGTGGCCGAACGCGGGCCCGCATTGCCGCTGGCGCAGTGGATGCGCAGCGGCTACCTGGTGGTCGAGCCATTTCTCGAGGTATCCGTGCTGGACCGCGCCGGCACCCTGCGCGCCTCCACCAGCGCCGGCTTCGCTTCGCCGGAGCTCGGCGACCGCCAATACGTCAGCCTGCACGAAAAGCGCGCGCGGCCCATGCTCTACGTGGGCATACCGGTGGCCGGGCACATGAGCGGGCGCTGGTCGATGCAACTGTCGAAAGGCATCGTGGACCCGGCCAGCGGGCGCTTCCTTGGCGCAGTGGTGGTCTCGCTCGACCCGGGCCGCCTGTCGGATTTCTACGCGCGCGCGGGGCTGGGCGCATCCGGCACCGTCCTGCTGGCCGGCACCGACGACTACGTGGTGCGTGCGCGCTGGAGCGAGCAGGGCCGCCAGCCGGGCCAGGTGCTGCTGCCCGGCTCCGCGCTGCGCGGGGCGCTGGCCGGCGGGCACGGCGGCATCGTCACCTGCCACTGTGCCGACGGCATGCGCGAGGCCGTGGCCGGGAATGGCGCGCGCGATGCCGGCACGTGCATCTACGCCATCCAGCGCCTGCCGGGGCGCAACCTGGCGCTGCTGGCAGGCGTCGGCAGCAGCGCGGCCCTGGCCAGCTACCACGAGCGCCTGCGCGCGGCCATCGCCATCGCCGCGCTGGTGACGGTGCTGGTGCTGTTCTTCCAGGTACGCCAGTTCGCTGCCTTGCGCGAACTGGCCGCGCTGGCCGACCGCGAGCGCGTGGTGCGCGACATCCTCGCCGAGAAGAAGCAGCATCTGCGCGGCCTGTTTCTCGCCATGCCGGACGGCGTGGCCGTGTTCGGTCCCGACCGCGTGATCGACGAAACCAACACCGCGCTGTGCGAACTGCTCGGCGTAGCGCTGCCGCGCCTGCGCGGCGCCACGCAGCGCGAGTTCGTCCACTGGCTCTACCGCGGCCGGCAACCTGCGCGCCAGGCCTGCGGGCCCGGGCAGTTGCTGGCCGAGCTGGACCGGGCCGAGGCCGGTGCGGAGTTCGCCGGCATCGTCGAGTTCGACATGGCGGTGTCGCCGGCCTATGAAGTGCGCATCGTGCATGCGGCCAGCGGCGGCGGGCTGGTGCTGGTGCTGCGCGACGTCACCTCGCGGCTGCGCCACGACCGCATGAAGTCGCATTTCGTCTCGGCCGCCGCGCACGAGCTCAAGTCGCCCGTGGCAGGCATCGCCGGCTATGCCGAGCTGCTCGGCGCGAACGCGGTGCCGCCCGAGCGGCGCGCCGGCATCTACCACGCCATCCACGCGCGCGCGCGCCAGCTCAACGACCTGCTCTCCGACATGCTCGACCTGGCCCGCATCGAGGCGCGCAGCAGCGGCGCGCACGAGCGCCAGCGCGTCGACATGGCCGCGCTCGTGCGCGACACCGTGGCCGGCGACTTCGCCGCGGAGGGCAGGCTGCGCGTGCGCGCGGAGCACGCGCCCTTGTACGTGCTGGCCGACCGTGCGCAATTGACGCAGGCCGTGCGCAATCTGGTGGAGAACGCGCTCAAGTATTCTGACGGCAGGGACGAGGTCACCATCAGCGTGTGGGCGCCGCAGGAGCACGACAAGGTATCGGTGCGCGTAGAGGATCAGGGTATCGGCATGACGAAGGAAGAAGCAGGCATGGCGTTCGAGAATTTTTACCGCGCCAACCGCCGCGGCGCCACCAAGGGCAATGGCCTCGGGCTGGCGATCGTGCGCGAGATCGTGGCGGTGCACCAGGGGCAGATCACGCTGAGCAGCGAGATCGGCAAGGGCACCGTGGTGACATTCAGCCTGCCGGCGGCCGCGTGATGCGCTGCCTGGGGGCGCGGCCGGCCCGTGGCGAGGCGCTGCCGCTGCTGGCGGCGTTGCTCGCTGCCAGCCTGGCGCTGGGCCTGATCCTGCTGCTCGCCGTGCACGACGCGCGCGCACGCGTGGAGAGAATCTCCTCGGCGCTGCGCGACAACATGGAGCTGGCGCTGGCGGACACGCTCGGCATCGCCTACCGGGACCGTACACTGGTGGGCGCACCGTGCCGGGCGGTGGCACGCCAGCTGCACGAGCAGGGCGCCTACACCGCCTATGTGCGCGACGTGGTGCTGGTGGCGCACGGCATGCGCTACTGCTCGGCGGTGCGCGGGGAGATTGCGCTGCCGCTGGACGATCTGCTGGCCTGGCGCCCCGGCCTGCAGTACCGGCTGGCCACGGCCGGGCCCGGCAAGGCCACGGCACTGGCGGTATTCCTCGGCACCACGCCCGGCAACGGCGTGCTGGTGTGGGTGGACGGGCGCTACCTGGCCGACATGGTGCAGTCGGCCGGCAGGCTGGGATTTCCCGACATTGGCATCGAGGTTGCCGGCACGCGCTTCATGCTCGGCGCCGTGGCCGTGGCCGTGGCCGGCGGCGAAGCGGCCGGCGCGCCCACCCTGGTCCCGCGCGACACGCTGTGGCACGGCACGCGCGGGATCGTCGACGTGCGCCAGCTGGCGGGGCATCCGATTGCCGTGATCGCCAGCGCGCCGCGCGCCGTGATCTTGCATGAGTGCCTCAAATACCTGGTGTTGCCGCCGCTTGCCGCCGCGCTGGCCGCGCTGGTCGCGTGTGCGCTGCGGTCGCGCCGCGCCGCGCGTCGCTCGTTCGCGGCTGAGCTGCAGCGCGGCCTGCGCCATGGCGAGTTCATACCCTACTACCAGCCGGTGGTCGATCTCGAAAGCGGCTTGTGCACGGGAGTGGAAGTGCTGGCGCGCTGGCAGCATCCGCGCCGCGGCCTGCTCGAGCCCGAGCACTTCATCCCGGCCATCGAGCAGCAGCGCCTTGCGGTGGCGCTCACGCAGGGCCTGATCCCGCAGGTGCGGTGCGACTTCGAATCGCTGGCATTGCCGCCGGCCTTCCATATCGCCTTCAACATCACCGCCGAGCATTTCGACGCCGCCGGCTTCTGGGCAGAAGACTCCCCGCTGCTTGCGCTGTTGCAGGCCAACGTGACGCCTGTGCTGGAGATCACCGAGCGCGATGCGGTCGCGCTGGTCGAACACCAGCGCAGCGCCATCCAGCGCGCCAAGGCACGCGGCATCAAGCTCGCCGTGGATGACTTCGGCACCGGCTACTGCGGCCTGGCGTACTTCAAGCAGTTCGAGGTGGATTTCCTCAAGCTCGACCGCCTCTTCGTGCAGGCCGAGCCCGGCGACAGGGTCAGCGGGCAGATCGTCGATGCCACGCTCAGCTTTGCTCACGCGCTGGATATTGCCGTGGTGGCCGAAGGCATCGAGTGCGAACAGCAGCGCGCGCTGCTGGCGGACAAGGGCGTGCGCCTGGGGCAGGGATATCATTTCGCGCGCCCGATGACCCTGGCCGGGTTGCGCGAGTGGCTGCCTTCGCGGCTCGAACCGGCGCCGACGCCGGCGCCGTCGTCATGGCCGATCCACGGGCCGCACGAGCCGGCACGCGACAACCATGTCGACGTGCAAATATGAAATCATCTTCCTATTTTAAAATGATAAAAATGATATAGAATGCCGGGCATAGCCTTGCTTCCCCGTCGGGCTATGCGCCTCCCTGCCGGACATCCCCTTGCCGGCCAGCGCCTCGTGCCCGACGCGAGGCGCTCTTTTCGCTTTCCCGCGCCGCCATTGCCGGCGTCTTCACCTCTCCGGCTTTCATTGCTCCCGTCCTTGCCGCCACCGGCCGCGCCGCCGGAGCGGCCCGCAAGTAGGCGTGCGTCCTACATGCCTTCCAGCCGACGCCGGACAGGCGCGGGCACGGCGCCCGCCTAAGCTGGTTCCAGCGCCTTCCCGCTCATGCCGATGGGCGCGGCGCCGGCCCGGCGGGTGACCACGGGCCTGCGGCAAGAAGGCGGTTCATCCTGTACCGTCGCTAACCGGAGCACATCATGAACAAGGACCAGGTGAAGGGCCGTATCGAGGAAGCCAAGGGCAAGGTGAAGGAAGTGGCCGGCAAGGTCACTGGCAGCGCCAGCACCGAGATCAAGGGCAAGGCGCAGCAGATCGCCGGCAAGACGCAGGCCGCGTATGGCGATGCCCGCCAGGACGCCAAGCGGACCCGCTGACACGCCGGGCGCGCGGCCAGGCAGGGCCTGGCCCGCGCCGATGAAACAAGCTGCCGCTAAAAAGCTCAGACGCAAAAGACCAGACGCCGCGCAAGCTGCTCCTGCCATCCCGGCAGGGGCCGTTGCGCGGCGTCTGTCTTTGTTCCTGCAGTCTGGCCCGAGCGGGCCGGCGCCCTGCTCAGCTGAACCACTCGTTGTAGTAGCGCGTGCAGGTGCCGGCCGGGCGGAACGTGTAGGGCAGTTCGGCAAGCGCGGCTGCGTCGAGCGAACCGAAGGGGATATCCAGGCCCAGGCTGTTCGCCTCCGTCGCGCCGTCAGGGCGCTGGGTTTCGAGGGCGGGTTTGTGATGCGTACTCATGATGGTTCTCGCTTGGGTTCGCATGACACGTAAGCGGGGGTCATGCATGCGTGCCGTCCTTATCGGGGGCGGCAACGCCGTTGAAACGGCAACGTGCTCATGTGGCTGCCATCGGTACGGGCCATGGTAGCCAAATCCGGCCGAAAGAAAATCCGGCTCCGGCAAAACACACTGTTGCTGAATTGCGTTCAATAACGGCCTCCCGCGCTGCCGGCGTCACCTCCCGGCCTTGCAAAGGCCGCGCCGTGCCGTTCCCGGCCCATCCGGCTGATGGCCGGGTTTTGCGCCTCGCGGGCGCCACGCCGCGCGCCGGTGTGCAAACCCGCCTTCATTCGTCGGTCCGATCGGCCTATATTTGGCCTTGTCCACTGCGTCACTGAAACCGGAGGAAGTGGCCATGCCCCGCTCCATGCCGTTGCCGCCGTGCTTTGCCGATCGCCGCGAGGCGGGAATCTACCTTGGCCGGCACCTGGCCGAGACGGGTTACAGCGCCGCGGTTCTGGGCGAGGCGCCGCTGGTGCTGGCGCTGCCGCGCGGCGGCGTGCCGGTGGCCTTCGAAGTGGCGCGCCTGCTCGAAGGCCGGCTGGACATCCTGCTGGTGCGCAAGATCGGCGCGCCCGGCTACCCGGAACTGGCACTTGGCGCGGTGGTGGAAGGCGATGCGGCCGGCGGTGCCCCGCATACGGTCGCCAACGACGATCCCTGGACCCGGCGCGCGCTCGACAGCGGTGCCTTCGATGCGGAGCGCGGCCGCCAGCTCGACGAGATCGCGCGGCGCCAGCAGCGCTACCGCGGCGGCGCGCCGGTACCGGCCATGGCCGGGCGTACGGTGATCGTGGTGGACGACGGCGTGGCGACCGGCGCCACCATGCGTGCCGCGCTGGCGGGCGTGCGCGGGGCGGGGGCGCGCACGGTCGTCGCGGCCGTGCCGGTGGCCTCGGTGGACGGGCAGGCCAGCCTGGTGGCCGCGGCCGACCATGTGATCTGCCTCAACGTGCCGGCGAGCTTCGGCGCCGTGGGCGCCTTCTACCTGGATTTCCGCCAGACCACCGACGAAGAAGTCATTGCGCTCCTGCGCCAGGACGCGTGCGGGCGGTCCGCATAAGGATGGCCCGGCACCGGATCCGGTGTGGTTCCCGTCGCGCTAGCGTGGTGGCGCCGCCAGCCTTGCCTTGAGGTGCGGCACCAGCCCGCCGGCCCGAAGCAGCGCGCGCAGGAATTCGGGAATCGCATCGCAGGCCACGCGGCTGCCGTCGGGCAACAGCAGCACCGAACGGTCGAGGTCGAGACGGGCCTGGGCGCCATCGGCCAGCCGCGAGGTATCGGCGCAGGTCAGCACCGGCAGGCCCAGGTTGATGGCGTTGCGATAGAACAGCCCGGCGAAGGAGGTCGCGACCACGGCCGCCACGCCAAGCTGGCGCAAGGCCTGCGGCGCCTGTTCGCGCGAAGAGCCCACGCCGAAGTTGCACCCTCCCACCAGCAGGTCGCCGGGCCGCACGCCGGCGGGAAACTCCGGGCGCAGCCCGGCCAGGCAGTGGCGCGCGATCTGTTCGATGCCGTCCTTCATATGGGCCCCGGGCGCCATCTGGTCGGTGTCCACGTTGTCGCCGAAGCGCCAGATGCGGCCGCCGGGCGGCGGCGGGACGGGAACCGGGCTCATGCCAGCATCTCGCGCGGATCGATGATCTTGCCGGCCACGGCGGAGGCCGCGACGGTCAGCGGGGAAGCCAGCCAGACCGCACTGCCGCTGTCGCCCATGCGACCGGCGAAATTGCGCGCGGTGGAGGCGATGGCGCGGCTGCCGGCCGGAAAGCGCGATGCGCCGTACCCGGCGCAGGCGTTGCAGGCGTTGGGCAGCAGGTGCGCGCCGGCGTCCAGCAGGGCGGCCAGCGTGCCTTCCCGCTCGGCTTGCTGCTGGTCGCGCAGCGAGGCGGGCGCCAGCTGCAGGCTCACGCCCGGCGCCACGCGCCGGCCGCGCAGCACGCTGGCGGCCATGCGCAGGTCTTCGAGCTTGGCGCCGGTGCAGGCGCCGAGGTAGGCGATATCCACCGCCTGGCCGGCAACCTCGCCGACCGGTCCGGTGTTGGCCGGCGAATGGGGCGCGGCCACCTGCGGCGCCAGCGCGCCGGCGTCGAAGCGGTGGCTTTCCAGCAGCGCGGCGCCGGGGTCGGTGCGCCAGTGCGCAAGGGCAATGGCGTCGAGGGTGGCGGCCGGCACGCCGGCCTCGGCCAGCCACGCCACGGTAGTGGCATCCGGCGCGATCAGGCCGGTCTGCGCGCCCAGTTCGGCGCTCATGTTGGACAGCGTCATGCGCTCCTGCATGGGCAGCGCGGCGACCGCCTCGCCAGCGTATTCGATGGCCTCGTAGCGACCGCCGCCCAGGCCCATCCGGCCGCACAGGAACAGCATGATGTCCTTGGCGCAAACCCCCGTGGCCAGCCTGCCGTCCCACTGCAGGCGGATGGTGTGCGGCACGCGCAGCCAGATTTCGCCGGTGGCCAGCACGCCCGCCATCTCGGTGGCGCCGATACCGAACATATAGGCACCGAAGGCGCCGCCCGTAGGGCTGTGGCTGTCGCCCCCGACGATAAAGCGCCCCGGCAGCACATGGCCATGCTCCGGCAGCACCACGTGGCAGATGCCCTTGCCGTCGATGAAGTGAGGCAGGCGCGCCTCGCGCACCCAGTCGCGGGTGAAGCGGACGATGGCCTCGGCCTCGGGATCGGCCGCGGGCACATAGTGGTCGGTCACCACCACATAGCGCTCGGGATCCCATATCTTGGCGCCCAGTTCGCGCAGCAGCGGCGCCACGCGGCGCGGCCCGCTGGAGTCGTGCGACATGGCCAGGTCCACCTGGCAGGTCACCACCGAGCCCGGCGCGACCGTGTCCAGTCCGGCGGCCCGGGCCACCAGCTTCTGGGCGAGCGTGGCCGGTACGTGGGGCGCCCCGGCGAGCGGCTTCATTCCGGGGTGGCTCCCGAGTACTTGACCACCTTGGCCCAGCGCTTGATGTCATCGCGCACGAAGGCCGCGAAAGCCTGCGGCGGATTGCCCACCGGTTGCGCGCCGTCCGTTTCCAGGCGCTTGCGCACCGAGGGCGATTCCAGGCCCTTGTGGGCGGCCTGGTAGAGCGCCTGCAGGACGTCCGGCGGCAGCGCGGCCGGGCCGAACAGGCCGAACCAGGCGGACGATTCGAAACCCTTCACCGTGTTGCCGATGGGCGCCGCGCCCGGAAACTGCGGCAGCGGCGCGGAACTGGTCACGCCCAGCACCTTGAGCTTGCCGCTCTTGACGTGGGGCAACACGTTGAAGGTGCTGGCGAACATCAGGTCGACCTGCCCGGCCAGCAGGTCGGTGATGGCCGGCGCGGTGCCCTTGTAGGGAATGTTGACGATATAGGTGCCCGTCATCATCTTGAACATGTCGCCGGCCAGGTGCACCGACGAGCCGACCGAGCCGATGGCGAAGTTCAGCTTGCCGGGCTTGCTCCTGGCCAGCCGGATCAGTTCGGGGATGTTGTTGGCGGGCAGGGCGGGCGTCGCCACCAGCACGCTCGGCACGCTTGCGACCAGCGTGATCGGGGTGAAATCCTGGATCGGGTCGAAGGGCAGCTTCTTGTACAGCGTGGCGTTGATGGTGTGGCTGGTGAAGCTCATCAGCAAGGTGGTACCGTCCGGCGCGCTCTTGGCAACCAGGTCGGCGGCGATATTGCCGCCGGCTCCCGGGCGGTTTTCCACCACCACGCTCTGCTCCAGCTCGCGCGCCATCTCCTGGGCGATGGTGCGCGCCAGCGTGTCGGTGGTGCCGCCCGCCGGTGCGCCCACCAGGATGCGGATGGGCTTGCCGCCGGCAATCTGGGCTGCCGGCGCGGGTCCCGCCAGCGCAAGGCTGGCGAGCGCACCCAGCAGCGCGAGCAGGGCGGTGCGTCGCGGCGGACGGTCAAGGCGCGGGAACGGAGGTCGGACCATGGAGGGAGCTGGCATCGCGGATTCCTTCAGGGAAAGCTCTGGAGTGCGCAGTATCGCCCGTCCCGGCCTATTCGCGCAGCCCCGTGCGTGCCTCGTTCTCCACCCAGACGTTGGCGCTGTCGCCGCCGGCCGGAGACAGCTCCATGCGATATTCGTAGCGGTCCGGCCGGTACTGGCCGAGCAGGAACTGCACCGGGCGCCCACCCTTGTCCAGCACCACGCGGCGCACTGCCAGCAGGGCGCCGCCCACCGGCACGTCCAGCAGCGGTGCCACCACCACGTCGGCCAGGCGGGCCGACAGCGTCTGGCTGGCGCGGCCCAGCTGCACGCCCGAGCCCTGCAGCAGGCGCAGCATCGGCGTGGTTTCGAGGTCCTTGCGGTTCAGGCCGCGGCCCAGTTCGGCCGGCAGGTAGGCGGTGATATGCGACAGCGGGCGGCTGGCGTAGTGACGCACGCGCACCACCTTGACGACCGGGTCGCCAGGCTGCAGGCCAAGTGCCTCGGCCACTTCCGGGGTGGCGTGGACGTCATCGATCGAAATCACCTTGACCGAGGTCTTCTGCCCCATGTCGATGATGTTGTCGAGCAGGCTGCCCGGGCGATCGCCTAGCGTGACAGGCTTGATCGGGTGCGGATTGACGAACGTGCCGAGGCCGCGGTGGCGGCGCACCAGGCCCTCCTGCACGAGGCGGTCGAACACGCGGCGCATGGTCACGCGCGATGCGTGGAACTGCTTGGCAAGGTCGATTTCGCCGGGCAAGGGGCCCTGGCCGAACCGCCCTTCGACGATCTGTTGGCGTAGTACCACGTAAATCTGGTGATACAGGGGAACGACGGCTTCACTCATGGTTTCCCTTGCGTGCGGGTGACAAGTCTCTAATAGGCTTAATGTACTTTAAATCAGACATAGAGCCTAGTTATGTCTCTAGTTGTGCCTTATTACACGCCCGCCTGGCCCCGGATCGTTGCGCGCACGCACCGCATATGAAGCCTGAGCCCTAATTGACGGAGGTATTGTCTGGTAACCGCAAGGCCATCGAAGCGCACCTCTTCACGTGCTGCCGGTCTTCACCCACAGGCCCGGATCGGCTGCATGCGGCGACCAGTGCACCGGCCGGGAGGCCTGTTTCAGTTGCGATACAGCGGCCGCTGCCGGGGGTTTTCCCTTGCGACCTGCCTTAAAGGCCTGATCGGCAGGGGTTATTGCGGCGCTTGCGCAGACCATTCGCGGTGACGTTGGATACGCGCTGTCACAGCCATGTGACATGTTGTGTGCGGCTCACAGCGGCGGCTCACGTGCAGGTGGCACGCAAATGATTCCCTGCCCGCCATGAATGCTTTGTAGCCCTTGTATTTCAAGGGATTGCCGCGCCGGCCGCAAGCGCTGGCACCGATTATGCGGAAAGGGAGGCTGGTTTGGCCGAAGTGCCTGACCCGCGCCTCCCACCGTCGTTCTCCCCGAGCGGCAGCGAGAGGCAGAGCCGCTGTAAATCCTCCTGGGAGCTTTGTATGAAAAAGACCTTACTTGCGTCGGCGATCACCCTAGCCCTTGGGGCTGGCGGTCAGGCCATGGCCAACCCGACGAATAACAATGACGTCAAGTGGAACGGCGACAACACGCAGACGGCCACTGCGACGTCCACTCAGTCCGGCGGTGGGGCTTCGGCAAATGAGAATTCCAATGCCTGGCAGGATAACAGCACAGCCACCAAGACAAGTACCGATACCCGTACTTCAACCAAGACTTCGACCTACACCTCCAACAAGACTTCAACCTCCAACAAGACCAATACCGACAACAAGGGCAAGGTGACCTTTGACGAAGGCTATGGCAATGCTGGCGCCAACAACGGCAGCTCGGCCACCGCCAACCTCAGCAACTCCTTCAACAGCAGCAAGGCCATTGCCATCAGCAAGCTGTCGGGCTCCGTCAGCGGCGTCAAGGTCTACGGCATCGGCAATACGGCTAGCAACTCCGGCAATGCCAACGGCGGCTGGGGCGGCAAGGGCGGCGCTGGCTATGGTGGCGACGGCAAGGGCGGCACCGGCGGCAATGGTGGCAATAGCGGCAACGGCGGCAGCGGCGGCAGCGGTGGCTCGGCTACCAACGGCAGCGCCACGGCTGGCGCTGCGTCCGCAGGCACCGCCAATGCTGGCCATGGCGGCAGCGGTGGCGACGCCAAGGGCTATGGCGGCGACGGCGGCGACGCCAAGGGCTACGGCGGCGGCGCGCTCAGCGCCAGCGTCGGCGTAGGCGGGCGCGGCGGCATCGCCAAGGGCTCCGGCGGCGACGCCTATGGTGCCAGCCTCTCCAGCGGCGGCAAGGCAGGTGGCGCGTGGGCCGGTGGCGGCAGCGCTGGCGGCCTGGCGGCAGCGGCGGGCGGCAGCAGCGGCTCGAAGTCGGGCAGCGGCGGCAATGGCTTCTTCGGCAACGGCGGCCCCGGCGGCACCAGCACGGCTGGTGCGGGCGGTGCAGGCTCCACCGGCGCCACCACCACCACGGCGGGCGCAGGGACTGCGACCGGCGGCGGAGGCGGCGGCTCGACCGCTGGCGCATCCAGCCCGACTGGCGGTGCAGGTACTGGCACGGGTGGCAATGGCGGAGCCGGCTCTGGCGGCACGTCCACGGCTAGCGGTGGCGCCGGCTCCGGCACGGGCGGCTATGGCGGTTCCCAGGTCAGCGTGGCCGGCAATGGCGGTAATGGCGGCAATGCAACCAGCGGCGGCGCTTCGACCCAGGCCAGCAATGGCAGCGCGACGGCCGGCAGCGGCGCGGTCGGCGCGGCTTCCGGTGCCGGTGGCGCTGGCGGCACGGGCAACGGCGGCACGGGCGGTGTTGGCAATGGCGCAGTGGGTGGAGCCGGCGGCGCCGGTGGCGCCAACTATGTCGATGCTGGCACCTTCAACATGTCCAACGCGATGAGCAGTGTCGGCCAGTCGGCCGCGGGCATCATGATCGCCAACCAAAACAGCGGCATGGCGTCGCTGGTGCAGCAAAGCGTCAATGTTCAGGCCAACCTGAACGTCGGCAAGTAAGGCAGGTGCGCGGCAGGGGCGCGCGCCGCGGGTGGATGGCCCGCGCGCGCTCCCTGCCGGCCCGGCTCGACTCCGGCAACTCAAGGCATCCCGGCGCGCGTCGCGTGCCGGGATGCCCATTCGACGAAGCGTCCACTCGTCTCTTGCGTGCCCGTTCGGATGGGGCGGCGGGCAGGAGGCCGAAGGAGACACCAAAATGCGATCGGTCCGCTTTGCTGTCACTGTCATGGCGACAGCCATCGTGGTCTGGCCTGGCTTGCAAGCCCTGGCCGAACCGTTGCCCGCCGGGCCATCCGCCGCAGTGCCTGCGGCAAGCACCGGACCCGCCCTGAACACCAGCGCGGCGGCCCCGGAACAGGTTCCTCCCGCAGCGGCGGGCGGTACGCAGCGCGGCGTGTTCGCCGGCCTGGGCAAGCCGGTTGCCAGCAACAAGCTCGACGATATCCGCGGCGGATCCGAACTGGTGGTCAACGACATGCGTCTGGCCGGCACCGTGGCCGACAACAGCGCGAACCGCATCATGAGCGGTGCCAACAGCATCGCCGACGGCTCGTTCGCCAGCGCCTCGGGCCTGCCCACTGTCATACAGAACTCGGGCTCCAACGTGCTGATCCAGAACGCCACGATCATCAACGTGCAGTTCAAGCCATGACGCTGCGCAAGCTGCTACTGCAGGCCACCCTGCTGCTGGCCGCGGCCGGCGCGCCGGTGGCGTGGGCCGACTATGCGATCGTTCCGGGCGACGGCAGCAATTTCTTCAGCGTGCGTGTCACCAGCCTCAAGGAGGCGCGCTACAAGACCACCATCCGCCAGCAGTACGATTTCAGCTGCGGCTCGGCGGYGGTGGCCACGTTGCTGACCTACCAGTACGGCTATCCGGTCAGCGAACAGGTTGTATTCGCCAACATGTTCGTCAACGGCGACCAGAACAAGATCCGGCAGGAGGGCTTCTCGCTGCTGGACATGAAGCGCTTCCTCGAGTCACGCGGCTTCCTCGCCGATGGCTATGAGCTGCCGCTGTCCAAGCTGGAGGAAACCCAGATCCCCGCCATCGTGCTGGTGGTCGAGAACGGCTACCACCATTTCGTGGTGATCAAGGGCGTCCACGGCAACCGCGTGCTGATCGGTGACCCGGCGCTCGGTACGCGCGCAATCTCGCGCGAGCATTTCGAATCGATCTGGGACAGCCAGTTGCTGTTCGTCATCCACAACCGCGAGGATTCGGCGCGCTTCAATCTCGCGGCCGACTGGCGCATTGCGCCTACCGGCCCTTACTCCATGGGTATCAACCGGGATAGTCTGTTCTTCACTGTCATGCCCTCGCATGGCAGTAGCGACTTCTAAGGAACGCATCATGTTCCAGACATCCTCGAAGCCCGCGCACTCCCGCCGCAGTGGGGCCGGTCCGGCCACGGCGATGGTGCTGCTGGGCGCAGGCCTGGCCTGCGCCGGGCATGCGCGGGCCGACGAAGGCACGGGGCTCGAAGCGCTCGACACGCGCGGCGCTCCCGATGCCGCCGGCTTCACGGTCACGCCCGCCGCTCAGGCGGAACCTTCCAATCCTTACCTGGCGGCGGCGCTCGGCAACATGGCCGGGCGGACCCCGGCGTCGCTGGACATCGAGGCCCTGCCGGCCGCGCAGGCGGAAGAGCCGCCGGCCGCCCTCATCGCGCGTACCGCGCATGCCGCCGATGCAGCAGATATGGCTCCGGCAACCGCCGCCGTGGCCGGCGTCGCGATGGCCGATGCCGCGGACACGCGCGCGGCGGTCGCGCTGCCGGCCCCGGACACGCCGCCGGCTTTGGYGGCGACCGGCGACAGCGTGGCCAAGGCCGCCGCGCCCGCGCCTGAACGCGCGGTGCTCGCGCCACGAGATGACACAGCCGCCCGGAAGCCGGCTGCCCCGCAACAGCATCTGCAGGATCCGCGCGGCGGCTTCGCCGAAGCGGCACGCCCGGCGCCGCAGACGATCGAGGCCATCGTGGCAGCGGCGGTGCCGCCCGCCGCCCAGGAGAGTCCCCAGGCCCAGACCCCCCATGTGCACGCCGCGCGCAGCACCATGGCGAGCTGGAAGCCGGTGGAGAAGGACCGCCTCGACGACCTGCGCGGCGGCTTCGACGTGGGTGCCGGCCTGCAGGTTTCGTTCGGCATCCAGCGTGCCGTGTACATCAACGGTGCCCTGGTGGTGTCGACCAGCCTCACCATTCCCGACATAAGCCGCATCACCGCCAGCCAGGCCTCGCAGCTGGCGGCCGCGCTTGGCGTGGCGACCGGCGCCGGTGCCGCGGCCGCCGCGACGGTCAACCATGCGCTCGCCTCCAACCCGGTGACCGGCGGCGGCGGTGCCGCACAGGGCGGCAATGGCAGCAGCAGTACCAGCACGGGCGCCAGCGCGGCGGGCGTGGCGATGACCAGCCTGCCCGCTTCGGTGGTGTCCTCGGGCGCGGCCACGGTGACGACCAACGGTGTCATGAGCCTGATACAGAACGGGCCGGGCAACAGCGCCGCCGCCAGCGCACTGGCCGGTTCGCCGGCAACGGTAATTCAGAACTCGCTGAGTAACCAGTCGATACAGAACCTGGTGACGATCAACGCTGGAGTCAACACCTTGCAGGCATTCCGCGCGCAGGTGGCCAACCAGACCTTAAGCAACGCGCTGCTAGGCGCAGCAGGCCGGCGTTGAAGCCAGGCCGCCGCAACGGCAACGGACAAGCAGTGGATAAGCGGTAGAAAGCAGTAGAAAGCTGTAGAGAGCCGTAGAGAGAAGCTGGCAGTACGGAGAAAGGCTGTATGCGGTAAGCAGGTTGCGGACTCCTGCTCCAAGCAGTCCGCCGTCCGGGGGAGGAAGGCGAAATGAAAAACGGGTCGCTGCGCGGCATCCGGCAGGCCGGGTGTTCGACATTGCTGTTGCTCGGGGGCATGGCGCAAGGCCAGACCCCGCCAGACGACGGGCCGACCGCGGCAAAGCTGGACCAGCTCAAGCGCGCGGTGGCCGAGCAGGCCGCCGCGCTCGAGGCGATGAAGCGGTCCATGGCGGAGCAGGAAGCCACCATCCGCGAGTTGCGCAGCGTACTGGGCACGGATGTGCTGGCGCGCAAGCGTGGCGGCCAGCGCCCGCCGGGCACTAGCCCCGCGCCAGCGGCCGAAGACGCGGCCACCAATGCCGCGGCCGCACCGGCGGCCGCGCCAGGCACGCCCGGCGCGCAGGACGCGGGCAACGCCGCCATGCAGGAGAACGCCACGGCGCAAGCCGCGCAGGTGCAGCTGGCGCAGGCCGGCGACGAGCAGCCCGTGGGCAAGCCGCCGGAGGAAAGGACGCCGCCGCCGGCGATCGCGCCTATCTTCGACCAGCCCGGCGTGCTCACGCCGGTGGGCAAGCTGGTGGTCGAGCCGAGCTTCCAGTATGGCTATTCGTCCAACGATCGCGTGGCCCTGGTCGGCTATACCATCATCCCGGCCCTGCTGATCGGCCTCATCGACGTGCGCCAGGTCAAGACCTCGACCTATATCGAGGCGGTGGCGTTCCGCTACGGCCTCACCAAGCGGCTGGAACTCGAAGCCAAGGTGCCCTACGTACAGACCTCGGGCTCGACTGTCAGCCGCGAAGTCTTTACCGGCACGGCGGTCGACAACGTCTTCAATTCCAGCGGCAAGGGCATCGGCGACGTGGAGGCGACACTGCGCTACCAGATCAACTACGGCAACGAGAAGATGCCGTACTTCGTCGGCTGGCTGCGCTACAAGTCCAGCACCGGCAAGAGCCCGTTCGACGTGGTGACCGATTGCGTGACGCGCTGCGTGGGCAATACCACCGGCACCGGGCTGCCGCTGGGCCTGCCCACCGGCACCGGCTTCCAGGCCATCCAGCCCGGCGTCACCTGGCTGCTGCCAAGCGATCCGGCGGTGTTCTTCGGCACCTTCAGCTATCTGCACAATTTCGCGCGCGACAACGTCAGCCGCACCGTGCTCAATGGCCAGCAGGAGAACCTCGGCAAGATCGCGCCGGGCGACATCTTCGGCTTCAACTTCGGTATCGGCCTGTCGCTGAACGAACATGCCTCGTTCAGTATCGGCTACGACCAGAGCATCATCTGGCCGACCAAGCAGAACGGGCAGACGGTGGCGGGCTCCGTGCGCGTGACGCAGGGCACCCTGCTGGTAGGGTATTCGTACCGCTTCAACAGCCGCTACACGCTGAACGTCTCCGTCGGCGCGGGGCTCACGCAGGACACGCCGAACCTGACGGTGACCTTGCGCCTGCCGATCACGTTCTGAGGCAGGTGGCGCACATGGTACAGCGCGGGTACAGCGCGAGGTGACGCCGGGCCGGCATGTGACGGAGGGCGCCTTGCGCTGGCCACGCGGCTGGCGTACAAATGAAGAACCCCGTCCCCAGGGCGGATACGGATGCACCTCCACCGGACGTTCTCTCGTCCAGGCGTGATGGCGACTCCGCATGCACACTGCTGCCGGGATGGCCCGAAAATGGCCTGTAATGGCCTGAAGCGAGGAGAGAGTCATGCGCAAACGCATCTTCTGGTTGTTGCCCGATCTGGCGAGTGCCCGCCGCACCATGGACGATCTGCTGCTGGCGCGCATCGAGAACAGTCATATCCACTTCATCGCGCGCGACGGCGCCGATATGACCGGCCTGCATGAAGCCAACCTGTTCCAGACCTCCGACATCGTGCATGCTGCCGAGATGGGCCTGATGGTCGGCGGCGGCATCGGCATCATCGCCGGCGCGCTGGTGGCCATGTTTCCCATCGTCAGCGATACGCCACAATGGGGGCTGGTGGGCGTGCTCGCCGTGCTGGGCGCGGTGTTCGGGGCGTGGGCCTCGAGCATGATCGGCTGCTCCGCGCCGAACAGCCGCCACAAGGCCTTCGAAAAAGAAATCGAGGAGGGCAAGATCCTGCTGATGGTGGACGTGCCGCGCGGGCGCATCGAAGAAATCGAAGCCCTGCTGGAAGCGGCCCATCCGGAAGCCCGCTTTGCCGGCCTCGATCCCGCCGTACCCGCCTTTCCCTGAGTTTCGGCGCGGGGCCGCCCCGGCCCCGCGTTCCGCCTTGCACGCGCCCGGCGCCAGCGTCGGGCGCGTCCTGCCGCGCCCTGGCTTCCTCCCTCCTTGCTCCTCCCTCCGCTCTCTTTCGCTTTCCCGTTGCCGCGCGATCGCCGCGCACGCCTTGCCGCAGTCATCCGGTTTGCAACAGCCAGTTTGCCGAATGGCACGTCTTTGAGGTAATTTGCGTGCAGCCGCTTCATCGCATGAAGCGCGCCATGAAAACAGAGCAAAGCGAAAGCAAGACGATTCGCAAGCGAAAAAAGGGGTCGGAGATGAGGACAACACGGATCGCGCGCGGCCTGCTGGCCGCCGCGCTGATAGCGGCCGCGCCGCTGGCGCAGGCGGAGCCAGGCATCAGCAAGGGCACCATCAGGATCGGGCAGTCGGCGGGCGTCACCGGCCCGGTGGCGGGGTCGGTCAAGGAGCAGATCGCCGGCGCCCAGGTCTACCTGAGCACGGTCAACGCCAATGGCGGCGTAGCCGGCCGGCGCATCGAGCTGGTGACCTACGATGACGGCTTCGACGCCAAGCGCACGCCCGGCAACGTGCGCAAGCTGGTGCTGGAGGACAAGGTGTTCGCGCTGTTCATGGTGCGCGGCACGCCGCAGAACGAAAGCATCCTGCCCATCATCAACGCCGAGAAGGTGCCGCTGGTGGCGCCGCTGACCGGTGCCATCACGCTGCACCGCCCGGTCAACCGCTACGTGTTCAACGTGCGCGCCAAGTACCAGGACGAGGTGGCCCGCGCGATCAACCACCTCGCCACCTCGGGCATGAACCGCATCGCCATCTACTACGCCAGCGACGGCTTCGGCCAGGACGTATTCGAAGGCTTCAGCACCGCGCTGCAGGCGCGCGGGGTCCAGCCCGCGGCGAGCGCCTCGTTCGCGCGCCCGATGGGCGACATCCAGGCAGGCGTGGCCACCATCAACAAGGCTAATCCGCAGGCGGTGCTGGTGATCGGCTCGGGCTCGGAGGCGGCGCGCCTGATCAGGGAGATGCGCCGCGCCGGCAGCCAGGCGCAGTTCGTCACGCTGTCCAACAACGCGGCCGATTCCTTTATCAAGGAGCTTGGCGAAGACGCGCGCGGCCTGATCATCACGCAGGTGGTGCCAGGCACCAACTCCAGCCAGATGAGCATTGCCAGCGAATACCGCAGCCAGGCGCGCCAGCAGGGCGTGGAGCCGAGCAATGCCGGCATGGAAGGCTTCATGTCGGCCAAGGTGCTGGTCGAAGGCCTGCGCCGCGCGGGGCCGGAGCCCACGCGCGAACGGCTGGTCGGCGCGCTCGAGAGCCTGCGCGACTTCGACCTGGGCGGCATCCTGATCAGCTACAGCCCTGCGCGGCACACCGGCTCGTCGTTCGTCGAGATGTCGATCGTCTCGTCCACCGGCAAGCTGATCCGCTGAACTGCCGTTCGGGTGGTCGGGTGGTCGGGTGGATCGGGTGGGGCGGGGCTGCGGTATAGTCGCCGGATGGCTATCTCACCCCTGAACCCACCCGCCAGCTCGCCCTTCTCGCTGCACGGCCGCGTGGCGCTGGTCACCGGCGGCGCGCAAGGCCTCGGCCTGGCGATCGCGGCCGCCCTGCGCCAGGCCGGCGCCCACGTGATCATTGCCGCGCGCAACGCCGCGCGCGTGCATGCCGCCGTGGCGCAGCTCTCGCCAGCAGGCGAAGACAGCGCCGGCGGCGCCGAAGCGCTGGTGCTCGACATTACCGACGAGGCCGCCGGCGCCGCCGCCTTCGCGCGCATCGACGCCAGCCACGGCCGGCTCGATATCCTCGTCAACAATGCCGGCGCGCGCAAGCGCAGCAATATGGCGCATCTCGATGCCGCCGACCTGCGCGAGATGCTGGAGACCAACCTGGTCGCGCCCTACGCGCTGTGCCGCCACGCCGCGCAGCTGATGCGCCGCGGCGGCTACGGCCGCATCATCAATGTCAGCTCGATCGCGGGCCAGGTTGCACGTGCCAATGACGTGCTCTACCCCGCCACCAAGGGCGGCCTCGATGCACTCACGCGCGCCATGGCCGCCGACCTTGGCCGCGATGGCGTGACCGTCAATGCGATCGCGCCCGGTTACTTCGCCACCGAGCCAAACCAGCCGATGGTGGCGGATGCGAGCGTGTCGGAATGGCTGCGCCAGCGCACCGCGCTCGGCCGCTGGGGCCAGCCGGAAGAAATCGCCGGCGCGGCGGTATTCCTCGCGTCGCCGGCCGCCTCCTATGTCACCGGCCATGTACTGGCGGTCGACGGCGGCTATCTCGCGCATTTCTGAGGCAGCGGTGCCGCTCAGCGCGCCCGTCCGCGCTGGAAGTGCGCCTGCACGGCTTCGATCATCGCCGCGGCGGCCGCGGAATCGCCGCGGTCCTTGAGCCGTACCAGGCAGATGTCGCGCACCAGCGATGGCAACTGCAGCGGACGGATCGCCAGGCCCTCCTGCTGGAACTGGAACAGTGCCAGCGCCGGCACCACCGTCACGCCCAGCCCCGCGGCCACCAGCGCCGCCACGGTCGCCAGGTGCTCCACCTCCATCACGCCGTTGAGCTTGAGCGGATGCAGCGCGGCGTCCAGGTGCTGGCGCACGCTGCTGGTACGCGACAGCTGGATGAAGGGCAGCCCCGCCAGTGCCTGCGGCGCCACGCGCTTGCGCCGCGCCAGCGGATGGCTGGCCGGGCACACCAGGTGGAAGCGGTCCGCCACCAGCGGCTCGACGCGCAGGTCGCTGTCCTGCGCCGGCGCGGGCGCCAGCGCGAAATCGGCCCGCCCGCGCCTGACCATCTCGATGCAGCCGTCCGCGAGCAGGTCGAACAGCTCGATGGAGATGCCCGGATAGCGCTGGTGGAACGCGGCCAGCAGCGGCGGCAGGTCGCCGGCCGCCAGCGAGGGCAGGGCCGCGATCGATACCCGCCCCTTGCGGCGCTCGGCATGATCGCGCAGCTCTGCGAACGCCGTCTCGAAATCCGCCAGCAGGCGCACCGCCACTTCCTCGAATCGCCGGCCTTCCACGCTCAGTTCCACATGGCGCGTGGTGCGCTCGAACAGGCGCGTGCCGGCCTGTTCCTCCAGCGTCTGGATCAGCGCGCTGAAGGCCGATTGCGACAGGTGGCAGGCCTGCGCGGCGCGTGTGAAGTTTCGATGCTCCACCAGCGCCACGAAGGCGCGCAAGTGTTTGACGGACAGGTTCATCGGCGGGGGCGAGGGTACTGGCGGTACCGGCGGTATCAGTGGTTGGCGGGCGTTTGGCGGGCGCCCGGGGCACGCCTGCAGGCGTGCGGCGCAAAGCGTACTTCCCGTGCATCCGCTTTTATCTGCCAAATCGATAGATTAATCCAAATTATCCGTTTTTCGGAGCAGGCTGGCAGGTCTAGAATCCATTCACGGTGGCGGCCTCGTGCGCACCGTCCTTGCCACCCGGGTTTGCGCCCGCCTCACCAGGCTTCGTCCCATGACTGCTTCCGCTCCCGCCCCCGGACCTTTGCTGATCGGCTCCGGTGCCGGCTTCTCCGGCGACCGCACGGATGCCGCCCTCCCCGTGGTGCGCACCATGATCGCGGCGGGCGGCCCCGCCGTGCTGATGTTCGAGACCCTGGCCGAGCGCACGCTGGCGCTGGCCCAGCTGGCCCGGCGCAACGATCCCGCCCAAGGCTACGAACCGCTGCTCGACGCGCTGCTCGCGCCGGTCCTGGGGCTGTGCCTGGCCAACGGCATTCCCATCGTCGGCAACTTCGGCGCCGCCAACCCGCGCGCCGCCGCCGCACGCGTGCGCGCGCTGGCCGCCGAGCTTGGCCTGGCGGCACCGCGCGTGGCGGTGGTCGAAGGCGACGACCTTGCGGACGATGCCGGCCGCGCCGTGCTGCGCCAGATCGTCGGCAGCGGCTTTCCGGAGACGCGCTTCGTCTGCGCCAACGCCTACATCGGCGCGCGCGGCATCGCGGACGCGCTCACCGACGGCGCGCAGGTGGTGGTGTGCGGCCGCGTGGCCGACCCGGCGCTGGCGGTCGGCCCGGCCATGGCGCATTTCGGCTGGTCGTGGGACGATTGGGACCGGCTGGCGCGCGCCACCATGGCCGGCCACCTGCTCGAGTGCGGCGCCCAGGTCACCGGCGGCTACTTTGCCGATCCCGGCATGAAGGACGTACCCGATGTGCATGCCGTCGGCTACCCGATCGTGCGCCTGGATGCCGACGGCAATATCGAGGTCGGCAAGGCCGCGGATACCGGCGGCTGCGTGGACCTGCGCACCGTCAAGGAGCAGTTGCTGTACGAAGTGCACGACCCCGCCGCCTACCTCACCCCCGACGTGGTCGCGGACATCAGCCAGGCCACCGTCGAGCAGCTGGGCCCGGACCGCGTGGCGGTGCGCAATGTGCGCGGCCGCGAACGGCCGGAACAGCTCAAGGCCAACCTGTTCTACCAGGGCGGCTGGATCGCCGAAGGCGAGATCTCCTATGCCGGCCCCAATGCCGCGGCGCGCGCGCGCCTGGCCGCGGAGATCGTGCGCAAGCGCATGAACCTGCTTGGCTACAGCGTGCCGATACGCTTCGACCTGATCGGCGTGTGCAGCGTGTTCGCCGACGACGGCGGCCGGCTGCTGCAGCAGGCCCTGCCCGGTGAGACGCAGGCGCAGGACGTGCGCCTGCGCGCCGCGCTCGCGCATGAGGACAAGCCGGTGGCGCAGGCGCTGCTGCGTGAGGTCAATGCGCTCTATACCTGCGGCCCCGCGGGCGGCGGCGGCGTGCGTACCGCGCTGCGCGCACGCCTGAACGCCATGTCCTGCCTGGTGCCGCGCGCCGCCGTCAACGCAAGCCATACCCTGCTGCCATGAACACTGCCACTACCGATGCCGCCGACAATATCGCCCTGTACCAGCTCGCGCACGGGCGCACTGGCGACAAGGGCGACCGCTCCAATATCAGCGTGATTGCCTACGATCCGCGCGATTTCGATCATCTCGCCGCCCACGTCACCGAAGACGCGGTGGCCGCGCTGTTCGCCCATCGCCAGCCGTCGGCCGTCAAGCGCTACCTGGTGCCTTCGCTGCAGGCGATGAACTTCGTCATCGACGGCGTGCTGGACGGCGGCGTCAACGATGCGCTCAACCTCGACACGCATGGCAAGGCACTGGCCTTCCTGCTGCTGCAGCTGGAGATTCCCTTGCCGCCGAGGCTGGCCGGCGCGGGCTGAACGGCCAGGCGCACGCGCAACGATATTGGCAACGACATTCGCGACGAGATTCGCGACGAGATTCGCACTCAACAACCACAACGAAGCCAGATTCCAACAGGAGACTCAAGATGTCCGCATACACCAAGCCCGCTTCCGCCATGAAGGTGGTCACCGGCATCGCCGCCGCGGCGCTCGCGCTGCTGGCGGGGCCTGCGCATGCGGAGTTCCCGGACAAGCCGATCCGCTTCGTGGTGCCGTTCGCTGCCGGCAGCGCCACCGACCAGCTCGCGCGCGCGATCGGCCAGGCCATCACGGTGGACGCCAAGGTCACGGTGGTGGTCGACAACAAGCCGGGCGCCAACGGCTTCATCGCCGCCAGCGACGTGGCCAAGGCCGGCCCGGACGGCTACACCGTGCTGATCACCACCAACACCACGCATGCCGCCAACGAGCACCTGTTCAAGAAGCTGCCCTACGATCCGGTCAAGGACTACTCGCCCATCAGCGCGCTCGGCCGCGGCGGCCAGATCATGGTGGTGAATCCGCAACTGCCGGTCAACAGCGTGGGCGACTTCATCGCGCTGGCCAAGAAGGAACCCGGCAAGCTCAGCTTCGGCAGCGGCAGTTCCTCCTCGCGCATCGCGGGCGAGCTGTTCCAGCAGATGGCGCATGTGCAGTTGCTCCATGTGCCGTACAAGAGCAACCCGCTGGCGGTGACCGACCTGCTCGGCAACCAGATCCAGATGATGATCACCGACACCGCCACCGGCCTGCCGCAGGTCAAGAGCGGCAAGCTCAAGGCGCTGGGCGTGTCGGGCAAGACGCGTTCGCCGCTGGCGCCCAATGTACCGACCATCGACGAGGCCGGAGTCAAGGGCTATGAGATGAGCTACTGGTTCGCGGCCTACGCGCCGGCCAAGACGCCGCAACCGGTCGTCGACAAGCTCCATGCGATGCTGGTGAAGGCAGCCAGGAGCGACACCGCCGCAAGCTTCTACCAGTCTACGGGGACGGATGTGTTCACCAGCTCGCCGGCCGAGCTGGCCAAGTTCCAGGCCGCGGAATCGGCCAAGTGGGGCAAGATCATCAAGGCGGCCAATATCCAGC
This sequence comes from Cupriavidus sp. 2TAF22, assembly GCF_052115045.1. Lineage (NCBI taxonomy): Bacteria > Pseudomonadati > Pseudomonadota > Betaproteobacteria > Burkholderiales > Burkholderiaceae > Cupriavidus > Cupriavidus sp. 2TAF22. The sequence continues at coordinate 36,787 of NZ_JBFRFX010000016.1, forward strand.
CGGAGTGAACCGGGGCAGCGCTGCGGCCTTTCATGCATGAACGCCTCCCGTGACCGGGAGGCGTTTTTCGTTGCCGCCGGCCGTGCGCAGGCAGCCTTCCCGCCCGCCGATGCCGCGCTGCCCGTGCCGGATGGCCGGCGCGGCACGGAGCGCGCGCTCACATATGCGCGAGCCGCCGCGTCGCGCACTTTGCGCCGATAATGCAGCTCTGGAAGTCGCCCCCAATTTCCATGGAGCGCAGCATGAGCGTGCCTTGCCCCGCCGGCCGTCGCCGGACCGCAGTATCCCTGATCGCAGCCCTTGCCTTTGCCGGCGCGCCCGCCCTGGCGCCCGCCCAGAGCCCGGCGGCGGCGTCCCCGCCGGCCCAGCTCAGGACGCAGGTGCCCGGCTATTACCGCATGATGTTCGGCCAGTTCGAAGTGACCGCGTTGTACGACGGCTATGTCGACCTCGACACCAAGGTGTTCAAGTACAGCAGCCCCGGCGAAGTGCAGCGCTTGCTGGCGCGCATGTTCGTGGCCACGACGCCGGGCATGCAGACCGCGGTCAATGCCTACCTGGTCCACACCGGCAAGAACCTGGTGCTGGTCGATACCGGCACCGCGGCTTGCTTCGGCCCCACGCTGGGGCGCGTCGTGGAGAACCTGCGCGCCGCGGGTTATGCGCCCGGGCAGGTCGATACCGTGCTGCTCACCCACTTGCATCCCGACCATGCCTGCGGCCTGATGGCCGACGGCAAGCCGGTGTTCGCCAACGCCACGGTGTATGTCGACAAGGCCGACGCGGCCTACTGGCTGGACGAAGCCACGGCGGCGCGCGCGCCGCAGGATGCCCAGCCGTTGTTTGCCATGGCGCGCGCCGCCGTCGCGCCCTACCAGGCCAGCGGCCGGCTGCGCACCTATGCCGCCGGAGCCGAACTGCTACCCGGCGTGAGCGCCGTGCCGGCGCACGGCCATACACCTGGCCACAGCGGCTACCTGTTCAGGTCGGCCGACCACGGCATGTTGTTCTGGGGCGATCTCGTGCACAGCCATGCGGTGCAGTTCCGCCGGCCGGAGGTGGCGATGGAGTTCGACGTGGACAGCCGCCAGGCCGTGACCACGCGCAAGGCGCTTTTTGCGCAAGCCGCGCGCGGCCAGCTGTGGGTGGCCGGCGCGCACCTGCCGTTCCCGGGCATCGGCCATGTGCGCGCGGAGGGCAAGGGCTACGCCTGGGTGCCGGTGGAGTACGGGCCGCTGCGTACCGACAGGTAGGGCGCCGCCCCGGTCTGGTGCCGCGCTAGCGCCTGAAGCCCAGCACCAGCACGCCGGCGCCCACCAGCAGGATGCCGGCCCATTCGCGCAGGCTGGGCCGCTCGCCCAGGAATATCACGGCGAACACCGCCACCAGCAGCAGGCTCAGCTTGTCCACCGGTGCGACCTTGGATGCCTCGCCGAGCTTGAGCGCGCGGAAGTAGCACACCCAGGAAGCGCCGGTGGCGAGGCCGGAAAGCACGAGAAAGACCCAGGTACGGGGCGACAGCGCCAGCGGGTTGCTCCACTTGCCGGTGAACACCACGAAGGCGCTCAGCACCACAATGATCACCGCGGTGCGCACCAGCGTGGCAAGGTCGGAGTTGATGCCCTCCAGGCCGATCTTGGCGAAGATCGCCGTCAGCGCGGCGAACACCGCCGAGAGCAGCGCCCAGTGGAACCAGCCGGTCGAGGAGGCCATAGGATCGTGTCTGTGCGGTTTGCGGCGCGCTCAGAGGCGCCGGCGCTCCATGGCCACGAGCGAGGGCACGAAGCCGAGCTGGCCGAAGAAGGCCGCCTCGGAGGACCGTCCGGCGCGCAGCACCCAGGTGATATCGGGATCGTTGCCGACGATGTGGCGCACCAGCGCGCGGCCGATGCCGCGGCGCCGGTGGCTTGGCGCCACGGCCACCATCGACAGGTAGCCGTTGGAGATATCGTCGCACAGGGCACGCGCGAAACCGACGATCTCGCCATTGTCGACCGCCACCGCAACGCGCTGCGAATTGGCGATCAGGCGGGCGAAGCGCTCGGTGTTGGCCACCCTGTGTGCCCAGCCGTTGGCCGCAAGCAATTGTCTGGCAGCCTCGATCTCATCGGGCAGCAGATTGCGGATTTCCATCGGGGCTCCCATGCAAGCACATACAGCAACTCGGCGCTGCCCTTCTTTTGGGGGGGCGTCTCGAGGCGAGGACGGCGCGGGGGCCGCCAAAGACTGCAGGCAGTGTAGCGAGCGCGCGAAGGCCCGTCAATTTGCCGCCTGGCATGTTGCGCCCACTCCGAGGCGGGGTATCATGTTTGCCATGAATGCCTCGATCTTCTCTTCCGCCCACCCGGCCGATCAGCTGGCCGAGTTCAGCGACGCCGACGCGGCGTTGGCCCGTATCCTCGAAATCTACGAGGCCTCGGTCGGCGCGATACGCGCGCGCTTCGACGCCTTCGCGCGCGGTCAGCCGCTGCCGTCCGCGGCGCACGCCTGCTACCCCTACCTCGGCATCTCGGTCAACCTCGAGACCATGGTGACGGACAGCCGGCCCTCGTGGGGCACCGTGGCCTACCCGGGCGTGTATGGCACCACGGTGACGCGGCCCGACCTGCTGGCCGACTACTACCGTGACCAGATCGAGCGCCTGTTGCGCTACCACCGAGTGCCGGTGGTGGTCGGCGTGAGCCGGCGGCCGATCCCGCTGCCTTTCGTCATCGAAGCCTCCACCACCGATATCAGCTACACGCAGGCGCGCGAACTCGAAGCGTCCTTCGTGCTGCCCGAGCTGAGCCGCATCGATGATGCCATTGCCAACGGCACCTTCGAACCCGTGCCCGGCGAGGCGTGGCCGCTCTCGCTGTTTACCGGCGAGCGCGTGGACCTCGCGCTGCAGCGGCTGTATCACTACACCGGCACCGCGCCCCAGCATTTCCAGCGCTTCGTGCTGTTCACCAACTACCAGCGCTATGTCGACGAGTTCATCGCGCTGGGCCGCTCGCTGATGGCGGCCGGGGACGAGCAGGGCGCCGACGGCTACGCGCGCTTCGTCGAACCCGGCGACGTAGTGCAGGAACGCGGCGCGCCCGAGCCCGACGATGCGCTGCGCCCGCGCGCGCTGCCGCAGATGCCCGCCTATCACCTGGTGCGCGAGGACCGCCTCGGCGTGACCCTGGTCAACATCGGCGTGGGCCCGTCCAATGCCAAGACCATGACCGACCACCTCGCGGTGCTGCGCCCGCATTGCTGGCTCATGGTGGGCCACTGCGGCGGCCTGCGTCGCTCGCAGCAGCTCGGCGACTATGTGCTGGCGCACGCCTACGTGCGCGACGACCACGTGCTGGACCACGACCTGCCGCCGTGGGTGCCCGTGCCGCCCATCGCCGAGATCCAGGTCGCGCTGCAGGAAGCCGTGGCACGCGTCACCGGCCTGTCCGGCAGCGAGATGAAGACGCGCATGCGTACCGGCACCGTGGTCTCCACCGACGACCGCAACTGGGAGCTGAAGTCGAAGTCGCTATACGCCCGCTTCAACCAGTCGCGCGCGATTGCGATCGACATGGAAAGCGCCACCGTGGCGGCCAACGGTTTCCGCCTGCGCGTGCCCTATGGCACCTTGCTGTGCGTGTCCGACAAGCCGCTGCACGGCGAGCTCAAGCTGCGTGGCATGGCCAACGCGTTCTACCGCCAGCGCGTGAGCCAGCACATGACCATCGGCCTGGAGGCGATCCGCATCCTGCGCGAGGCCGGGGCCGAGCAACTGCATTCGCGCAAGCTGCGCAGTTTCGACGAGCCTGCCTTCAGGTAAGGCGCGGCAGGCCAGGCCCCGGAAGCCGGCGGCGCGGGCGATGAACGTCCCCTGCGCTGCCTGTGCCGACGGCGGCCGGCTGCACGCCGGGTCTTGCGCTACGGCTCTTGCGCAACGGATCTTGCGCAACGGATCTTGCGCAACGACCGCCCGCATCAGAAGCGGTAACCCGCCCCCATGCTGAACAGCCACGGGTCCAGGCTCGCGTTCGACAGCTTCACGCCTGCGGCCTTGACGTCCGTCGAGATCCAGGTCTTCTTGATATCCGCGTTCAGGAACCAGTTCTTCGTCAGCTTGTAGTCCATCCCGATCTGCAGCACGGGGCCCACGCTCCAGCGGTCCAGCGAGAGTGAGTTGTTGGCCAGGTTGGCACCCCAGATGCGCGTGACGTTCATGCCGGCGCCCACATAGGGACGGAAGGTGCCGTTGGGCAGGAAGTGGTACTGCACCAGCAAGGCCGGCGGCAGGTGGGAGAAGGTGCCGATCTTGCTGCCGCCCAGGTAGACGTCCTGCTTCTGCGGCACCGTCAGCACCAGTTCGGCGGCGATGTTCGGCGTGAAGAAATAGGTGACGTCGAGCTCGGGGATCCACTTGTTGTTCACCGTGATCAGGTCCGAAGGACCGACGCCGCCGATGGGATCCGACTTGTCGGCCATGTCGAGATAGGTGGCGCGCAGGCGCACCATCCAGTTGCCCTGGGCTTCCTCTGCCGCTGCGGCTGGCGTGGCGGCGAGCGCAGTGAACATGGCCATGACGGCGACAGCGGTGGTGGCGGGACGAGTGCGGACAGACAGGCGATTCTTCATGATGGTTGGCTCGGTGATGGGAAACTTCACGCACAGTGTGGCGGAGGGATCCCATGCGAGCCTTGACCGAGAGCAAGAAGAACGGCATCGGCTTTTTGCACGCGCGCGCCGCATCGTGACGCTGCGACAGCGGCCTGCGGAGCGGCGGCGCAAATACGCATTTTGATTGCCGGACCTGACTTCTAAGGACATGCGCAAATATTCGTGGCCGCGCGCGGCGACGGGCCTTACGCTGTGCACACAGTCACAGCAAGGAGCATGTCGTGGGCGCCCCGCAAAGGCGTCTTTCCGGGTGTGCCCCGTGGGGGCGGGGCACACCGGTTTTTCTGCATGCCCCGGATGGCGGCCTGCCCTCAGGCAGCCATTTCCCGCTCGCGCCGCACTGGCTGCGCGGCGCGCAGGTGCCGGTTGATGCCGGACACCACCGCCTTGAGCGATGCCGCCACGATATTGGCATCGACGCCGGCGCCGAAGCCGGTGGCGGAATCCCCGACCCGCACTTCCACGTAGCTGGCCGCGCTGGCATTGGCCCCGGACGACAGCGCGTGCTCGTGATAGTCCATTACCCGTACCGGTATATCCAGCACGCTCGCGCACGCCCCGACAAACGCATCGATCGGGCCGTTGCCGCTGCCGCGCACGCTCACGGGCTTGCCCTCGCGCTGCAGCGTTACCTCGATCTCCACCTGCCCGTTGTTGTCAGAGACCATCTGGTGGCCCACGTAGCGCAGCGGCGTCTGCGCGTCGAGGTACTCGCGGCCGAACAGGCCATAGAGGTCGTCGGCGCTGGCCTCGAGCCCGCTCTCGTCGGTCATCGCCTGCACCGCGCGGCTGAACTCGATCTGCAGGCGGCGCGGCATGTAGATGCCATGCACCTGCTCCAGCAGATAGGCCATGCCGCCCTTGCCTGACTGGCTGTTGACGCGGATCACCGCGTCGTAGCTGCGACCGAGGTCGGCGGGGTCGATCGGCAGGTATGGCACCTCCCAGATGGTATCGGGCTGCTGTTGCGCAAAGCCCTTGCGGATTGCGTCCTGATGAGAGCCGGAGAACGCGGTGAAGACGAGGTCGCCTGCGTATGGATGGCGCGGATGCACCGGCAGCTGGTTGCAGTGCTCCACGCACTGGCGCACTTCGTCGATGTCGGAGAAGTCGAGTCCGGGGTCTACGCCTTGCGTGTAGAGATTGAGCGCCAGCGTGACCAGGTCCACGTTGCCGGTGCGTTCGCCGTTGCCGAACAAGCAGCCTTCCACGCGGTCCGCGCCTGCCATCACGGCAAGCTCCGCCGCGGCCACGGCAGTGCCGCGGTCGTTGTGCGGGTGGACCGACAGCACGATCTCGTCGCGCCGGGCCAGGTGCCGGTGCATCCATTCGACCTGGTCGGCAAAGATATTGGGGGTGCTGCATTCCACCGTGGTCGGCAGGTTCAGGATGAGCGGGCGCGCCGCGCCGGGCTGCCAGATGGCGGACACCGCATCGCATACCTCGAGCGAGAAATCGAGCTCGGTCATGCTGAAGGTTTCCGGCGAGTACTCGTAGGTCCACGCGGTCTCGGGCATGGCGTCGGTGAGCGACTTGATCAGGCGCGTGCCTTCCAGTGCGATCTCCCTGACCTCCTCGCGGCTGGCGCCGAACACGATGCGGCGGAATGCGGGCGCGATGGGGTTGTAGAGGTGGACGGCCGCGCGCGCGGCGCCGCGCACGGAATCGATGGTGCGGCGGATGAGGTCTTCGCGCGCCTGCGTCAGTACCACGATGGTCACGTCGGCGGGAATGCGGTCCTCCTCGATCAGCATGCGCACGAAATCGAAATCGGTCTGCGACGCGGAGGGGAAGGCCACCTCGATCTGCTTCAGGCCGATCTTCACCAGCTGCTCGAAGAAGCGCAGCTTGCGCTGCGGGCTCATCGGCTCGATCAGGGCCTGGTTGCCATCGCGCAGGTCGGTGCTCATCCAGACCGGCGCGCGCTCGATGCGCTGGTTGGGCCAGGTGCGGTCCTTGAGGTCGACGGCGGTGGCGGGGCGATATTTGGTGGCGGGGTTGCGCAACATCATGACGGTTCTCCTTCCTCGCGGGGAGCTGCAAGGGGCAAGACTGGGATGCGCCTGTGCCGCGCGGGGCGCGGAATTCACAACGAATCCGCGCACGAAGAATCCGCGCACGAAGAATCGGCGGAATGCGCGCGCAGGAACGCTCAGGCGGGAAAAAGGGTGGCGCGAGGCTGCCGAACTGCCACGAGGCGCTAGGCCCGGCAACCGATCGGTAGTTGTAGCAGTAGCGGGGAGGACAGACGCGAAGCGGCCAGCACCGATGCGCAAGCCAGGCCGGATGCACGCACGGCCGCGCCGATGCGGGTCGCATCGGCGGCTTGGCGGCGGTGGCAGCTGGTCTGTTGCATCGGCTGGATAGTCTGGTTGCGCGGGTATCACAGGTATCGCGGTTCAGTGCAGACAAGGGGCCTGCAAGCAAGGTGCTGCGGGTCTGCGGCGATACGTGGCGTTCCGCAAGCATAGTGCACGGGCCGCGCCAGCGTCAACAAGCCGCCTGCCACGACGCCCGTGGCGGGCATGTGCGGCGACGCACGCAAGTTCCGCGCGCTCAACCGAAGAACAGGAAGCGGGAGAAAAGAAGGGCGCCAATGCCGCAGCAGAGCCGCTGCGGATCGTGAAAAGGCGGCCGGGAATCGCAGAGCGTACCCGTTTCTGCGTGGATGGCGGGCTGCATTCCCGGGCACGTTCCGCGCGGCTTTTGCGCGGTTCTTGTGCCTCGGCGGCGCCGCCTCGGCGGTCGCTGCGGCCGCGTCTTCAGCGCTACGTCAGCGCTTTCGTCAGCGCTTCGTCACGAAGCGGACCACCTGTTCGCCCTTGCCGGATTCGGCCGCGCCGGCATCCGTCGTGCTGGAGCCGCAGGTATTGCAGCCGCCGCTGTCGCAGCCGCTGGCGCAGCCGGCCGCGGCCTGCGGCGCCAGYCACGCGACCGCGCGCCGGCGCCAGCCGGTGGCCGCCGTCGCGCCCAGTTGCATCGCCAGCCAGGCCTTCAGGCGCTCGCGCGTGCGCGGCGCGTAGCGCGACAGCACGGACACCGCGCAGACCAGCACGATCAGCGGCACCAGCAGGGTTTCGACGGCGTGATAGAGGCTCATGGCAGCGGCGGCGTTGTTTCAGCTGAACAGCAAGGCGATGCGGTACGTGGCGAAGGCGGCCAGGTAACCCAGGCCGAACAGGTAAAGCGTCGACGCGATCATCACCTTCCAGGAGTTGGTCTCGCGACGGATCACCGCCATCGTGGAGACGCACTGCGGCGCGAACACGAACCACGCCAGCAGCGCCAGCGCGGTGGCCAGCGACCACTGCGTGGCAATCATCGGCGCGAGCTGGCTGGCCACGGCGTCCTCGCTGCCGGACAGCGCGTAGACGGTGGCCAGCGCGCCCACCGCAACCTCGCGCGCGGCCAGGCCCGGCACCAGCGCGATGCAGATCTGCCAGTTGAAGCCCACCGGGGCGAAGATGTGCTCCAGCCCGCGGCCGATGATGCCGGCGAAGCTGTAGTCGATGGCCGGGGCCGTGGCACCCGCCGGCGCCGACGGGAAGGTGGCCAGGAACCACAGCAGCACCGTCAGCGTCAGGATCACCTTGCCCACGCGCGACAGGAAGATGCGGGCGCGTTCCCACAGGCCGATGGCCACGTCGCGCGGGTTGGGGATGCGGTACGACGGCAGCTCCATCAGCAGCGGGTGGTCGGTGCGGTCGCGGCGGAAATACTTCAGCACGAAGGCCACCGCCAGCGCGCTGACGATGCCCGCCACGTACAGCGCGAACAGCACCAGCCCCTGCAGGTTGAACATGCCCATCACCGTGCGCGCCGGGATGAAGGCGCCGATCAGCAGCGCATACACCGGCAGCCGCGCCGAGCATGTCATCAGCGGCGCCACCAGGATGGTGGTCAGGCGGTCGCGCGGATCCTGGATCGTGCGCGTGGCCATGATGCCGGGGATGGCGCAGGCGAAGCTCGACAACAGCGGGATGAAGGAGCGCCCGGACAGGCCCGCGCCCATCATCAGGCGGTCCAGCAGGAAGGCCGCGCGCGGCAGGTAGCCGGACTCTTCCAGCGTGAGGATGAACAGGAACAGGATCAGGATCTGCGGCAGGAACACCACCACGCTGCCCAGGCCGGCGATCAGGCCGTCCACCAGCAGGCTGCGCAGCATGCCTTCGGGCAGGTGGCTGCCGATCAGCTCGCCGAACCAGTGCACGCCGCCTTCGATGCCGTCCATCAGCGGCGCGGCCCACGAGAACACGGCCTGGAACATCAGGAACAGCAGCACGGCCAGGATCGCCAGGCCGAACACGGGATGCAGCACGATGCGGTCGAGCCGGTCGTCCATGGCGGCGGTGCGCGCCGGCATGGTGACGGCGGCTTCCAGCAGGCGCTTGACCTCCTGGTGCACGTCCAGGTCCGAAGCCGGTTCGGCGGCCGCCGGCGGAGCATCGGGCAGGGCGGCGTCGAGCGCGGCCAGCAGGCTGGCCGCGCCGTCGCGCTTGACGGCGACGGTCTCCACCACCGGCACGCCGAGCGCGGCCGCCAGCTTGTCGCGGTCGATATGGATGCCGCGCCGCGCCGCCGCGTCGCTCATATTGAGCACCAGCACCATCGGCAGGCCAAGGCGGCGCAGTTCCAGCACGAAGCGTAGGTGCAGGCGCAGGTTGGTGGCGTCCACCACCGATACCAGCAGGTCCGGGCGCGTCTCGCCCGCGCGCCGGCCCAGGCAGACATCGCGCGTGATGGCCTCGTCGAGGCTGGCCGCGTGCAGGCTGTAGGCACCCGGCAGGTCCAGCACGCGCACCTGGCGACCCGCCGGCGAGACGAAATGGCCTTCCTTGCGCTCGACGGTGACGCCGGCGTAGTTGGCTACCTTCTGGCGGCTGCCGGTCAGGCGGTTGAACAACGCGGTCTTGCCGCAGTTGGGATTGCCCACCAGCGCCACGCGCAAGGCGGGACGCTGGGCGGCGGAAGTCGGAGAAGCGACGGACATATTCTTGGCAGGTGCCCGCTCAGGCAGCGGTGCGTTTGGCGGCGGGCGCGTCTGGCTGCGCGGCCGGCGTGATGCTGGAGACGGAAGCGCTCACCGCTTCCACGGCAATGCGCGCCGCTTCCGAGCGGCGCAGGGCAAAGCGGGTGAAGCCCACCTGTGCCACGAGGGGATCGATGCCGAACGGGCCCAGCGCGATGACCTGCACCGCTTCGCCGGGCACGAAGCCAAGCTCTCGCAGGCGGCGCGCTACGGGATCGTTGGGAGAGGTGTCATCGACAGAGACGATGACCGCGGCAGTGCGCCGCGGAAGTTCAGACAACCGCATGGGGCTTCCAGTCCGTAGGCGCGAGGCACGGCACGCGGTCGGCAAACTCACGCCAGGGTTGGTAAATGAAAATCGTTCCCATTGTAGCCGATTTGCCTTTGTACGTTTGGTTTTCGCCGTGCCCGTCGCGATCCCGGCATTGCCCTGCGGGGCTTCTGGCAGGCCGCTGCGCGAGGTGCGGCGGCAAAGGCGCAACAGCATATCCTGCCCGGGCATAGAATGCGAGTCGGCACATGGCCGCAGCGCGGCAGCGTCGCCGTCCGCCGGCCAATACGACGACATACAGACACGGAGTGAAGACCATGATCCTTGAAATCGCGCAATTCCAGATCAAAGCCGGCTCGGAGTCGGCATTCGAAGCGGCCGTCGCGCAGGCTGCGCCGTTGTTCAGGCGCGCGCGCGGCTGCCATGGCATGCGCCTGCTCCGCTCGATCGAGACCCCGTCGCGCTTCACGCTCGAAGTGAAGTGGGAGACGGTCGAAAACCATATGGTGGACTTCCGCGAATCGGATGACTTCAGCGAATGGCGCAAGCTGGTCGGCGAACACTTCGCCTCGGCGCCCGACGTGGGGCACGTGAGCATCGCGGTCGAGGGTTTCTGAGCGCGGAAGGTCCGCCGCGGCGGGGCTGCGGTTCCCGAAAGCCGCCTGAAAGCTCCCCCTCCCTGGCGGGGGGAAGGGAATAACGCAATTGCGTTATTGGTCCAGGGGGACGCAGGGGGTAAGCTGGAAACACGCTGAACACCCCGTTCCACGCGTATTTGACAATGCTACTTGCCGGTAAAGCAGGTGGCATTTTTCTTTTCGGCCCCCGGTTTGGGTGACTGGCCGCCGGCGCGGCACGGTTCAGCCCGTGCGCACCAACGCAAGGAACCGTTCCCTGGCCGGATCCTCCACCGCCCCCTTCCAGACGCAGAACACCTCCGACGGCACCGCGGCCTGCGCCAGCGGCAGGAATACCGCGCCCGCCATTGCCGAGCGCTGCAGCGCGGCCGGCACCAGGGCCACGCCCGTGCCTTGCGACACCAGCGACACCACTGACAGCCAGTGACGCACCTCGTGCCGGATCTGGGGATAAAAGCCCTGCGCCGCGCACATCTCGAAGATGCGGTTGTAGTAATCAGGCGAGGCATTGCGCGAGAACAGCACGAACGGCTCGCCCCGCAGCGCGCCCAGTGCCACGCTGGCCTGCCCGGCCAGCGGATGGTCCGACGGCACGCAGCACAGGAACGGTTCGCTGTGGACCAGCGCCGTGGCCAGTTCGTCGGGCACGCGGCTGGTGTGGATAAAGCCGGCGTCGAGCCGGTCGTGCAGCAGGGCCTCGATCTGCTCCTGTGAGTTGAGTTCGGTCAGCGTCACCTGGATGCCGGGATAGCTGGCCTGGAACTCCCGCAGGCGCTGCGGCAGGCCGCGGTACAGCATCGAGCCGACGAAGCCGATGCGCAAGCGGCCGATGGCGCCGGCTTCGATCTCGCGCGCCTGCTGGCGGGCGTCCTCGGCCTGGGCCAGCAGCGCGCCGGCCGATTCGCGAAAGGCGCGGCCGGCCGCCGTCAGGCGCACGCCGCGGCTGTCGCGCTCGAACAGGCGCGCGCCGATCGAGGCCTCCAGCTGCTGGATATTGAGCGACAGCGGCGGCTGCGAGATCGACAGGCGGCGGGCGGCGCGGCCAAAGTGCAGTTCTTCGGCGAGCACGAGGAAGTAGCGCAGGTGACGGAATTCCATGGCGATATAAAAAATATATGGACCAAGCCAATTTTAGAATTAGACACGAATCGCTGCACTTTGAATAATGGAGACATGCAATCCGTCCCGCACCAGCGCGCCGCGGATCGCGGCGGGAAGCGCAAAGCCAGGGCGCTCCGCCCCACAAGGCCATGAAGGGCCTTGAAAAGCACAAATACAAGCACCAAGAGACAGCAAGCACCAGACACCGCATCACCGCCCAGCCGCCCGCTGCCCACGCGGCCCGGCGCCGCCGGCGCGTGCCGGCAAACACAGGAGATACCTCATGCAGACCAGCGCTGCGCGCCACCCCGCCGCTTCCTCCGCTTCCTCCGCTTCCTCCGCCACGGACAACCCGCCGGCCGCCACCCCGGCCCACCCCGTGCCCGACCAGCAGGGCGTGAACCTGTTCACCAGCGACCCGGACCTGCGCGCGCTGCTGCCGCTGTACCTGCCGGCCGACCTGTTCGCCCACCTGCTGCCCCATCTGGAGCGCCTGGGCGGCATGGCGGGCGGCGTGCTGGATACGCTGGCCCACACCGCCGACCACAACAAGCCCACCCTCTCGCACCGCACCCGCACCGGACTGGATGCGCAAACCATCGACAAGCACCCGGCCTATGTGGAGCTGGAGCGCGTGGCGTTCTCCGAGTTCGGCCTGGCGGCGGCCTCCCACCGCGGCGGCGTGCTCGGCTGGGACAAGCCGATGCCGGCCGCGGCCAAGTACGCGCTGACCTACCTGTTCGTGCAGGCCGAGTTCGGCCTGTGCTGCCCGCTGTCGATGACCGATTCGCTCACGCGCACGCTGCGCAAGTTCGGCGACCCGGCCGTGGTCGAGCGCTACCTGCCCAACCTGACCACCCAGGTCTTCGAGGACCTGTACCAGGGCGCCATGTTCATGACCGAGCAGGGCGCCGGCTCCGACGTGGCCGCCACCACTACGCGCGCCGTGCGCGACGCGCTCGCCGAGGGCGGCTGGCGCCTGTCGGGCGACAAGTGGTTCTGCTCCAATCCGGACGCCGCGCTGGCGATGGTGCTGGCACGCGTGGAAGACGAGAACGGCCAGGCAGCGCCCGGCATCAAGGGCGTGTCGCTGTTCTTGCTGCCGCGCACGCTGGCCGATGGCAGCACCAACCACTACCGCATCATCCGCCTGAAGGACAAGCTGGGCACGCGCTCCATGGCCAGCGGCGAGATCCGCCTGGAAGGCGCGCATGCCTACCTGGTGGGCGAGCTCGGCCGCGGCTTCGTGCAGATGGCCGACATGATCAACAACTCGCGCCTGTCCAACGGCGTGCGCGCCGCCGGCCTGATGCGCCGCGCGCTGTCCGAAGGCCAGTTCATCGCCCGCGAGCGCCGCGCCTTCGGCAAGCGCCTGGCCGACATGCCGCTGATGCGCCGCCAGTTGCTCAAGCTCGCGTTGCCCACCGAGCAGGCCCGCACCATGGTGTTCCAGACCGCCGAGGCCCTGCGCCGCGCCGACGCCGGCGAGGCCGATGCCTACCCGCTGATGCGCGTGCTCACCCCGCTGATCAAGTTCCGCGCCTGCCGCGACGCGCGCAAGGTCACCGGCGACGCCATGGAGATCCGCGGCGGTTGCGGCTATATCGAAGAATGGAGCGACCCGCGCCTGGTGCGCGACGCGCACCTCGGCTCGATCTGGGAAGGCACCAGCAATATCGTCGCGCTGGACGTACTGCGCGCGATCCGCCGCGAGGGCGCGCTGCCGGTGCTGCAGGCCCACCTGGAAGGGCTGCTGCGCGACACCCCGCTGCATCCCGCCGCGCGGGCCGCCTTCACCGCCGCGATCGCCCGTGCCAAGGCGCTGGCCGCGCGTGCCGCCGATGCCGGCGCCGACGGCGACGTACTGGCGCGCCAGGCCGCCTCCGGCCTTTACCACGTGACCAGCGCGGTCGCGATGGCATGGGAGGCCGGCCGCATCGGCTCCGAGCGCCGCATGCGCCTGGCGCAGCTGGTGCTGGTGCACCGCGTGCTGCCGCAGGACCCGCTGGCCGGCGATGCCGAGCCGGACTGGCTGGCCGATACCGTGGCGCCGCCGGCCGATGGCGCCGTGCGAGCCGCCGGCGCGGTAGACCAGGTCAACCTGTTCTGACCGCGGGAGCGGACCGCACGAAGGCATTGTTGCTTTACCCCACTCCCGCTCTCCCGCTCGCGGGCGCGGGGCCGGGGGAGGGGGCAGGCAGCCGCATGCCGCCTTCGCCCGGCAAACGAACCGCAGTACCGACAAGCCCTCGCGGCACCGCCAGCCGGCGCCGCGCATTCCGCCAGGGCGCCGCTTGCCCGGTGGAAGATGATCGACATCAGGAGACCACCATGACCCTCTGGCAACGCCTTGCCGCTGTCGCCGCGTGCACCCTCTGCGTGGGCATCGCCCCCGCCCTGGCGCAGAAAGACTATCCTTCCAAGCCGATCATGATGATCGTGACCTACCCGCCCGGCGGTCCCACCGACGTGATGGCGCGCACGCTGGCGGCCGCGCTCAAGACCAGCCTCGGCCAGACCGTGGTGGTGGAGAACCGCGCCGGCGCCGGCGGCAATATCGGCGCCGAAGCGGTGGCGCGCGCCGAGCCGGACGGCTACACGCTGATGTTCGGCACCTCCGCCCCGCTGGCCATCAATGTCAGCCTCTATCGCAAGATCAACTACGACCCGGTCAAGAGCTTCGCGCCGGTGATCCAGATCGGGCAACTGCCCAATGTGCTGGTGGTGAGCCCCTCCGTGCCCGCCAAGACCGTCGGCGAGCTGATCGCCTACGGCAAGGCGCACCCGGGCCAGCTGACCTATGCGTCCTCCGGCAACGGCGCGTCCTCGCACCTGGCGGGCGTGCTGTTCAACAACCTGGCCGGCACCGATTTCCGCCATATCCCGTACAAGGGCACCGGTCCCGCGCTCAACGACCTGCTCGGCGGCCAGGTCAGCATGACCTTCACCGATGTGCTGACCGCGCTGCCCTTCATCAAGGGCGGCAAGGTGCGCGTGCTCGGCGTGACCACCAAGGGCCGCTCGCAGGCCTTGCCCGACGTGCCCACCGTGGCCGAGCAGGGCGTGCCCGGCTTCGACGTCTCGGTGTTCTTCGGCGTGGTGGCGCCGGCCGGCACGCCGCCCGCAGTCATCGCCAGGCTCAATCAGGCCTTCGCCGATGCGCTCAAGCAGCCCGAGGTGCGCAAGACCTTGCAGGCGCAAGGCCTGGAGTTCGCGCCGTCGACCACGCCCGAGCAGCTGGGCGGCTTCGTCAAGGCGGAGGTCACCAAGTGGCGCGCCGTGGTGCAGAAATCGGGCGCGCAGCTCGACTGACGCATGCGGCGCGCGGCGCGGCTTCTTGTGCCAGGCAAGCGCCCGGCCAGGCCGCGCATCCGCCCCGCGATGCTGCCGATGGCCGATCATCGCGCAGCATTACGGCGGCACCGCGTGCCACCCGGTCAAGGAAGGGCTAATCGGCGGTAGTATCGACCTCCACCGCGCGCTGCCTTCTGCAGCGCGGCCCGCTTCCCTTCCTCTCGTATTCGCAACGCCATGAACGATCTCGACACCGCCACGTACGTCAACGAATTCGCCGGCGAGCCGCCCGGCACGCTGTTTGGCCTGACCATGCCGATGGCGCGCGTGTTCGGCCTGCGCGGCGTACAGATCGACGCGCGCGAGGCGCGCGTGAGCATGGCCTACCATCCCGACCACACCAACAGCCGCGGCGAAGTCCACGGCGGCGCCATCGCCACGCTGCTCGACTGCGCGCTGTCCTGCGCCGCGCGCGGCCACGACCCGCGCAGCTTCGGCGTGGTCACCATCGACCTGACCGTGCACTTCACCGCGCCTGGCCGCGGCGAGCTGACCGGCATCGCCTGGTGCGAACGGCGCGGACGCGCCATGTGCTTCGCGCGCGGCGAGATCCGCGACGAGAAGGGCGAGCTGCTGGCGCTGGCCACCGGCACCTTCAAGCTGGTGGAGCGCGTGCCCGCCAGGTAACCGGATAGCCGAGCGCAGCCTCGCCGCGCCGGCGAGGCCAATCCCCAAGATCACTCCCGCAACGAACGGAGCCCCCTCATGAGCCAACTCCCTGCATCGCCCGGCGCACTCGCCGGCATCCGCGTGGTCGACCTCTCGCGCATCCTGGGCGGTCCGTTCTGCGGACAGATCCTCGGCGACCACGGTGCCGATGTCCTCAAGATCGAGCCGCCCCAGGGCGACGACACCCGCACCTGGGGCCCCCCGTTCAAGGACGGAGTGGCCTCGTACTACTTCGGCCTGAACCGCAACAAGCGCGTGATGCGGCTCGATCTCACCACCGAGGCCGACCGCGAAGTGCTGCTGGCCCTGCTGGCCGATGCCGACGTGCTGGTGGAGAACTTCAAGACCGGCACGCTGGAGAAATGGGGCCTGGGCTTCGATGCGCTCTCCGCGCGCTTCCCGCGCCTGGTGCATTGCCGCGTGTCCGGCTTCGGCGCCGACGGCCCGCTGGGCGGGCTGCCCGGCTACGACGCCGCCATCCAGGCCATGGCCGGCATCATGAGCATCAACGGCGAAGCCGGCGGCGATCCGCTGCGGGTGGGGTTGCCGGTGGTGGACATGGTCACCGGCCTCAACGCCACGCTCGGCGTGTTGCTGGCGCTGCAGGAGCGCGAGCGCAGCGGCCGCGGCCAGTTTGTCGAGGCGGCACTGTATGACTCGGGTTTGTCGCTGCTGCACCCGCATGCGGCCAACTGGTTCATGAACGGCAAGGAACCGGCACGCACCGGCAACGCGCACCCGAACATCTATCCGTACGACACCGTCGCCACGGCCACCGACCCGATCTTCCTGGCCGTGGGCAACGACCGCCAGTTCCGCATCCTGTGCGAGCACCTCGGCATCGCCGGATATGCCGACGATGAGCGCTTCGCCACCGCGGGCGCACGCTCGGTCAACCGCGCCGTGCTGAAGGTGGAGCTGGAAGCGCGCATGGGCAAGCTGGACGGCAAGATCCTGGCCGATACGCTGGTGGCCGCCGGCGTGCCGTGCGCGCCGGTGCTGTCGGTGGCGGATGCGCTGCAGCATCCGCACACCGCGCACCGCGAGATGGTGGTGGAGATGCCGGGTGGCTACAAGGGGCTGGGCGCGCCCGTGAAGCTTAGCCGTACGCCGGCGACGTATCGGTTTGCGCCGCTGGCCGAAGGGGATCGGTTTTTGCCGCTGGTGGCGGCGAATGATGGGGAATAAGGTTTTTTTGGAGTTGGGGATTTATTACCTTCAAGGTCAAAGGCCTTGAAGGGTTAAAGCCTTGACTTCAAAGTCGAAATATTAAAGTCAAAGGCTTAACTTCAAAGTCAAAGGCTTTCGCTCCGGGGGGGCGAAAGCCTTTGACTTTGACTTTGATTTAAAGAATTTGAATTTGACTTTGAAATCAATAATTAAAATATATTAACTACGGCACCATCCCCGTCAAAACATAAGCCTGCAGCATTGTGATGACCCCCACGATCACCGCGAACAGCAGGCTGTGCTTGACCGTGAAGCGGAACAACTCCGACTCCTTGCCCACCAGCCCGGTCGCCGCGCAGGCCACTGCGATCGATTGCGGCGAGATCATCTTGCCGGTCACGCCGCCCGTGGTGTTGGCCGCCACCAGCAGCGTGTCGGACACGCCGATCTGGTGCGCGGTGGTGCTCTGCAAGGAGCAGAACAGCGCGTTGGACGAGGTATCCGATCCGGTCAGGAACACCCCCAGCCAGCCCAGGAAGGGCGAGAAGAACGGGAAGGCGCCGCCGGTGCCGGCCAGCAGCAGCGCCAGCGTCGACGACATGCCCGAGTAGTTGGCGACGAAGGCAAAGGCCAGCACCAGCCCGATCGACAGGATCGGGCGGCGCAATTCCGCCACGGTCTCGCCGAAGGTGACCAGCGCATCGCGCGGCTTCATGCGCAGCAGCACTGCCGAGATCAGCGCGGTCAGCAGGATGGCGGTGCCCACGGCGGAGAGCAGGTCGAGCTTCAGCACGGCCTCGTAGGCCTTGGGCTGCGCCACGATGGGCGCGGCCTTGATGACCAGCTGGTCCAGCGCGGGTACCTTGAACTTCAGCACCGTTGCGGCCAGTACGCCGTTGCCGGCGAACAGCCCCTTGAACGACGGCAGGCTCCACACCGTGACGATGGCCGTCAGGATGCCGAACGGCGCCCACGCGCGGATGGTCTGCGCCGTGCTGTAGGGCGATGCGCGGCGTTCGTCGCCGGCGCTCTTGCGCAAGCCCCCGCCCGCGGCCAGTCCGCCACCCATGCGGGCCAGCGCGGCAGTGCCGCCTGCCGCCACGGCGCCGGCGGCGCGCTGGCTGGCGCTGCGCGGCTGCCATACCTTCAGGAACAGCGTCAGCGAGACCAGGCTCACCAGGGCCGAGGTGATGTCCGGCAGTTCGGGCCCGATGTGGTTGGAGGTGAAGTACTGCGTCACCGAGAAGCTGGCGCCGGTCACCAGGGCCGCCGGCCAGGTTTCCTTCACGCCGCGCTTGCCGTCCATGATGAAGACCAGCCAGAACGGCACGGCCAGCGACAGCAGCGGCAGCTGCCGGCCCGCCATGGCGCCGATGTGCATGGCGTCGATGCCCGTCACCTGGCCCGCCACGATGATGGGGATGCCCATGGCGCCGAAGGCCACCGGCGCGGTATTGGCGATCAGGCACAGGCCCGCCGCGTAGAGCGGGTTGAAGCCAAGCCCGACCAGCAGCGCGGCGGTGATCGCCACCGGCGCGCCGAAGCCCGCCGCGCCTTCCAGGAAGGCGCCGAAGGCAAAGCCGATCAGCAGCATCTGCAGGCGCTGGTCATCGGTGATGGCCAGCACGGAGGCGCGGATGATGTCGAACTGCCCGGTCTTCACCACGATCTTGTAGAGGAACACCGCGGTCACGATGATCCACGCGATCGGCCACAGTCCGTAGGCAAAGCCGAAGCCGGCCGAGGCCAGCGCCTGCGGCACCGGCATGCCGTAGGCGAACACGGCCACGCCCAGCGCCAGCGCCAGCGTGATGGCGGCGGCCATATGGCCCTTCATGCGCAGCACCGCGAGCGCGAGGAAAAAGAACAGGATGGGCAGCGCCGCCGCGAGCGCCGACAGCCACAAGCTGCCTAGCGGCGTATAGATCTGGGTCCAGGGTTGCATGGTCGGGTCTCCTCCGATGGATGCGTTTGAATGAACTGGGAAGGGGGCGCCTTCTTGCGTGCTTATGTGCTTGCGTTCTTGTGGTCTTGCGTGCCGGGGGAACTGCCTTGTCGCCCGTGGCTTGCTCCCCTTTTCCACGCAGCGGGAAAGGGGGGCTACCGCGCCCGCGATCGGCGGACGCGTATTACTCCGCCTGCCCCCGCTCGCGCAGCAGGTCGGACAGGCTGCGCGGCGCCGGCGTCAGCGGCGCGCGGTGCCTGGTCCAGCCGAGCTGGCGCGAGGGTGCGAAGGCGCGCAGGCGCGTCGCCGCCCAGCGGAACACGCGGTAGGTCAGCGGATGCGCGAAGGCGCCGCTCCAGAAACGCCACACCAGGTGTTCGCTGCGGCTGAACTTCGCGCCCTGGCCGCGCAGCGGATGCGCGACTTGCTCTTGCGGGTCGCGGTTGGCCTCGGTACGCAGGCGGATCAGCAACTGCGGGATCGGGATGCGCACCGGGCACACCTCGCCGCAGGCGCCGCACAGGCTCGACGCGGTGGCCAGGTCCGCGGTGGCCTCGAGCCCCAGCAAGTGCGGCGAGATGATCTTGCCGATCGGTCCCGGGTAAGTGGTGCCGTAGGCGTGGCCGCCGATGCGCGTGTACACCGGGCAGTGGTTCATGCACGCGCCGCAGCGGATGCATTGCAGCGTGGCGCGCAGCTGCTCGTCGGCATAGGCCTGGCTGCGGCCGTTGTCGAGCAGCACCAGGTGCACCTCGCGCGGGCCGTCGCGCTCGCTGCGGCTTTCGTTGCGCGGGCCCGAGATCAGGTTGAAGTAGGTGGTGATGGCCTGGCCGGTGGCCGAGCGCGTCAGCAGGCTGGCCAGCGGCACGATGTGCTCGAGCCTGGCCACCACCTTTTCCATGCCCATGATGGCGATATGCACGTCCGGCACGGTGGTGGAAAGGCGGCCGTTGCCCTCGTTTTCCACCAGCCACAGCGTGCCGGTGTCGGCCGCGGCGAAGTTCACGCCGGACAGGCCGATGTCGGCATTGACGAATTCCTGGCGTAGCGCGCGCCGTCCGGTCTGGATCAGTTCGTCGACGTCTTCGGTATAGGGCGTGCCGGGAATATGCTGCTCGAACAGCGCGGCGATGTCGCCGCGCGTCTTGTGGATGGCCGGCATCACGATATGCGACGGCTTTTCGCCGGCCAGCTGCACGATGTACTCGCCCATGTCGGACTCGATGCAGTCGATGCCGCGCTCGGCCAGGTAATGGTTCAGCTCCATTTCCTCGCTGGCCATCGACTTGCCCTTGATCACGCGGCGCGCGCGGTGTGCCTGCGCGATGCCGTGGACGATGGCGTTGGCCTGCTCCGCGGTCTCGGCCCAGTGCACCTGCACGCCGGCCGCGGTGAGCTTGTCTTCGAGCTGCACCAGCAGGTCCGGCAGGCGCGCCAGCGCGTGCTGGCGGATCGCCTCGCCGAGGTCGCGCAGGCGCTCGAGTTCGTCGCCGTCGGGGAACTGCACGGCGCGCTTGGACTGCAGGAAGTCCATGGCGCCGCGGAAGCTGCTGCGCAGCTTGGGGTCGTCCAGCGCGGCGCGCGTGCGCGCCTTGAAGTCGGCCGCCGGCACGAAATGCAGGGGGCTGGCGGCGTTGCGCGGGGTGGGCGAGGTGGGCGTGGCAGGCGTGCTCATTGCGTGGCTCCGTTGGCAGCGCCGCGCGTCACGATGATCACCCACAGCTCGCGCGGGCCGTGCGCGCCGTAGGCCAGCGTTTGCTGGATGTCCGAGGTCTTGGACGGGCCGGACACCAGCACCAGGTTGGTCGGCATGCCGTCGCGCCAGCGCTCGGCGCGCGCGGCGGCGTGCAGGTCCGCGTGCAGCGTATCGGCGTACACCAGCGCCACATGCAGCGGCGGCACCAGCGAGACCGTGCGCGGCGTGTGCGCGTCCGGCGCCAGGATCAGCGTGCCGGTGGCGGCGATGCCGGAGCGCGCCACGGTAAAGCCCGCGTCCACGGTATCGAACAATTCCGCCTTCCAGGCTTCGATGGGGCGGTCGTAGGCCAGCGTGGACACGCTGCCGGGCAGCGCGCGCGCCAGCGCCGCGCCTTGCGCGCCGGCGGGATCCAGCAGCAGCCGGCGCACGCCGGCGGCGGCGAGCTTGTCGGCGAGCTGCGCGGGCCAGTCTTCGCTACCGGCGCACCAGACCTGCGCGTGGGAGGCGGTCAGCGCCGCCTGCATGGCCTGCACGTGGTCCCGGGCGGTGGCCTGCGCCGCCGCGCGGCGGTCGTCGAAGTGCGCATCGATGCGCGCGTCCAGCGTGGCGACGTCGTCGGCAGGGGCAGCCGGCGCGGCTGCCCGCAGGCGGCCCAGCATGCGTTCGCGTGAAGTCAGCGCGCTCATGCTTGTCCCCCGTTGCCGTCGGCCTTGCCGCCGGTGCGCCGCCACAAGAAGCTGGCCAGGTGCTCTACCGGCAGCGGCGCGCCCTGGTGGCGCGCCGCGTGGCCGATATTGAGCAGGCAGCCGCAGTCGGCGGAAACCAGGCGGTCGCAGCCGGTGGCGCAGGCCGAGGCGATCTTGTCCTGCACCATGGCGCCGGAGATATCGGGATGCTTGAGCGAGAAAGTGCCACCGAAGCCGCAGCACTCGGATTCGCGCACATGCTCGACGCGCGTGACGCCGGGCAGGGCGTCGACCAGGGCCACGCCATGCTGGCGCGTACCCATTTCTCGACGTGCCGCGCATGAGGTATGCAGCACCACGGTTTCCTCCGCTTGCGCGGGCGCGACGGTGTCGAAGCTGACCTTGAGCACGTGCAGCAGGAACTCGCTCAGCTCGTAGACGCGCTCGGCCAGCTCGCGCGCCTTGGGCCCGGCCACCGGGTCGTCGGCGAACAGCTGCGGCCAGTGGTGGCGCATCATGCCCGCGCACGAGCCCGACGGCACGACCACCGGCCAGGGCTGGGCGAACAGGTCGAGCTGCGCCAGCGCCACCTTGCGCGCCTGCTCCGGGTTGCCGCTGCTGTAGGCCGGCTGGCCGCAGCAGCTCTGGCCGCGCGGAAAGTGCACGGTCAGGCCTTCGCGCTCGAGCAGCCGCACCGCGTCCAGGCCGGCTTGCGGCACGAACAGGTCGACCAGGCAGGTGGCGAACAGGTAGGCCTGCGCCGGGGTAGGGGGGTAGCGCCTTGGATTCATGTCTCGCTCCGTGGGGACGGATACCTGGCTGTCAGGTCCGCCGGTGTTTGGCGCATAATTCCGCGAGACGCTCGGCAGTTCAAATTGGTTGGACCAGCCAGGCGGGGATGGCGACGGAGCGGGCAATGGCTGGGGGCATGCAGACACGCGGGCGCGTGGAACAGGTGATGCGCAAACTGGAAACGGCGCTGCTCGACGGCACTTGGCCGGCCGGCACGAGGCTGCCGGCCGAACGGGCGCTGGCGGAGCAATATGGCGTGGCCCGCAATACCATCCGCGAGGCGATCCAGCGGCTGGCCGCGCGCGGGCTGCTGCAGAGCCGGCAGGGCGCCGGCGTGTTCGTCACCGAGCAGCTGCGCGCGGGCATTGCCTCGCCGTGGCGCCAGCTGGTGGCGGACCACCCGGTGCTGCGCGACGATATCCTGGAGTTCCGCCGCGTGCTGGAAGGGGCCACCGCGTATTTCGCCGCGATGCGCGCCGACAGCGGCGACCTCAAGCGCATCCGCGGCCTGCTGCGCGCGCTCGAAACCTCGCGCGAGCAGGACGACAAGACCGCCGAGGCCGAAGCCGATGCCAAGCTGCACGAGGCCATCGCCCAGGCCTCGCACAACACCATGTTCCTGCACCTGCACACCAGCGTGATCGGCATGCTGCGCGAGCACATCACCATCAACGGCACCGGCCTGCGCGTCCAGGCCGAAGACGCCTCAGCGCTACTGCTGCTGCAGCACCGCACGCTGTGCGAGGCCATCCTCGCGCGGCGCCCCGAAGAGGCGCGCACGGCCATGCAGACACATATCGATTTCGTGCGCAGCCGGGTGGAGCAGGAGGGCGGGATGGACGAACAGGCAGGGAACTAGGTGAGGGGCGCCGGGCGCCAGGCACCCGGATTGGTCCTACCTCCGCCGCCTCAGATCAGCCCCTTGGCCGCCAGCTCCCGCTTGAGATAGGCATAGAAGATCGGCCCGGCGACCACGCCGGCGATACCGTAGATCGATTCCATCAGCAGCATCACGGTCAGCAGCTCCCACGCGGCGGCGTTGATGCGCGCGCCGATGATGCGCGCATTGAGGAAGTACTCGAGCTTGTGGATCACCACCAGGTAGACCAGCGAGGCGATCGCGATCGGCAGCGAGATCGACAGCGACGCCACCACGATGCCCGCGTTCGAGATCAGGTTGCCCAGCACCGGCAGGAGCCCCACCAGGAAGGTCAGCGCCACCAGCGTCTTGGTCAGCGGCAGGTGCACGCCACACAGCGGCAGCACCACCAGCAGGTAGACCGCGGTAAGCACGGTGTTGATCAGCGAGATCTGTATCTGGGCGAAGATGAACTGCGCGAAGGCCCGCTGCAGGTTGCGCGCGCGCTCCACCAGCGCGGTGGCCAGTGGCCGGCGGTTTGGCTTGGCAATGGCGCGGTACAGCGCCACCATGGCGCCGATCACCAGGCCGATCAGGATATGCGCCAGCGTGCGCAGCACCTCCGCGCCGAACTTCTGCGCCATCTGTGCATGCTCGCGCAGCCAGGCAATCAGCGTGTTGGCCAGTTCATCCACGCCGCGCGGCAGGGCATCGTTGACCCAGCCCGGCAGCTGCGCACGCGATTGGTCGATGATGTCGGCGGCGCGGATCAGCAAGGTATCGAGCCGGTTGGCGTCGCCGCCGACGAAGCGTATCAGCGCCCATCCGCCGAGCGTCAGTCCAAGCAGCGTGACGGCGGACAGGATCGCCACCGCCAGCGCGTCGTGCTTCTGGTGCAGGCCTACTAGCCTGGGGGCCAGCACGTCCACCAGCGAATACAGCAACAGCCCTGCGAGCAGCGCCGCGACCAGGTTGGCCTGCATCACCATCCAGAGCGCCAGGGCGCTCAGGACATAGGCGACCGTGCCAACGTTCAGCCACGCTGCTTCAGGCAGGCGGGGCAGGCGTGGCGGATCGGGTTGGTTCATCGAGTCTCCTGCATGGACGGCCGGGCCGCACGATCCGGGCGGCCGGCCATCTGTGGATGGTACGGCGCTCGATTGTCGGTCCGGCGGGCGGCCAAGGCAAGCGCGCTCGCGCGCGGGAAGCAAACTGGTCCGCTTCCGATGCGGATCGGCAGGGCCGCCGGGCGCGAGCCGGTCGCAGGTCGGGTTCCGGCGCGACAGTTGGCGGCGCGTTCGTCGACGTGGCTGGCGGCAGGGTGCCGGGGGAGGCGTTCATGACGAAGATTTGGGTACGCCAGGCAATCCCGGGTCAATCCTGGGTCAATCTCGGGCGTTGCGAGGTCCATTCCATCGGCGCCCGTCGCAATGTGCAGTTCCCGGGGCTCGACCCCAAGCTTGCCCCGACAGGCGTATATATTGTGTTCATGGGACTTGATATCGTGGGCTATGCGCATTGCCAGTGGCGCGTGCGGTTCCAGCTGGCGCATGGCGACCTGGCCGGCAGCGCCCCCGCCCCCGCCGCCACGCCGGCAACCGACTGAGACCCGATCATGGCCTTCACCCACACCGTCGCCTCGCGCCGCTACCTGTTCGGCGATCTCAAGACCTTGCTTGCCAAGGCCAGCCCGGCGCGCTCGGGCGACTACCTCGCCGGCCTGGCCGCCGCCAGCGAGGAAGAACGCATGGCCGCGCGCATGGCGCTGGCCGAGTTGCCGCTGACGCGGTTCCTGCAGGAAGCCCTGGTCCCCTACGAGGAGGACGAAGTCACGCGCCTGATCGTCGACCGCCATGACCGCGCCGCCTTCCGCGAGATCGCGGGGCTGACCGTGGGCGACCTGCGCAACTGGCTGCTGCTGCACCAGACCGATGCCGCCACCCTCGCGCGCGTGGCGCCGGGCATCACGCCCGAGATGGCCGCGGCGGTGAGCAAGCTCATGCGCAACCAGGACCTGGTGGCGGTGGCGCGCAAGTGCCGCGTGGTCACGCGCTTTCGCAACACCATCGGCCTGCCCGGCCGGCTCTCCGTGCGGCTGCAGCCCAACCATCCCACCGACGACCCCAAGGGCATCGCCGCCTCGATGATCGACGGCCTGATGTACGGCTGCGGCGACGCCACCATCGGCATCAACCCGGCCACCGACAACCTCGGCGCCATCGTCACCCTGCTGCGCCTGGTCGACGACCTGCGCTGCCGCTATGACGTGCCCACGCAATCGTGCGTGCTGACCCACGTCACCAACACCGTGCGCGCCATCGAGCAGGGCGCGCCGGTGGACCTGGTGTTCCAGTCGGTGGCGGGCAGCGAGCGCGCCAATGCCGGCTTCGGCGTCAGCCTGGCGTTGCTGGCCGAAGCGCACGACGCCGCGCAAAGCCTGGCGCGCGGCACCGTGGGCAACAACGTGATGTACTTCGAGACCGGCCAGGGCAGCGCGCTCTCCGCCAACGCGCACCACGGCGTGGACCAGCAGACCATGGAAGCGCGCGCCTACGCGGTGGCGCGCGCGTTCTCGCCGCTGCTGGTCAACACCGTGGTGGGCTTTATCGGCCCCGAGTATCTCTACGATGGCAAGCAGATCATCCGCGCCGGGCTGGAGGACCATTTCTGCGGCAAGCTGCTCGGCGTGCCGATGGGGTGCGATGTCTGCTACACCAACCACGCCGAGGCCGACCAGGACGACATGGACACGTTGCTGACGCTGTTCGGCGTGGCCGGCATCAACTTCATCATGGGCGTGCCCGGCGCCGACGACATCATGCTGAACTACCAGAGCACCTCCTTCCACGACGCGCTCTACCTGCGCGACACGCTGGGCCTGCGGCCCGCGCCCGAGTTCGAGGACTGGCTGCAGCGCATGGGCATCCTCGGCGAGGACGGCCGCCTGCTGGAGCTGGCCGAGCGCCAGCCGCTGCTGCAGCTCGCGCACGCCCTGTGAGCGCGGTCCCTCAAGCCCCTCACAAGCCAGCCATCTGTCAGCCATGATCCAGCCATGATCCAGCCATGAGCCGCAAACTGACCCAGCCCAATCCGTGGCAGCGCCTGCGCCAGTTCACCGCCGCGCGCATCGCGCTGGGCCGTGCCGGCAACAGCCAGACCACCGACACCGTGCTCGCCTTCGGCCTGGCCCATGCCCAGGCGCGCGACGCCGTGCACCTGCCGCTGGCGCGCGCCGACATCGAGCGCGCGCTGCACCAGGCCGGCTTGGCCAGCGTGCCCGCGCACAGTGCCGCCGCGGACCGCCAGCACTATCTGCGCCGGCCCGACCTCGGCCGCCAGCTCGACGACGAAAGCCGCGCACGGCTGGCGCAGGCGCGCCCCGCCGAGGTGCCCGACGTGGTCTTCGTGATCGCCGATGGCCTCTCCGCGCTGGCGGCCGGGCGCCACGGCRTGCCGCTGCTGCTGGCCGCGCGCGAGCGCCTGCCCGGCTGGCGCATCGGCCCCGTGGTGGTGGCCGAGCAGGCGCGCGTGGCGCTGGGCGACGAGGCCGGCCAGCTGCTCGGCGCGCGCCAGGTGGTGATGCTGATCGGCGAGCGGCCCGGGCTCAGCTCGCCGGACAGCCTCGGCATCTACCTGACCTACGACCCGCGCACGGGCCGCAGCGACGCCGAGCGCAACTGCATCTCCAACGTGCGGCCCGAAGGACTGCCCTATGCGCAGGCGGCGGACAAGCTCGCCTTCCTGCTGCGCGGCGCGCTGGCGCTGGGGCGCAGCGGGGTGGACCTGAAGGACGACAGCGGCGCGGCGTTCGTGACGGGGCCGGAATCGGCCGCCTTGCCGACACCCGAATGACGCAGCGCACATGCCGCCGCAGCCGCGACGCACTCAACCCGGATCGAACACCCGCCCCGGACTAAGGATATGGTTCGGGTCCAGCGAGCGCTTGAGCAGGCGCATCAGCGCCAGCTCCTCGGGCGAGCGCGAGCAATGCAGGTAGGGCTTCTTGTGCAAGCCGATGCCGTGCTCGGCCGAGATGCTGCCCTGGAACGCCTGCACCACGCCGTATACCGCATCGGAGATCTCGTGTTCGGGGAAGTCCGCGTCGGTGGCGCCGGGCAAATGCACGCTGACGTGCAGGTTGCTGTCGCCTACATGGCCGAAGTTGACCAGCTCGGCATCGGGCCAGGTGGCCAGCACGCGCACGCGCAGCGCATCGGCGAAGGCGCCGATGCCGCCGATCGGCAGGCTGACGTCGAAGGCGGCGTTGGGCGCCCACATCACCGGGAATTCGGCCACCGCGTCGCGCAGTTGCCAGAAGCTCTGCGCTTCCTTGTGGCTGGATGCCACCGCCGCGTCCTGGATCAGGCCGGCTTCCATCGCGGATTCCAGCATGCCTTCGAAGGCGGGCGCGTCCTGCGCGGCGTCGTTGCCTTGCAGGTCGAGCAGCACGTAGAAGGGATGGCCCGCCGGCAGCGGCGCGCGCACGCCGGGCACGCGCGTGGTGACCAGGCCGTAGAAATCGGCCCACATCACTTCGAACGCGCTGAGGCGGCCCGAGAGCTTGCGCTGGGCATGGCGCAGCAGGCGCACCACGTCGTCGTAGCCGGACAGCGCGCACAGCGCGGTCTGCGTGGCGGCCGGCAGCGGGGCCAGGCGCAGCACGGCGCGCGTGATCACGCCCAGCGTGCCTTCGCTGCCAATGAAGAGCTGGCGCACGTCGTAGCCGGCATTGTTCTTCTGCATCTTGTTGAGCGAAGACACCACGGTGCCGTCGGCCAGCACGGCTTCCAGCCCCAGTACCTGGTCGCGCATCATGCCGTAGCGGATCACGCGGTTGCCGCCCGCGTTGGTGGCGATATTGCCGCCGATCTGGCAGCTGCCGCGCGCCCCCAGGTCCACCGCCAGCAGCCAGCCGGCCGCGCGCGCGGCCTCCTGCGCCGCCTGCAGCGTGGTGCCGGCCATCACGGTCATGGTGCCGGCCTGGGCGTCGATCTCTTCCACGCCGCGCATGCGCTCGAGCGACAGCACGACTTCGCCGCCTGCCGGCGTGGCCGCGCCGGCCAGGCCGGTGAGGCCGCCCTGCGGCACCACGGGCTGGCGCATGCGGTTGCACAGCGCGAGCACGGCGGACACTTCGGCGCTGTTGCGCGGGCGGACCACGGCCAGCGGGGCGACCGCGCCGAGCGGTGCGTACCAGTCCTTGCGAAAGCGCGTCTCGATGGCGTCGCCGGTCTGCAGGCCCGCGGCGTCGAGCCGCGTGGTGAGTTCGGCCAGCAAGGAAGAGGCGATGGGAGCGGTGCTTGCCATATGCGGTGCGTGCGGAGGAGGAAGGTGCCCATGCTAGGCGAATGCGGCCCTGGCGTTAAGGGCCATTCGGCGCCGTGACGATGGCGCCATGGCGTGGTTCGCGGCCTACGCCGCCAGGAAGGCGGCGATCGTTTCGCGCAGGAAGGCGCGGTCCGCCGGAATATTGTGCGGGTTGCCGGCGCGATGCCCGTAATCGGACGGGATCGGGCGCAGCGCGGCCGTGCGCGCGCCGGTGAGCCGGGGCAATTCCGCCGCGTTGTCCTGCGCCTGGAAGTACGCATCGGTGCGGCCGGGCATGAGCAGCACGTCGGCGCGGATGGCGGCCAGCGAGCGGTCCAGGTCGCCGCCGAAGGCGTCGCAGCGGCTGATGTCGCCGTGCTGCCATGTCCACAGCTGGGCAAGCAGGTCGTTGGCGTCGCGGCGCGCGAAGTTGCTGTCCCAGGTGCCGGCGAGGAACGCCTCGAGCGATTCGAAGCCCGCCGCGCGCCACAGTTCGTCGCGGTAGAACGCGTGCGACAGGGCCCATCCCGCGTACACGCGGCCCATGGCGCGGTAGCCCGCGCGAGGCGGCGCGGCGAAGTGCCCGTCGCGGAAGGCTGGGTCGGCCGTAAGCGCGGCGCGCACGCCCTCGAGGAAGACCTGGTTGAACGGCGAGCAGCGCGCGCTGCCGCACACCACGGCGATGCGCCCGGCCATGTCGGCGTGGCAGGCGCCCCAGTGGTAGGCCTGCATGCCGCCCATCGACCAGCCGTACACCAGCGCGATGCGCTCGATGCCGAACACTTCCTGCAGCAGCCTGCGCTGCACGGCCACGGCATCGTGATAAGTGACTGCGGGGAACGTGCCCGGCGCGAACTGCGGCGAGTTCGACGGCGACGACGACAAGCCGTTGCCGAACAGGTTGGGGATGATGACGAAGTAGCGATCGGTGTCGAGCACGCCGCCCGGCGCGGCCAGCCACTCGGTATCGTAGTGCTGGGCGCTGAACGAGGTCGGGTAGACGATCACGTTGTCCTTGCGGGCGTTGAGCGTGCCGTAGGTCTTGTAGGCCAGCCGCATGCCGGGAAAGTCCCGGCCCGATTGCAGCCGCACGGTGCCCGCGTCGAACAGGGCGTAGTCTTCCTTGGCGTTCATGCCGGCCTCTCCGGATATGGATTGCTATGGATTGCTATGGATTGCATTGCGCGGCATGGCCGCGCGGTCGGCGCAGGCAGCGCGCGCTTACGCGCCGCTCCACGCCTCGCGGTTGATGGCCGCGGCCGGCGCGCGGCGTGGCGACCGGGTGCGCGCCAGGTGTTCCAGCGCGGGCTCGATCACTTCGGCGAGCTTGTGGAAGGCCGGTGCGATCTGGTCGTCCGGCACGCAGGCATAGCCCAGCAGCAGGCCCTGGCTGGTCGCTCGCGCGGGATCGGCGAAGTAGCGCGACAGCGGCCGCGTGGTCAGGCCCTGCGTGCGCGCCGCCATGCTGATGCCGAGATCGTCGGCGCCGGGCGGCAGGTGGATCACCAGGTGCAGGCCGGCTTCGTGCGTGGAGGTGGGCCAGTCCGCGCCGAGCCGCGCGGCGATCGCCTCGCGCAGCAGGCCCTGGCGCTGCGCGTAGCGCTGGCGCACGCGGCGGATGTGGGTGGCGTAGTGGCCTTCCTCGATGAAGTCGGCCAGCACCGCCTGCTGCATCAGCTGGCCCTCGCGGAAGAGTTCCGACAGCCCGGTGGCGAAATGCGGCGCCAGCGGCTTGGGCAGCACCATGAAGCCCATGCGCAGCCCCGGGAACAGCGTCTTGGAGAACGTGCCCATGTAGATCACGCGGTCGTGCTCGTCCAGGCCCTGCAGCGAAGCCAGCGGCCGTCCCTCGAAACGGAACTCGCTGTCGTAGTCGTCCTCCACGATCCACGCGCCGCGCTGGCGCGCGTATTCGAGCAGCATGCGCCGGCGCGACAGGCTCATCACCATGCCCAGCGGATACTGGTGCGACGGCGTGGCGAAGATGAAGCGCGGCGGGTTCTGCAGCGTGGCCGCGTCCGGGGCGATGCCCTCGCTGTCCACCGGCACCGGGATGGTCTCGATGCCGGCGCTGGTGAGCAGGCTGCGCGTGCCCCAGTAGCCGGGATCCTCCATCCACGCCTTGTCGCCGGGATCGCCGAGCAGCCGCGCGATCAGGTCGATGGCCTGGTGGATCCCGGTGGTCAGGATGATCTGCTCGGGCTCGCAGCGCACCGAGCGCACCAGCCGCAGGTGCTCGGCCAGCACGCGGCGCAGCGGCATATAGCCACCGTTGTGCGCGTAGGTCAGCAGTTCCGGCTTCGGCGCGCGCCAGTGCTTGTTGAGCAGGCGTGCCCAGACCGCGTGCGGAAACAACGAGACATCGGGCACGCCCGCGACAAACGCGCCCCATTGCCGGTCCGATGCACCGGAATGCGACACCAGGTGCTGGCCGCGGCGCGACAAGGCGAAACGGTTCGGGTTTTGCTGCGGTGCGGGCACGGCGATGGTGCCATTTCGCGCCCTGCCGTTGTGCAATGCACTATGGTCGGGAAAACTCTGCGACACAAAGGTGCCACTTCCGCTCGATGCCGTGACGTAGCCTTCGGCCAGCAGTTGTTCATAGGCGTACAGCACCGTGTTGCGAGAGACGCCGACTTCCTTCGACAGGAGCCGCGACGCCGGCAGCTTGCTGCCCGCAACCAGCGAGCCAGCAAGGATTTCCTGGCGAATGATCTCGTACAGCTGGCGGTTCATGTGCGTGCCGTTCTTGTCATCCGCACCATTTGCGGGCCGCTCCATACGCTGCAGCAGCAGCTCGGACAGAATCGTCTCTTTCAAAGTGGCCCCGGCTAAAAAGCGATATATGGACCTACCTATGGTACCAATGATCGGCTAACTTTCCACACATCTTGTTGGGTTCGTCGTTTTTCCAGCGACGTCTTGCCGATTCGGCTGATTCGATCCCCCTCCGGAGGCGCCCCCCTTGCGCACCCCGGACCAGTCAGTGGAGCCACCATGCAACGTACCGCCGGCAGTGCCGCGATGTCCGCCACGCCCGATCTTCCCGCGCTGACCACCGACGATATCGCTGCCGCCGTGCGCGCGCTCGAGCCGTACATGGTGCGCACGCTGTCGGACTTCGTGGCCGCGCCGAGCCCGTCGGGGCAGGAACAGCCGGCCGTGGCCTTCATGGAAGGCGCGCTGCGCGAACTCGGCCTGGAGTCCGAGCGCATCTACCTGCGCAGCGAAGCGCTCAAGGACCTGCCGCTGTTCTCTCCGCCATGTTGCCCGGACGGCGGCCGCTACAACCTGCTCGCAACGCACCGGCCGGTCGCGAAGGGCGGGCGCTCGGTGCTGTTCAACGGCCACCTCGACGTGGTGCCGACCGGCCCTGAATCGATGTGGCGCCAGTCGCCGTTCGCGCCGTTCGTCGAGGACGGCTGGCTGTTCGGCCGCGGCGCGGGCGACATGAAGGCCGGCATCATCTGCACGCTGGCCGCGTTCAAGGCGCTCAAGGACCTCGGCGTGCAGCCGGCCGGCGCGGTCGGCTTCAACTCCGTGCTGGAAGAGGAAAACACCGGCAACGGCGCGCTGGCCACGGTCGCGGCCCTGCGCAGCGCGGTGGGCGCGGGCAAGCTGGCCGCCTTCGACGCGGTGGTGATTCCCGAGCCGCTGGGCGAAAACCTGATGAGCGCGCAGATGGGCGTGTTCTGGATGTTCGTGGAGCTGACAGGCCACCCCGCGCATGCCGCCTACATGACCAGCGGCGTGAACCCGGTCGAGGCCGGCATCGAAGTGATGGCGGACCTGCGCAAGCTCGAGGCCGAGTGGAACCTGCCCGAAAACCGCCCGGCCGTGTACCGCGACCACGCGCACCCGATCAACTTCAACCTCGGCCAGATCCACGGCGGCGAATGGAATTCGTCGGTGCCCTGCACCTGCACGCTGGGCGTGCGCATCGGCTTCTACCCGAGCATGGACGTGGCCGACGCCAAGGCGCGCGTGGAAGCCTGCGTGCGCGGCACGCTGGCGCGCCTGGCCAGCAACCTGCAGCTCCATATCCGCTACGAAGGCTTTCATGCCCCGGGCTGCGAGTTCGACCTCGACGTGCCCAGCATGCAGGCGCTGGCCGAAGCGCACCGCAAGGTCAACGGCGAGGCGGTGCGGCGCGAGGCCACCACCGCCACCACGGACGCACGCCATTTCCGCCTGATGCTGGAGACGCCGGTGACCTGCTACGGCCCGCAGGCCCGAAATATCCACGGCATCGACGAGTCGGTTTCCATCGAGAGCATGGTGCGCGTGGCCACCACGCTCGCGCAGTTCATGCACGACTGGTGCGGCGTCGAACCTGCCTGAGAGGTCGCTTCAAAGAGATCCTGGCGTCGTTGCGCGGCACGGCAGGTACCGCTTGTTCTGCTTGTACTGCCTGCGGCCGCGCCCCTTCGCTTCGCTTTGAAGCCACCGCCCTGCACCGTCGGGCAAAGATAAGTAGCCAATGAAAGTCGTAGTCACGGCAGTCGCAGCAACGCGTCCTTCGTACCTTCCGTATCCGCAGAGCACGATCACTACCACAGGAAACTGACCGATGAAATCCTTCACCCAACACCTGAAAAAGAGCTTTGGCAAAAGCCTGGTGTCGATGGCGCTGGCCAGCGCCGGCCTGGCGCTGGCGCCGGTCCTGCTGCCGGCGGGCAACGCCGTCGCGCAGACCGCGGGCGGCACCTTGTCCGGCATCGTCCAGCCGGAGCCGCCGATCCTGGTGAGCGCGCTGAACTCGCAGGCGCCCACCCAGTACATCGCCGGCAAGATCTACCAGGGCCTGCTGACCTATGGCCCGGACCTCAAGCCGCGCGCCGAGCTGGCCAAGTCGTGGAAGATCTCGGCGGACGGCCTGACCTACACCTTCGAGCTGCAGCAGGGCGTGAAGTGGCATGACGGCAAGCCCTTCGGCTCGGCCGACGTGGTGTTCTCGATCGACAAGATGCTGCGCGAGGTGCATGTGCGCACGCGCGCGGTGCTCAACAAGTACGTGGACTCGATCCGCGCGGTGAACGACAGCACCGTGGAGATCAAGCTCAAGGAACCGTTCCCGCCGTTCATCTCCATGTTCGAGACCGGCACCATGCCGATGATGCCCAAGCACATCTACGACGGCACCGACTACCGCAACAACCCGGCCAACCAGAAGCCGGTGGGCACCGGCCCCTTCATGTTCAAGGAATGGAAGAAGGGCGCCTACATCAAGCTGGCCAAGAACCCGAACTACTGGAAGAAAGGCAAGCCCTACCTGGACGAGCTGGTGTTCTACGTGATCCCCGATTCGGCTTCGCGCGCGGTGGCCTTCGAGAAGGGCGACGTGCAGGTGCTGCGCGGCGGCGACGTCGACAACGTGGACGTCAAGCGCCTGCGCGCGCTGCCCAACGTGGAATACACCACCAAGGGCTGGGAGATGTTCTCGCCGATGTCGAGCCTGCTGATGAACGAGCGCAAGCCGCCGTTCAACAACGTCAAGGTGCGCCAGGCGGTGATGCACGCGCTCAACCGCAAGATGATCGTGGACAACATCTTCTTCGGCATGGGCAAGCCGGCGGTGAGCCCGTTCGCCTCGGCCACGCTGTTCTTCGACAAGAACATGCCCGCCTACGACTTCAACCTGAAGAAGGCGCGCGACCTCATCAAGGAGTCGGGCGTCAACGTCGGCCAGTACCCGGTCAAGATCCTGTCGACCTCCTACGGCGCCAACTGGGACCGCCTCGACGAGTACATGAAGCAGATGCTCGAGCAGCTCGGCTTCAAGGTCAGCATCGAGTCGGCCGATGCCGGCACGTGGTCTGCGCGCGTCAGCAACTGGGACTTCGACCTGACCGCCACCTACACCTACCAGTACGGCGATCCGGCGCTGGGCGTGGAACGGCTCTACGTGACCAGGAACATCGTCAAGGGCACGCCGTTCGCCAACGTGCAGGGCTATAGCAACGCGCAGGCCGATACGCTGTGGGCCCAGGCCGGCGTGGCGCTGGACGCGGGCGAGCGCCAGAAGCTGTACAGCGAAGTGCAGAAGATCCTGGTGACCGAGGTGGCCGCCGGCAACCTGTTCGAGCTGGAGTTCCCCACGCTGTACCGCAAGAACGTCAGGAACCTCGTGACCACCGCGATCGGGCTGAACGAGTCGTTCGACAACGTTTCCATCGAGAAGAACTGAGTCGTCGAGTTGTATGGCGGGGCGGTCCCGGGTTCTGCGCGAATCCGGGCTCGCCCCCCGGTCATGCCCGCGCTGGCGGGATGACGCCGCAATGCGGGCGCGATGGCGCCCGGGCCCAGTCCTTGCCCGCGTGGAGCATGCCGTGAATTTTCTCTCTTTCCTGTTGTCCCGCCTGTGGAAGGCCCTGGTGGTCGTCCTTGGCGTGGTCATCATCAACTTCTTCCTGATCCGCATGGCGCCCGGCGACCCGGCCACCGTCATGGCGGGCGAGGCCGGGGCCGGAGACGCCGCCTTCGTCAACCAGCTGCGCGAGCAGTTCGGCCTGGACCAGCCGGTGCTGACCCAGCTCGGCATCTATCTCAAGGGCGTGGCCAGGCTCGACCTGGGCTACTCCTACCGCAACCACCTGCCGGTGCTGGACCTGATCCTGGACCGCCTGCCCGCCACCTTCGTGCTGATGAGCGGCGCGTTCCTGTTCTCGCTCGTGCTTGGCGTGCTGCTGGGCGTGATCTCGGCGCGCACGCGCTACGAGAACAAGCGCCGCTGGATCGACAGCGCGGTGATGTCCGGTGCGCTGCTCCTGTACGCCACGCCGCTGTTCTGGCTGTCGCTGATGGCGATCATCCTGTTCTCGGTGGTGCTGGGGTGGCTGCCCGCCTTCGGCATGGAAACCATCGGCGCGGGCTACACGGGCCTTGCGCGCGTGCAGGACGTGGCGCTGCACATGATCCTGCCCACCATCTCGCTGGGCTGCTTCTTCATGGCGGTGTATGTGCGCCTCACGCGTGCTTCGATGCTGGAAGTGATGGGCATGGACTTCGTCAAGACCGCGCGCGCCAAGGGCGTGCCGGCCGGGCGCGTGATCCGCGTGCACGTGCTGCGCAACGCGCTGCTGCCGGTGATCACCTTCGCCGGCATCCAGCTTGGCCAGATGGCCGGCGGCGCGGTGCTGACCGAGACCGTGTTCTCGTGGCCCGGCATCGGCCGCCTGATGTTCGACGCGCTGCTGCAGCGGGACTACCAGTTGCTGCTGGGCATTTTCTTCGTCACCTCGGCGCTGGTGGTGTTCTTCAACCTGGTGACGGACATCGTCTACCGCTTCATCGACCCCCGCATCGCGGTGGGCGGCAAGGGAGCCACGGCATGAAAGCCTTCGCACGACGTTATGCGCGCAACTACGGCGCGGTGATCGGCCTGCTGGTGCTGCTGGCCGTGGTGGCGGTGGCGCTGCTGGCGCCGGTGCTGTACGAGGAATCGCCCTGGCTGATGGTGGGCGAGCCGCTGGTGCACCCGTTCGCTGACGCGGCCTATCCGTTCGGCACCGACATGCTCGGCCGCGACATCACCGCCGGCATGCTGTACGGCGCGCGCGTGTCGCTGCTGGTGGGCGTGATCTCCACCGGCGTGGCGCTGGGGTTCGGCATCCTGATCGGCTCGGTGGCCGGCTATTGCGGCGGCCGCATCGACGACGCGCTGATGCGTTTCACCGAGTTCTTCCAGACCATCCCGCAACTGGCCATGGCGGTGGTGATCGTGGCGATCTTCAATCCCACCATCTACTCCATCGTGGCGGCCATCTCGGTGGTGTCGTGGCCGCCGGTGGCGCGCCTGGTGCGCGGCGAGTTCCTCACGCTGAAGCAGCGCGAGTTCGTGCAGGCGGCGGTGGTGATCGGGCAGAAGCCGCTGCGCATCATCGTCACCCAGATCCTGCCCAACGCCATGTCGCCCATCATCGTGTCCGCCTCCTTCATGGTGGCCACGGCGATCCTGACCGAGTCGGCGCTGTCCTTCCTGGGCCTGGGCGACCGCAACATGATGAGCTGGGGCTTCATGATCGGCGCGGCCCGCACCATGATCCGCGAAGCCTGGTGGATGAGCGTGTGGCCGGGCGTGGCGATCCTGCTCACGGTGCTGTCCATCAACCTGATTGGCGAAGGGCTGAACGACGCCATGAATCCCCAACTCCGCCGCCGCGGCGAGTAAGTCAAAGGATGCCGTTCATGCAAGCACCAGACCAGAAATCCCCGCAGAACACCGCGCCGCTGCTGTCCGTGCGCGACCTCACCATCGCGCTGCCCGCCGGCGGCGACCGCGCGCACGCGGTCAAGGACGTGAGCTACGACCTGCACGCCGGCGAGATCCTGTGCATCGTCGGCGAGTCCGGTTCGGGCAAGTCGATGAGCGCCAACGCCATCATGGGCCTGCTGCCGCCCTACCTGAAGCCGCAGGGTGGGCAGATCCTGTTCCAGGGCCGCGACCTGCTGGCGCTGGATGAAGACACCCTGCTGTCGATGCGCGGCAAGGACATGGCCATGGTGTTCCAGGAGCCGCTGTCGGCGCTCAACCCCGTGATGACCGTGGGCGAGCAGATCGCCGAGGTGATGCGCGTGCACGGCGCCTATCCCGGCGAGGCGCGCAACCGCCGCGTGCTGGAACTGCTGGAGTTCGTCGGCCTGCCCGACCCCGCCACGCTGACGCACAGCTATCCCTTCCGCCTGTCCGGCGGGCAGCGCCAGCGCGTGGTGATCGCCATGGCGCTCGCGCTCGAACCCGCGCTGCTGATCGCCGACGAGCCGACCACCGCGCTGGACGTCACCACGCAGGCGCAGATCCTGGCGCTGATCAAGCGCATCCAGGCCGAGAAGGGCATGGGCGTGATGTTCGTCACGCACGACTTCGGCGTGGTGGCGGAGATCGCCGATCGCGTGGCGGTGATGGAAAAAGGCGTGCTGGTGGAGATGGGCCCGGCGCAGCAGGTGCTCAACCACCCGCAGCATCCTTACACGCGCCGCCTGATCAGCGCGGTGCCGCACGGGCGCGCCAAGGAGCGTCGGGCGGACGCGGCCGAGACCGTGCTGGAAGTGCGCGACCTGCGCAAGACTTATGTCTCCGGCGGCGGGCTATTCAGCAAGAAGCGCGTGGTCAACGCCGTGGACGGCGTGAGCTTCAGCGTGCGCCGCGGGCAGACGCTCGGGATCGTCGGGGAGTCCGGCTCGGGCAAGTCCACCATCGGCAAATGCCTGCTCAAGCTGACCGGCATCGACGGGGGCGAGCTGCTGTTCGACGGGCAGGACATCGCGCGACTGTCGGAGCGGCAGTTCCGCCCGCTGCGCAGCGACGTGCAGATGATCTTCCAGGACCCCTTTGCTTCGCTCAACCCGCGCCACACGGTGGGCCGCATCATCACCGACGGCCCGGTCGCCAACGGCGTGCCGCTGGCAAAGGCACAGGCGCGCGCGCGCGAACTGCTGCAGCTGGTGGGGCTGGAGCCGTCCGCGTTCGACCGCTATCCCAACCAGTTCTCCGGCGGGCAGCGCCAGCGCATCGGCATCGCGCGCGCGCTCGCGCTGGAGCCCAAGCTGCTGGTGGCCGACGAATCGGTCTCCGCGCTCGACGTCTCGGTGCAGGCGCAGGTGCTGCAATTGCTGGCCGACCTGCAGAAGCGGCTGAACATCGGGCTGATCTTCATCACCCACGACCTGCGCGTGGCCGCGCAGATCTGCCACCACGTGATGGTGATGCACAAGGGGCGGGTGGTGGAGTCTGGCCCGCCCGACCAGATTTTCGACGCGCCGCGCCACGAATACACGCAGCGCCTGATTGCCGCGGTCCCCGGCAAGGAATGGGACCCGACCCTGATCCGCGCCGCCGCCTGAGCGCGCGCCATCCAGACAGCAGCACAACCCATACCAAGATGGAGCAACAACAGATGAAGAACGCCGAACTGGTCCGCCGCAAGGACGCCGCCACCCCGCGTGGCGTGGGCGTGATGTGCAATTTCTACGCCGAGCGCGCCGAGAACTCGGAGATCTGGGATGTGGAGGGCAAGCGCTATATCGACTTCGCCGCCGGCATCGCCGTGCTCAACACGGGCCACCGCCATCCGCGCCTGGTCGATGCCGTGCGGCGCCAGCTCGATCGCTTTACGCACACGGCCTACCAGATCGTGCCGTATGCCAGCTACATCGAGCTGGCCGAGAAGATCAACGCGCGCGCGCCCGGACGCTCGGCCAAGAAGACCGCTTTCTTCACCACCGGCGCGGAAGCCGTGGAGAACGCCATCAAGATCGCCCGCGCCGCCACCGGCCGGCCCGGCGTGATCGCCTTCTCTGGCGGCTTCCACGGCCGCACCATGATGGGCATGGCGCTGACCGGCAAGGTGGTGCCGTACAAGGTGGGCTTCGGCCCGTTCCCGGGCGAGGTGTTCCACGCGCCGTATCCATGTGCCCTGCATGGCGTGTCGGTGGAAGATTCGCTCAAGGCGCTGCAGCACCTGTTCAAGGCCGACGTCGATCCCAAGCGCGTGGCCGCCATCATCTTCGAGCCGGTGCAGGGCGAGGGTGGTTTCAACGTGGCGCCGCCGGCCTTCGTCAAGGCGCTGCGCGCGGTCTGCGACGAGCACGGCATCCTGCTGGTCGCCGACGAGGTGCAGACCGGCTTCGGCCGCACCGGCCGCCTGTTCGCCATGGAGCACTATGAGGCGGCGCCGGACCTCACCACCATGGCCAAGAGCCTGGCCGGCGGCATGCCGCTGTCGGCCGTGTGCGGCCGCGCCGAGGTGATGGACGCGCCCGCGCCCGGCGGGCTGGGCGGCACCTATGCCGGCAACCCGCTGGCGGTGGCCTCCGCGCTGGCCGTGCTGGACGTGCTCGAAGGCGAGCAACTGATCCCGCGCGGCGCCGCGCTCGGCCAGCGCCTGGTCGAGCGGCTGGAAGGCCTGAAGCCGCGCGTGCCGCAGATCGCGGAAGTGCGCGGCCTGGGCGCGATGGTGGCCGTGGAGTTCCGCAAGGCCGACGGCAGCCCCGACGCCGAGTTCACGCGCGAAGTGCAGAACCGCGCGCTGGAGCAGGGCCTGCTGCTGCTGTCGTGCGGCGTGTACGGCAACGTGATCCGCTTCCTGTTCCCGCTCACGATCCAGGACGCGGTGATGGACGAAGGGCTGGACATCCTGGCCGACGTGCTCACGCGCTGAGCATCGCACGCGGGCCAACACCAACCAAGACAGAGAGACAAGACATCATGCAACTCAAGGACTCCAGCCTGCTGCGCTCGCAGGCCTTCATCGGCGGACAGTGGCAGGACGCCGACAACGGCGCCACCTTCGCCGTCACCAATCCCGCCGACGGTTCGCTGATCGCTACCGTGCCGCTGATGGGCGCGGCGGAGACGCGCCGCGCCATCGAGGCCGCACGCGTGGCGCAGGGCGCGTGGCGCCGCAAGACCGCGCGCGAGCGCGCCCAGGTGCTGCGCGCCTGGTACGACCTGATGCTGGCCAACGCCGACGACCTCGCCGTGCTGATGACCAGCGAGCAGGGCAAGCCGCTGGCCGAGGCGCGCGGCGAGGCGGTCTATGCCGCGTCCTTCCTGGAATGGTTCGCCGAGGAAGCCAAGCGCGTGAATGGCGACGTGCTGGCTACGCCCGCGGCCGACAAGCGCCTGCTGGTGATCAAGGAGCCGGTGGGCGTGTGCGCGGCCATCACGCCGTGGAATTTCCCGCTCGCCATGATCACGCGCAAGGCCGGCCCGGCGCTGGCCGCCGGCTGCGCCATGGTGCTCAAGCCCGCCGAGGATACGCCGCTGTCCGCGCTGGCGCTTGCGCTGCTGGCGGAGCGCGCCGGCCTGCCTGCCGGCCTGCTGAGCGTGGTGACCGGCGACGCCGCCAGCTCGATCGAGATCGGCGGCGAGCTGACCGGCAGCGCCGTGGTGCGCAAGCTCAGCTTCACCGGCTCCACCGAAGTGGGCCGCATCCTGATGCGCCAGTCGGCGCCCACCATCAAGAAGCTCTCGCTGGAACTGGGCGGCAATGCGCCGTTCATCGTCTTTGACGATGCGGATCTCGATGCCGCCGTGGAAGGCGCCATGGCTTCCAAGTACCGCAATGCCGGCCAGACCTGCGTCTGCGCCAACCGCCTCTACGTGCACGACAAGGTGTATGACGCCTTCGCACAGAAGCTGGTGGCCGCGGTGGCAAAGCTCAAGGTAGGCCACGGCCTCGAGCCCGGCGTGCTGCAGGGCCCGCTGATCAATGAGGACGCGGTGGCCAAGGTGGAGCAGCACATCGCCGATGCCGTGGGCAAGGGCGCGCGGGTGCTCGCCGGCGGCAAGCGCCACGGCCTGGGCGGCACCTTCTTCGAACCCACGGTGCTGGCCGGCGTGACGCCGGACATGCTGGTGGCGAAGGAAGAAACCTTCGGTCCGCTCGCGCCGCTGTTCCGCTTCTCCAGCGACCAGGAAGTGATCGACATGGCCAACGACACCGAGTTCGGCCTGGCCTCGTACTTCTTCAGCCGCGATATCGGCCGTGTGTGGCGCGTGGCCGAGGCGCTGGAGTACGGCATGGTGGGCATCAATACCGGGCTGATCTCCAACGAGGTGGCACCGTTCGGCGGCGTCAAGCAGTCCGGCCTGGGCCGCGAGGGCTCCAGCTACGGCATCGAGGAATACCTGGAAACCAAGTACCTGTGCATGGGCGGCGTGGACCGCTGAGCCCGGGCACCGCACCCGCACACCCCTTTGAGCCGAGGCCGCCATGAGCAGACCCCAAGCCGTACCCACCGTGCAGGTCGACAACGACCGCGTGGCCGTCACCGAGTGGCGCTTCGCGCCGGGCGCCGAGACCGGGCATCACCGCCATGGCCATGACTACGTGGTGGTACCGATGACCACCGGCGCGCTGCGGCTGGAAACGCCGGCCGGCGAGGTGGTCAGCCAGCTGGTGGCGGGCCGGGCCTACTACCGCGCGGCGGGTGTGGAGCACAACGTCATCAACGCGCACGACGGCGAATGCGTGTTCGTGGAAATCGAGATCAAGCGATGAATGCACCCCTGTCCCAGGCATCGTCTGCCGCGCCGCGCGAGCGCAACGGCGGCCAGATCCTGATCGAGCAACTGCGTCTCCAGGGCGTCAAGCGCGTGTTCC
This sequence comes from Cupriavidus sp. 2TAF22, assembly GCF_052115045.1. Classification (NCBI taxonomy): domain Bacteria; kingdom Pseudomonadati; phylum Pseudomonadota; class Betaproteobacteria; order Burkholderiales; family Burkholderiaceae; genus Cupriavidus; species Cupriavidus sp. 2TAF22. Next base: position 78,063 of record NZ_JBFRFX010000016.1, read on the forward strand.
TGGTGCCGGGCGAAAGCTACCTGCCTTGCATCGACGCGCTGTACGACCACCAGGACGCGATCCAGCCCATCGTGTGCCGGCAGGAAAGCGGCGCGGGCTACATGGCGGAGGCCTACGGCAAGCTCACCGGCGAGCCCGGCGTGTGCTTCGTCACGCGCGGGCCCGGCGCCACCAATGCCAGCATTGCCGTGCATACGGCGTTCCAGGACTCGACGCCGATGATCCTGTTCGTCGGGCAGGTCGGCAACGATTTCAGCGAGCGCGAGGCCTTCCAGGAGATCGATTACCGCCGCATGTTCGGCCAGATGGCCAAGTGGGTGGCGCAGATCGACCGCACCGAGCGCATCCCCGAGTTCATCGCGCGCGCCTTCGCCGTGGCCACCAGCGGCCGGCCCGGCCCGGTGGTGCTGGCGCTGCCCGAAGATACGCTGTGGGGCAAGGCCGCGGTGGCCGACATGCCGCGCTACCAGCGCGCGCACGGCGCGCCCACGCCGCAGGCGCTGGCCGCATTGTCCGGCCTGCTGGCGCGCGCCGAGCGCCCGTTCATGCTGGTGGGCGGCTCGGGCTGGAGCGCGCAGGCGCAGCGCCAGCTCGAGGCATTCGCCGAGCGCTTCGCGTTGCCGGTGGGCGTGGCGTGGCGCCGGCTGGAGTGCTTCGACAACCATCATCCGAACTACGCCGGCCATGTGGGCTGGGGCATGGGCGCGGCGCTGCAGCAGCGCATCCGCGAGGCCGACCTGCTGATCGCGGTGGGCACCCGCATGGGCGAGGCCACCACGGAGGGTTACACGCTGCTGGAAAGCCCGCTGCCGCGCCAGCGGCTGGTGCATGTGTACCCGGATGCCGGCGAGCTGGGCCGCGTGTTCCACCCGGCGCTGCCGGTCGTGTCGGACGTCAATGCCTTCGCGGCGGCGCTCGATGGCTTGTCGCCCGCGCGCGCGCCGGCCTGGGCCGCGCGCACGCGCACGGCGCGCCACGAATACCTGGCCGCGCAGGAGCCCAGGCAGGCGCCGGGCAGCCTCAACCTGAACCGTGCCGCGTGCCATGTGCGCGACGTGCTGCCGCAGGATGCCTGCATCACCGTGGGTGCCGGCAACTACGCCGTGTTCCCGCATACCTACTACCGCTTCAAGGGCGTGGGCACCAGCCTGGCGCCCACGGTGGGCTCGATGGGCTACGGCCTGCCGGCCGCGATTTCCGCCAAGCTGGAGAACCCGGAACGCACCGTGGTCTGCTATGCCGGCGACGGCTGCTTCCAGATGAACCTGCAGGAACTCGGCGTGGCCATGCAGTACCGGCTCGGCATCGTGATCCTGGTATTCAACAACGGCATCTGGGGCACCATCCGCGCCCATCAGGAGCGCGAATTCCCGGGCCGCACGATTGCGCTCGGCTTCGACAACCCCGAGTTCACCGAGCTGATCCGCGCTTACCGCGGCTATGGCGAGGTGGTGGACAGCGACGAAGCCTTCGGCCCGGCGTTCGCGCGTGCGCGGGCCTTCGCCGACAAGGAGCGGCTGCCGGCACTGCTCGAGCTGCGCTATGACGCCGATGGCATTGCGCCCGGCGTGACGCTGACGGAGATCCGCGAAGCGGCGTTCGCCCGGCAGCGGGCGCAGTCATAGGCGCATTGCCATTGCTTTGCCCCTCTCTCGCTGGCGTGGGCGAGGGGAGAAAACCTTCGGTCGACCACCACCCTGACGAAGACCAACAAGTCTCACCACAAAACAATCATGCGCGCCTTCTTCTCGGATGACCAACTGCTGCACCAGCCGCGCCAGTTCATGCGCGCGGGCCGCCTGTGCGAGCCGACCGACGTGCCTGCGCGGGCGCATGCGCTGCAACGCGCGCTGGCCGGGCGCGGCATCGAACTGGCCGAGCCGGCCGACTTCGGCCGCGCGCCGCTCGAGGCTGTGCACAGCCCGGCTTATCTCGATTTCCTCGGCTACGCCCACGAGCGCTGGATGGCGCTGGCGCGGCCCGGCTTCGAGCCCGGCATCGAGGTGCTGCCGAATCTCTCGCCCTACTACAACGGCCGCGTCGAGCAGCCGCGCCGCGTGCCTTGCCCGACCGATTCCATCATCGCGCAGGCCGGCTACTACCTCGGTGACCTGAGCGCGCCGCTCGGGCCACAGAGCTGGCGCGCCATCCTGCGCTCGGCGCACAGCGCGGTGGGCGCCGCGCAGTATGTGTGCGAGCAGCAGGACCGCCAGGGCATCGCCTACTCGCTGTCGCGCCCGTCCGGCCACCACGCGCACAGCGACCGCGCGGCGGGCTTCTGCTACGTCAACAACTCGGCCATCGCGGCGCAGACGCTGCTCAAGCGCTTCGGCAAGGTGGCGGTGCTGGACGTGGACGCCCACCACGGTGACGGCACCCAGCAGRTCTTCTACCAGCGCTCCGACGTGATGACGATCTCGCTGCACGCCGATCCGAGCGGCTACTACCCCTTCTATACCGGCTACGCCAACGAGCGCGGCTACGGCGCCGGCTATGGCTACAACCTGAACTTCCCGCTGGCGCACGGCACCGAGGACGACGGCTTCCTGGCCGCGCTGGACAATGCGCTCGACGCACTGCGCGACTACCGCCCGCAGGCGCTGGTGCTGGCGCTGGGCTTCGATACCTATATTCACGACCCCATCAGCGTGCTGCGCGTGGGCCTGGACGCCTACCGCGGCATCGGCGAGCGCATCAACGCGCTGGGCGTGCCCACCGTGGTGGTGCAGGAAGGCGGCTACGAGGTGGAAGCGATCGGCCCGGCGCTGGATGCGTTTCTGTGCGGCCTCGTCCCCGCGATGGCCTGAGACAAGAACAAGGAGACCCGAGATGACCGCACTGAAGATCAACGGCGAGCGCCTGTGGCAATCGCTGATGGACCTGGCCCGCGTCGGCGCCACGCCGCGCGGCGGCAATGCGCGCCTGGCGCTGACCGCGCTGGACGGGCAGGGCCGCGACCTGGTGACGGGCTGGATGCGCGATGCCGGCCTGACCGTGACCGTGGACCGCGTGGGCAATATCTTCGGCCGCCGCGCCGGGCGCAACGACAGCCTGCCGCCGGTGATGACCGGCAGCCATATCGACACCCAGCCCACCGGCGGCAAGTTCGACGGCTGCTTTGGCGTGCTGGCCGGGCTGGAAGTGATGCGCACCCTCGACGACCACGGGGTGCAGACCGAGGCGCCGCTCGAGCTGGCGATCTGGACCAACGAGGAAGGCACGCGCTTCGTGCCGGTGATGATGGGCTCGGGCGTGTTCGCCGGCATCTTCCCGCTGCAGACCGCGCTGGACGCCACCGACAACGAAGGCAAGCGCGTGGCCGACGAACTGCGCGCGATCGGCTACGCCGGCGACGCCGAAGTGGGCGGGCGGCAGGTGGGCGCGTATTTCGAGGCGCATATCGAGCAGGGTCCGGTACTGGAAGACGCCGGCAACGTGATCGGCGTGGTGACGGGTTCGCTGGGCCTGCGCTGGTACGACCTGACCGTGACCGGCATGGAAGCGCATGCCGGCCCCACGCCGATGCCGCTGCGGCGCGACGCGCTGTACGGCGCGTCCTTCATCCTGCAGGAGGTGGTGCGCATCGCCCATGATTTCGCGCCGCACGGGCGCGGCACGGTGGGCGTGCTCGACGTGCATCCCGCCTCGCGCAACGTGATCCCGGGCGAAGTGAAGTTCACCGTGGACCTGCGCCACCAGGATGCGGACCGCCTGGCGGAGATGGACGCGCGCCTGCGCGCGGCCTGCGCGGCGCTGGCGCGTGGCGAGACCACCGGCACGCCGCTCGGCGTGAAGATCGAGGACGTGCAGTATTTCCCGCCCACGCCATTCGCGCCGGAGCTGGTGGGCCATGTGCGCAGTCAGGCCGCGGCGCTGGGTCATGCGCACCAGGACATCGTCACCGGCGCGGGTCACGACGCGGTGTACATCGCCACGGTGGCGCCCACCGCGATGATCTTCGTACCGTGCAAGGACGGCATCAGCCACAACGAGGTGGAAGACGCCAAGCCCGAGCACCTGGAAGCCGGCGCCAACGTGCTGCTGGGCGCGATGGTGGCGCAGGCCGGCGCATGAGGGCCGCAGCGCCGGCGGGCGGCAGCGCGGCGGGCTGGTGGCGCGGCGGCCTGATCTTCCTGTGCGCGGTGGCCTTGTTCGCCACCGTGGACGCCACCGCCAAGCACCTGGTGGAGCGCTACCCGGCGCCCTTCCTGAACGCGGTGCGCTACGCCGCCACCGCCACGGTGGCGATGCTGATGCTGGCGCGCTCGGGACGCCTGCGCTTCTGGCGCACGCCGCACCGCGGCCTGCTGGCGCTGCGCGGCGTGATGCTGGCGCTGGTCGGCACCTGCTTCATGACCGCGCTGCTGTGGATGCCGCTGGCCGAGGCCACCGCGATCTACTTCATGTCGCCGCTGGTGATCGTCGCGCTGTCGCCGTGGCTGCTGGGCGAGCATGTGGGCTCGCGCAAGTGGCTGGCGGTGGGTGCGGGCTTTGCCGGCATGCTGCTGATCGTGCGGCCAGGCTCGCAGTTGTCGCCGCTGGGCACCTTGCTGATGGTGGCAGCGGCCTTCGCGTATGCACTGCTGCAACTGCTCACGCGGCGCCTGGCCGGCAAGGCCGATGCCGGCGTGCAGTACGGCTTCGCCGCGGTGATCTGCATGATCGCCACCGGCCTGCCGGCGCCGTTCTTCCTGCCGGCCGTGTGGCCCGGCGCGGCGGACTGGCTGGCCATCCTCGCCATGGGTTTCATGAGCGCCGGCGCGCAGGTGCTGCTGATCCTGGCGCTGCAGCGCGCGCCGGCCTCCACCCTGGCGCCGCTCAACTATTGCCACCTGCTGCTGGCGCTGGTGTACAGCGCGCTGTGGTTCGGCCGCTGGCCTGACGGGCCCGCCATGGCGGGCATCGCGCTGATCATCGCAGCCGGCCTGTCCCTGACCTTGCCAACGCGCGCCACGGCCCACGGGCGTGGGCGCCTTCGTTCCACCTCAAGCGCGGAATCATCATGAGTGGATCGCACGACCTCGCCCACCGGGTGCCGTTCGGCGGGGTCAGGCAATCAGGCAACGGCCGCGACAAGTCATTGCATGCGTTCGATAAATGCACTGACATAAAGACGGCCTGGATTAAATTTGGTTGAGTGAATCGATTTAAATAAATTGGAAAGGAGGTATCGCTTTATTTTCATGTGAAGGACGTTGACTGATCGCATGACGGGATGACAATGTCGCCTTTCATGCGGGATAGCCATGCTTTTTGTCGTATCGATGCCGTTGGAGCGGGCAGGAGGATACCGTGTCTTCATGATGGAATTCATATCGAAAATTCCATCGGAGTGCATGATTCTGGATTGCGCATCCAATCAGGTGCAGATTTCGCTGAAAACGGTATGCCGGTTCCGGGGAAATCCGTTTCCAAGTGGCATGGCAATTGCTTCATTGATCCTTAACCCCAGCCGGGACGATCCCATCTCCTAGAGGCAAGCCACACCATGCACAATCATCCGTTCAAGAAACGACGCGCAGCCACGCTCGCCATCCTGCTGGGCGCCGGCCTCGCCGCCGCACCCTCGCTGTTTGCCCAGACAGCGCGCGACTGGCCCACGCAGCCCGTGCGTATCGTGGTGCCGTTCCAGGCCGGCTCCGCCACCGACCTCATCACGCGCCAGCTCGGCATCGGGCTGGGCAAGGAGTACGGGCAGACCTTCGTGGTGGAGAACCGCCCGGGCGCGGCGGCGATGATCGGCAGCGAGGCCGCCGCGCGCGCGCCCGGCGACGGCTACACCTTGCTGATGTCCGGCCCGGCTTCGCTGGTGACCAACCGCTTCCTCTACAAGAAGCTCAGCTACGATCCCGACGCCTTCGAGAAGGTCGCGGTGGTGGCGTTCACGCCCAACATCCTGCTGTCCAGCCCGGACCTGCCGTTCAAGACCTTGCCCGAGATGATCGCTTACGCCAAGGCCAATCCGGGCAAGCTGACCTATGCGTCGTTCGGTGCCGGCACCACCTCGCACATGGCCGGAGAAATGCTCAAGGCGCTGGCCGGCATCGATATCGTGCACGTGCCGTACAAGGGGGCGGGCGAGGCGATCCCGGCGCTGCTGTCGGGCCAGGTGTCGATGTACTTCGACACCATCATGACCGGGCTGCCCTATGTGAAGGCCGGCAAGCTGCGTGCGCTGGGCATGTCCAACGCCAGGCGCTCGGCGATGGCGCCGGATATCCCCACCATCGCGGAGCAGGGCTACCCGGGCTTCGATATCGCGCCCTGGTACGGCATCGTCGCGCCCAGGGGCACGCCGCCCGAGGTGGTCGGCAAGCTCAATGCATCGATCAACAAGCTGCTCAAGGATCCGGGCTTCCGCGAGAAGCTGGCGGCCACCGGGGCAGAGCCGCGTGGCGGCTCGGTCGCGGATTTCGGCGCAATGGTCGGCGCGGAAATCCCGCGCACGGAGAAGCTGGTGAAGCAGTCGGGCATCAGCCTGCAATAGTGATGGTGGCGCCCGGGCTGCGCGAAAGGACTGGGGCGCGCCGCGCGCAAGGCAGCAAGCGCCCCTCGGGGACCTACATCATGTGGTGGGAGAAATGTCCTTGCTCGGCACCGGCCATCAGGTCGGTGAACTGCTCGCAGGTCATGTGGACCAGCTGTTGGTGATCGCCTGCCTCGAAGAACACTTCCGGCTGCGCCAGCAGGCTCTCGTCGAGATAGGTGTGCATGCCATACGCCATGGCCACGGGAGGAATGGCGCCGAAGTCGCAGTCCTTGAAGACTTCGCGGATCTCGTCTTCCTGCGCGAGGATCAGCGTGCGGCCTGTCTGCGCGCACAGCGCCGCCAGGTTCAGGTGATGGCTGGACGGGATGACCACGGCCACGTAGCCGATTTCGTCCTCCAGCAACAGGGTCTTGGCCAGGCGGTCTCCGGGAACGTGTGCTGCCTCGGCAGTGGCCATGCTGCTGAGGGTGTAGGGATGGCGGATGGTATCGAAACGGCTGTTCCTGCTGTTCAGGCAATTTGCCAGGGTGGTAGCCAAGGCCATGATGCGTCTCCTTCGCTGTACGTTGCAGTCCGGGCCGGTTGACCCCTGCGTTTCCTACTATAGACGGCGTTGCCGGGCTGCCAAGCCGCTGTGCGCACCGGTGACGCCGGCGTCATGCGGGGGTCACGGCTCGTCGGGTGCTTCGTCGGGCTCGCCGGCGGGTGGCGTCTGCCGGGGTGCGGGCCACAGGGCCTGCAACTCGGTCTTGAGAAAGTTCAGCAGGTAGCGCGTGGCCATGGTCTGGTAGCGGTTGGGCATGGTCAGCATGTAGAGGCGGCTGCCGAACACACTGATGTGGTAGTCCGGCAGCAGCGCTACCAGCGTGCCCGCCTCGAGCTCGGCGCCAATGGCGTAGAGGGGGAAGATACCGAGGCCGAGATCGCCCAGCACGCCGTCCTTGAGGAAGGCGAAGTTCTCCGAGCTGAGCGTGGGTTCCAGCGCCACCTGCTCGCGCACGGCATCGACGCCCTGGCCGCGCGTGCCGAATGCCTTGAGCTTCTGGCCGATGGGCGAGGCACACACGATCGCATGGTCCTTGAGATCGGCCAGCTCGCGCGGGGCGGGCTGCGTGGCCAGGTAGCCCGGCGAGCCGCACACTATCCATTCGACCACGCCGATCTCGGTGGCCACCACCGAATCGGGGGGTGTCGAGATGATGCGCAAGGCCACTTCCACATCCTCGGAGACCAGGTTGTGGATGCGGTTGTCGAACACCACGTCGAGCGTGATGTCGGGGTAGCGGTGCTTGAACTTCACGAGCAGCGGCGACAGCATCGCGTGGCCCAGCCCGGTCGGCACCGACAGGCGCACATGGCCTTGCAGGCTCTTGCCCATGCTGTTGATCAGCGCGTTGGCCGCTGCCACCTCGCCCAGGATATTGCGGCCGTGCTCGTACAGGCCGGCGCCCACCGGCGTGGGTTCCACATGGCGCGTGGTCCGGCGCAGCAGCTGCACGCCGAGCGCCTCCTCCAGCGCCTTGAGGTGGTAGCTCACGTTGGCGCGCGTCATCTTGAGCTTGCGCGCGGCGGCCGACAGGTTGCCGGCGTCGACGATGTCCACGAACAGGCGAAGGGCGTTGAGATCCATGTGGCGCTTGAAATCCTTTATGAAAGCGTGCAGAGTGCAGCGGGCGTCGGCACGGCAGGGAGTTTAGCGTTGATCGCCCGCGCGCCTGGCGCGCACGCGCCGCCTGCCTATAGTTCCTCATGCAGCGGCAGCAGGCGCAACAGCCCCTGCCCGAGATGCTGGAAGAAGCCCATGTCCGGCTCGCTGCGATAGGTCCGGAGCAGGCCGTCCTCGCGCGTGACCCAGACCATCTGCTGCTGCCCGCTGGCGGGATCTGCCTCCAGCATGACCTTGTAGGCGACGTCGAGCAGCTTGTCGTCCAGTCCCGTGCTGAGCGTGGCGCACAGCGCGGCGCTGTCGAGCACCACGCCCATCTCGGTGTTCAGCCGTGCCGAGCGGGGGTCCAGGTTGAGCGAGCCGACGAACAGCAGGTGGCGGTCCACCATATAGCTCTTGGCGTGCAGGCTCGCCCGGCTCTTGCTGATCAGGCTGCGGTGGCCGGTGCGCGCCATCTCCGCGTAGGCGGACGGCTTGAGTTCATACAGCTCGACGCCGGCTTCGAGCAGTGCCTGGCGCGTGGGCGCATAGCCGGCATGCACCGCGCTGACATCGGTGGCGGCGTAGGAATTGGTGAGGATGCGCACATGCACGCCGCGCTGCGCCAGGGCGGCAAGCCACTCGACGGATTTGCGGTCGGGCACGAAGTAGGGCGAGACCAGGGATAGCTCCTGTTGCGCGCTTCCCAGCAGCCGCGCCAGCTTCGGGATGGCGTGGGTGGAGTCGTCCTCGGGCGGTAGCGTGACCTTGACGGCCTGGTCGGCGATCACCGTGCCACGTCCCCAGTAGGCGGGCAGCTTGCCGGCTTCGAGGGCGCGCACGATGCCGGAGGTGAAGAGTTCCTGCGCATACTCGCCTCCCCTGGCCTGCTCCGCCTCGCGGTCCAGGTATTTGCGCAAGGCCTCCACTTCGGCCTGCGCGTCGTCCGGCGCGGGCAGCAGCGCTGCCGCCGGATAGCTCGCGGCGCCGTTCCAGTAGTCGTCGAAGACGGCGGAAACCTGTTGCACCACGGGGCCGCCGGCCAGCACGTCGAAATCCGTGAAGTCGCTGGCGGCGTCGGCGGAGAAGTACGGGTCGCCGATATTGCGTCCGCCCACCACCGAGAGCTGATTGTCGGCGGTCATCGATTTATTGTGCATGCGCCGGTCCAGGCGCCGGAAGCTCGTGGCGAAATCGAGCCAGCGCGCGCCGCGATTCGCAAACGGGTTGAACAGCCGTACCTCGATATTGGGATGCGCGTCGATGGCCGCCAGCGCACGGTCCTGCCCCGACAGGTGAAGGTCGTCGAGCAGCAGCCGCACGCGCACCCCGCGGTCGGCCGCCGCCACCACGGCGCCGAGCAGGGTCTTGCCGGTGAGGTCGGCGTCGAAGATGTAGTACTGCAGGTCCAGGCTGCGCTCGGCGCCGCGCGCCAGCGCGAGCCGCGCCACCAGCGCGTCGGGGCCGGATGACAAGGGATAGAACACCGATTCGCCGGGGTGTTGCGCCTGCCCCGGCGCCAGCGCCTGGCCGAGCCTCGTGCTGGCCGTATCGGTCAGCGCATGCGAGGGCGTGCCGCCGGGCGGCTGCGGCAGGCTGGCGCAGGCTGTCAGCAGCGCCAGCATCATCGCCATGCCGACGCGCGTGCCGAGCCAGCCGGGGCGGCACCGGAGCGCTTCGACGGGATCCACGGCACCGCTCACGTGTGAATGGGGTTTATCTCGCAGCGCAAGCGGCATCTCGTATTCCCCCGAATTGAAGTGGCCCGGTTTCCAATGGACGCGCGAATTGCACGTTACCACCGGTTTGATGCGGCAGGCAAAGAACGAGGCCGGCCAGCGTACGACCGGGCGGGCACCAATTGGCAATGCCGCGCCGGCGCGCGTTTGAATCAAAGCAGGCAATGCATTGCGATTCAAGTGCCGTGGGCATGCCGGGGCCTTTCCTTGCAAAAAAACTCCGGCATCGGGGCACCGGCCATCCGCCCGGTGCGATACGCATGCGGCGCGAAAGTGGATATTGCTTAGCATCGGCTTTGAAGGTCTTCGCCAATTTCCATGCCGCTTCGCGCATTGTCCAGGAACTGTCCGATGGCCGGGATTTGATCCAATCCATGGTGGCGGGGCGATGGCCGGCAGCCGCCTGCCGGCGGCAATTGCGGGCCCATTGGCCTTGCTTTCGGCTTTCGAAACCCTTTCTTGCCGCCGCGGGTTGCCTGAATACACCAGCATGGCGACGGTCAAAGCGGGGATAGGAAACCGCAATATCCGTGGCGCTAATACGTGAATCCGGAATCTTCAGGGACACGCATTGGCCGTTGCCAATCACGGCAATCGGACCATTCCGCCCAATCGGCACGGCCGCGGGCATGCCCCAAATGGCAGCGAAATTCGGACGGTTGTATCAAGTTCTTACGTTGCTATTTCTTTATTAATCAAACGTGGTAGGCTGTGGCAGCAAATTTTCCCTATCATTCAATTAACCCTGACCCAGGAGAATCAAAATGGCGACGTACAAGCAGCTGATCGCGGAGAAGGAAGCGCTCGAGGCAAAACTGACGGAGATGCGCGCCAGTGAAGTGTCCGGCGTCATTGCCCAGATCCAGGGTCTCATGTCGGAATATGAACTGACGCTCGACGATATCGCTCCCAAGCGCCGCCGCGGCCGTCCGGCAGCCGGCGCCAATGGCAAGGCCGCCAAGCCCAAGAGCGCGCTGCCCCCGAAGTACCGCGACCCCAAGACCGGGGCCACCTGGACCGGCCGTGGCCGCGCTCCGGCATGGCTGGGCAAGAACCGCACGCGCTTCCTGATCGCGGAAGCCTGATTGACGCGGCGGCGCCTGGGTGCCGCCCGGTTTTCCTGCCATCAACCCGGTTGCGGCGCTCCGCGCGCCGCGATCGGCGTGCCTGACGTTGCCTGTCCCGCCCTTGTTCGGGCTTCCCCCCCTGTTTCCATGAAAAAGCCATCCGCGCATCGTCGCTGCTGGCTGCGTCCCGCTGGCACCACCACCACCGCCGGCATGCATGACTGCATCGCGGTGGCGACGGCGCACCAGGCTGCTGTTTTCCGCTTGCCAAAAGAAATGCAACAATCACATTTTTCTGATTGTAAAAAATAACTATCCATTCTGTTCAAGACCTGGGGGATTGTCAAAACCAGGTGACGGCGTACCATGATGGCCACATCGTTGTTTGCCTTGACCGGAGATTTCCCATGAGCCTGGATGCAGAATCCTTTTCGCTGCTGCGCGCGTCGGTGCAGCGTTTTATCGACGAACGCCTGAAGCCGGCCGAAGACACGCTCGAGGAAATTGACGACGTACCGGCCGAGATCGTCGCCGACATGAAGGAGATGGGCCTGTTCGGGATCTCCATCCCCGAGAACTACGGCGGCATCGGCCTTTCGATGTCGCAGGAATGCGATGTGGTCTACGACCTCGGCCACACCGCCTTCGCCTTCCGCTCGGTGTTCGGCACCAATGTGGGCATCGGCTCGCAGGGCATCCTGATGGATGGCACCGAGGAGCAGAAGCAGGCCTACCTGCCCAAGATCGCCAGCGGCGAGCTGATCATCTCGTTCGCGCTGACCGAGCCGAACGCCGGTTCCGACGCGGCTTCGCTGCAGACCCGGGCCGAGCTCGACGGCGACCACTACGTCATCAACGGCACCAAGCGCTTCATCACCAACGCGCCGCGCGCGGGCGCCTTCACGCTGATGGCCCGCACCGGCGGTGCCGGCGCCTCGGGCATCTCGTCGTTCGTCGTGCCGGCCGATACCCCGGGCATCTCGCTGGGCAAGCCGGACAAGAAGATGGGCCAGCGCGGCACCAAGACCTGCGACGTGGTGCTGGAGAACGTGCGCGTGCCGGCGGCCAACATCATCGGCGGCGTGCCGGGCGTGGGCTTCAAGACTGCCATGAAGGTGCTTGACCGCGGCCGCCTGCATCTCTCGGCGCTGGCCTGCGGCATGGCGCACCGCCTGATCACGGACGCCGTGGCCTATGCCAAGGAGCGCAAGCAGTTCGGCCAGCCGATCGGCGATTTCCAGCTGATCCAGGCCATGCTGGCCGACAGCCAGGCCGAGCTGTACGCGGGCCTGTCGATGGTGCGTGACTGCGCTGCGCGCTATGACGCCAAGACGCCCGGCAAGAGCGATCCGGAAGTCAGCATGCTGGCCTCCTGCACCAAGATGTTCTGTACCGAGATGGTGGGCCGCGTGGCCGACCGCGCCGTGCAGATCCACGGCGGCGCCGGCTATATCGCCGAGTACAAGGCCGAGCGTTTCTACCGCGACGTGCGCCTGCTGCGCCTGTACGAAGGCACCACGCAGATCCAGCAACTGATCATCGCCAAGCAGCTCCTGCGCGACTGATCGCGCCGCGCGCAGGCGGGGGCGGGCACCACGTCCGTCCCGCCGCGCGCACGGCGGCCTGCGCCGCCGGTTCGCATCCACCGCTCGCATCCACGGCTTGCATCCACGGCTTGCATCCGCGGCCTGCTTCATGGCCTGCTTCACGGCCCGCGGGCGCGCACCGCCCCGTCGCTTCAACGGAGACCACCCACGATGGCATTCGTCGCTTCCGGCGTGCCCGCGCGCAGCCCCGACCTTGTGGCAGCGGGCAATACGCCCGGCCGCCATGCGCTCCTGGCCGCCAATGACAATGCGGGGCCCGGCAGCGCGCCGTGCTATCCCATCATCGAAGCGCTGATGGCCGCCCTGCAGCCGGCGGACGCGCCGCTCGACTGCATTCGCCTGGCGCTTGGCGCCGGCCGCGCGCTGCACCGCGCCGATCAGGTGTGCTCCGTACAGCCGAGCCGGCTGCAGAGCTTCGACGGCGCGCTCTATCGCACTGGCGCCCGTGCCTGGACCATTCTCTACAGCGACCGCCTGGCCGCGCCGGACGCGCGCTTCATGATTGCCTACCTGCTCGGCAGGCATCTGCTGGGCGGCACCGACCTGGATTTCGTCGAGTGCGCCAACGAGGCGCTGATGGCCATGCCCGACGACGAATCGGCGGGCGGCCAGGCCTATGCCTTCGCCGGCCGCCTGCTGATGCCGCTCGACGTGTGCCGCCGCACCTTGCCCGGCGCGGTCGACCTCGACGCACTGGCCGCGCTGGCCGGCCGCCTTGGCCTGCCATTGACGCATGTGGCGCGGCGCTGGCTGTCCTATACCGCGCAAAAGGCGATGCTTACGCTCGAGCATCAGGGCCGCAGGCTGGGCAGCTGGGCCAGCGAAACCGCGTTCGGCCTGTGCGCCGAGCGGCTGGGTGGCACGCGCATGGTGCTTGCGGATGGCATCGGCATCGGCCTGTCCATCTGGCCCAGGCATGCCGCCGTGCGCGGGCAGTCGCGCAGGCCTGCAGCGTTTCCGCGCTAGTCGCGCTACGCGGGCCGGGCCCCCGCCCGGCAAAGCGCGCGAGGGTCCGTGGACGCGCGCGCGGGCGCGTCAGTGTTCGTGGTGCAGGTACTTCGCCTGCCGCGGCAGGCGGAAGGCGACAAGGAACACGATCACCATCATCACCGTCACGTACCAATAGAAGCTCGACTCGTGGCCGAGCGATTTGAGGTCCAGTGCAACGTACTCGGCCGAGCCGCCGAACACGGCATTGGYCACCGCATACGCCAGCCCCACGCCCAGCGCCCGGATCTCGGTGGGGAACATCTCCGCCTTCACGATGCCGCTGATGGAGGTGTAGAGACTGACGATCGCCAGCGCGATGCAGATCAGCACGAAGGCGGCGAAGGGGCTGTGCACGCTCTTGAGCGCCGTCATCACCGGCACCGTGGCCAGCGCGCCCAGCGCGCCGAACATCAGCATGTTGTTGCGCCGCCCGATGCGGTCCGACAGCATGCCGAAGACCGGCTGCATGCACATATACACGAACAGGCAGCCGGTCATCACGTAGCTGGCTGTCTTGATCGACATGCCGGCCGTATTGACCAGGTACTTCTGCATGTAGGTGGTGAACGTATAGAAGATCAGCGAACCGCCCGCGGTGTAGCCGAGCACCGTGAAGAAGGCTGCCTTGTGATGGCGGAACAGCTCGGTCAGCGTGCCGGCCTCCTTGCTTGCACGCGTGGCGGCAGAGGTGGTTTCATGCAGCGTGCGGCGCAGGAAGAGCGCGACGATGGCGGTGATCGCGCCGATCACGAAGGGAATGCGCCAGCCCCAGGATTTGAGCTCCTGCTCGTCGAGGAACTGCTGCAGCAGCACGACCACCAGCACGGCCAGCAACTGGCCGCCGATCAGCGTGACGTACTGGAACGAAGAATAGAAACCGCGCTGGCCCTTGAGCGCGACTTCGCTCATATAGGTCGCGGTGGTGCCGTACTCACCGCCCACCGAGAGGCCTTGCAGCAGGCGCGCCACCAGCAGCAGCGCGGGCGCCCACGCCCCGATGGTGTTGTAGGTCGGCAGGCTGGCGATCAGCAGCGAGCCGCAGCACATCATCAGCACCGAGATCAGCAGCGAGTTCTTGCGGCCATGCCGGTCGGCGATGCGTCCGAATATCCAACCCCCGATCGGCCGCATCAGGAAGCCGGCGGCAAACACGCCTGCGGTGTTGAGCAGTTGCGCGGTGGGATCGGATTTGGGGAAGAAGGACCCGGCAAAATAGATCGCGCAGAACGCGTAGACATAGAAGTCGAACCACTCGACCAGGTTGCCTGACGAGGCGGCGACGATGGCGTAGATGCGCTTGCGTTTTTCTTCGGCGGTCGGGGGGGCGTTCAGGGCGGGGGCGGACAGGTCGGTCATGGTTTGCCTCTTGCTTTTCGTCCTGAGGCCCCGCGCTGAAGACGGCCGCGGGGCCGGGCAGGCACGCAGGTTTCCAGTGTAGTGCGATTGCGCCGGCTCTGCGGTGGTGTGCGCAAAGGTGCATTCGGAGCGGAATCTGCGTGGTCGACAGGACCTGCCAGAGCACCATGAAGTAGTCGAACTTACCTGTCACGACGTGACATTCCATGCAGCCCGGGACGTTCTGCGCGGCCTTTTCGAAGCCCGCGAAGGATATGGGCGCGGGGCGGTCCGGCACGGCTGAAGGGGAGGGAACACCTGGGCGGCGCCAGAACGCCGCGCACGCCGGGGGCACGCGCCTGTCGCGCGATGCCTGCGGGCGTCGCGCGAATGAGGGCCTCCCGGGTGATCGCGCGCAATRCCGCGCGYATCGCTTGCCGCCTGTCTTTCCGCGGATTTACTGCGGTTCTTGCCGCGATTCCTGGCGCGGCTCCTGCGCATCCTGTGCTTCCTGCGGCCAAACGCCGTCCACATCCCGCAGCAGATGGCCTGCCAGGATATAGTCGCCCAGTCGGGTGGCCTTGGCTTCGAGATCGAGCAGTTCGTGATCGGCCAGCGTGCCGAGGTCGAACTGGCAATACAGGTTGCGTTGGCGGAAGGTAGTCTTGGTTTTGGCAAGCCCTTCGATCAGGGCTTCGCGCGAATGGACAGCGATGCTTTCCTGTCCCCGGTACTGCACTTTAATGCCGCGTTTCTCTCCGAGCCGGCCCAGTTCGACGGCGTCCTGCCATCCGGTCTCATAGTCCAGCTCAAGGGCCAGCACATCTTTCGATGCGAGAAGCCGAAGCGCTTCTGCCTTGCTGCTAGCTCGCACTATTGACATCCACACCTCTTATATCAACTTATACTGTACGAATATACAGTCAACGCGCTGTTGCGGCAAGGGGTCGCCCCCCGGCCGGCCACGCTGCCGCACCGCGGGCGTCCTGCGACACCCGGGCAGCCTCCATTTTCCTCCACTCTCGCGGTTTCAGGGGGATGGCGTTGCTACCGCAGGGGTGTTGCCTGCCTTTATGGTGGCTGCGCCATCTTGCGCTGCCGTGACAGAAAAATCTCCTGCGTATACCTGGACCACCCTGGCCGGATCCACATACTTGCGGATCGCGGCGTTGACCTGCTCGACGCTCGCCGTGGCGATAGCTTGCTCGAACTCCGTGACATAGCGCATGGTGCGCCCGAGAAACAGCTGGCCGGCCAGCGTGCCGGCCAGGGCCGAGTCGCTGGTGCGCGCGAGCGCGCCTTGCTGCAACAGGCCGCTCCTGGCCTGCGCCAGTTCCTCCGGCGTGATGCCTTGGGCCGTCAGCCGAGCCAGTTCTTCCGCGACGCCCCGCTTGAGCTTGTCGAGGTTTTGCGGCGCATACGCCGCTTGCATGCCGAGGCGCCCATTGGTATCGAGCGCGCCAACCTGAACGAAGCTGCCCACACTGTAGCTGATTCCGTCCTGCTGGCGCAGGCGGTCGGCCAGCCGGCTCTTGAGCGGGTTGCCGCCGAAGACGCGGTTGGCGATCACCAGGGCCGGATAGTCGGGGGCGTCGCTGGTCAGCTCCACCGGCAGCGCGGCCAGATACACGGCGTTGGCCTTGYCCGTTGTCTCGCGCGTGAGGCTCGCCGGCGGCAGCGCCACGAACGGCCGCGCGATGCGTGCATACGGCGCCTGTGCGCGCCAGTCGCCAAACAGGCTGGCCAGCTGGGCGCGGGCGGCCGGCTGGTCGAAATCGCCGACCAGCGTGACCTGGCCGTCGCCGGCCCCGTAGAAGCGCGCGTGGAAGGCGCGGACCTCGTCGAGCTTCAGTCGCCTGAGGGCGGCGATGTCTTCCTGCGGCGTGGCCACGTAACGCGGATCCCCCGCAGGGTAGGGATTGCCGTGCCGCCCCAGCGCGAGCGAAGCGAGCGTTTCCGGGCGCCCCAGCCCGCCTTCGATGCCGGCGATGGCGTTGGCGCGCAGGGTCTCGAACTCGGCGACAGGCAGGCTGGGCTCGCGCAGCACGTCGCGGATCAGTGCCAGCGTCTGCGCCAGCGTGTCGCGCCGCGCCTCGAAGCGCACCGTGACACCCTCCGCATCGCCCTGCACCGACACCGAGGCCTTGAGCGCGGCCAGCCGGTCGGAGATCTGTTGCCGGTCCATCGTGACCGTGCCCCGCATCAGCATGGCGGCCGTGATGTCGCCCGTGGCGTCGAGGCCCTGCAGGCTGCTCAGCTCGCCCGTGCGCAGGACCACCCGGCCGCTCACGGTCTGTCCGCGGCTGGGCTTGGGCAGCAGGGCGAACTGCATGCCGTTGGCGAGCTTGCCGCGCAGCGTGTGCGCTTCGATATTCTCCGGGCTCGGGTCGAAGGCCGCCACCGCGGCCCTGGCCGGCTTGGCCTGGAAGCCTGCCACCATGGCGGCGACATCCGGCGCGGCGGGCATGGCGGCGGGCGCCAGCGCGGCCGTGGCGGTCTCGCCGGGCATGTCGACGGGGATAAAGCGGCCGAGCGTGCGGTTGCTTGGGCGCAGGTAGTTCTGCGCCACGCGCTGCAGGTCGTCCAGGGTGACGCGCCCGGCCTGGTCGCGCGCGATCAGCAGCAGGCGCCAGTCGCCCTTGGCGATGGCATCGGACAAGGCCACGGCGTAGCCGGAGGGGTTCTCCAGCAGGCGCTCGTAGGCATTGAGCAGCCGGGTGCGGGCGCGCTCTAGTTCCGCCTGGGTCACGGGCCGTTCGGCAAAGCCCTCCACCTGCGCCAGCAATGCCCGCTGCGCGGCCTCGAGATCCTGCGTCTTGCCCAGGCCCGCGGCGAACAGCACCGAGCCGGGATCGCGCATGGCCGACACCGAGCCCGACTGCCAGTTGGCCTTGCCGCTTTCGACCAGCGCCTTGTACAGGCGGCCGCCCGCCCCGTCGGTCAGGATGTCGGCCAGCAGTTGCATCGCCACGGCATCCGGGTGCGCGCCCGGCGCGATGTGGTACTGAATCGCCACCATCTGCGCGTCACCCTTGCGGCGCAGGGTGATCTCGCGCGCGCCTTCCTGCGGCGGCTCCACGGTGTACTCCGCCGGCAGCGTGCGCGCCGGCTTCGGGATCGCGCCGAAAAACGTGCCGATGCGGGCCAGCGTGGCGGGCACGTCGAACTTGCCCGCCACCACCAGCACCGCGTTGTCGGGCTGGTAGTAGCGGCGGTAGAAGTCCTGCAGGTTGCCGATGGAGACATGCTCCACGTCGCTGCGCGCACCGATCGGCGCCTTGCCATAGTTGTGCCAGCGGTAGGCCGCCGCGCGCATCTGCTGCGCGAGCATGGCGCCAGGTTCGTTCTCGGAGCGCTCCATCTCGTTGCGCACCACCGTCATCTCGCTGTCGAGCGCCTCGCGCGCGATGAAGCTGTTGACCATGCGGTCCGCTTCCATCTTCAGCGCCCAGTCCAGGTTCTCCTCGCTGGCGGAGAAGCTCTCGAAGTAGTTGGTGCGGTCGAAGCCGGTGGTGCCGTTGAACTGCATGCCGCGGCGCGTGAGTTCCTGCGCGATGGTGTTGCCGGGCAAGGCCGGCGTGCCCTTGAACAGCAAGTGCTCGAGCAAATGCGCCATGCCGGTCTCGCCGTAGTTCTCGTGGCGGCTGCCCACCAGGTAAGTCATGTTGACGGTGGTCACCGGCTGGGCGTCGTCGGGCGCCAGCAGCACGCGCAGGCCGTTGGGCAGGCGGTACTCGGTGATGCCCTCGGCGCTGGCTACCTGGGCCGGGGTTGCCGCGGCAGGCTGCGTGCCGGCGGGAGCAGCAGGCGTGGAGACGCTGAAGGCCAGGGCCAGCAGGCAGGTGAGGCGCTTGAGGATAAGACGCATGCGGAATTCGGCTTGGAATGGGTTTGCCCCGGCGCGGGCGGACGGCAGGAACAGGCTGCGCCACCTGCGGCAAGGAAGGTCCGGAGGCCGATTCTAGCCGTTGCCGCGCCCTGTGGCGGCATGCCGTCGCGCTTTCCGACATTTCCGCATGCCGCCGGCACCCGCGAGTGCCGGGGCAAATGTCCGAATCCAGCCAGTCCGGTGCCGCCGACGGAGTAGCATGCACCCTATGAAACTCGATCCGGACACCTGCTACAAGGCCGTGGCCTCGCACGACCGCCGCTTCGACGGACGCTTCTTTGTCGGCGTGTCGTCCACCGGGGTGTACTGTCGCCCCGTGTGCGCGGTGCGCACGCCCAAGCGCGAGAACTGCACCTTCTACGAGACCGCCGCCGCGGCCGAGAAGCGCGGCTTCCGGCCCTGCCTGCGCTGCCGGCCCGAACTGGCGCCGGGGCACGGCTTGTCCGATCTGTCCGGGCGGCTGGCACAGGCGGCGGCCACGCTGATCGATGACGGCTTCATGGCCGATGCCGGCGTGGCCGCGCTGGCCGCGCGCATCGGCGTCACCGAGCGCCATCTGCGGCGGCTGTTCGACGCCCAGTTCGGGGTCTCGGTGCTGGAGTACGCGCAGACCCAGCGGCTGCTGCTGGCCAAGCGCCTGCTGACCGATACCGCGCTGACGGTCACCGACGTGGCGCACGCCGCCGGCTTCGGCAGCGTGCGGCGTTTCAACGACGTGCTCAAGACGCGCTACGGGCTCACGCCGCTGGCGATGCGCAAGCGCGCTGCCGACAACATGGCCGACGAACTGGTGTTCGAGCTGGGCTACCGCCCGCCGCTGGCATGGGCGTCGTGGCTGCAGTTCATCGGCGTGCGGGCGGTGGACGGCGTCGAGCAGATCGGCGACGGCACCTACGCGCGCACGCTGGCCATCGACGTCGGCGGCCGCACCCATCTTGGCTGGCTGCGGCTCGAACATGTAGCGCGCCGCCACGTGATCCGCGTGACGCTGTCCGGCTCGCTGGCGCACGTCATCCCGCAAGCGCTGGGTCGCGTGCGCCGCCTGTGCGACCTCGGCTGTCGTCCCGATGTGGTGGACCAGCACCTGGGGCCGCTCGCGGCGCAAGCCCCCGGCATGCGCCTTCCCGGCGCGGTGGACGGCTTCGAGATCGCCGTGCGCGCGGTGGTCGGGCAGGTGATTTCGGTCAAGCATGCGCGCACCTTGCTGGCGCGGCTGGCAGAGCACCACGGCCCCGCGCTGGCGCAGCCGCTGCCGGGCCTGCGCTACGGCTTTCCAGGCGCTGCCGCACTGGCGCTGGTGGCGCCCGAAGCGTTGCGCGAGATCGGCATCCCGCTGGCCAAGGGCCGGGCCATCCATGCCATCGCCAGCCGCGTGGCGGCGGGCGAGCTGAAGCTCGAACCGAGTGCCGCGCCCGAGGACGCCATCGCGGGCCTGTGCGCGATCGAAGGGGTGGGCGACTGGACCGCGCAATACGTGGCCATGCGCGCGCTGGGCTGGCCGGACGCATTCCCCGGTACCGACTACGCCTTGCGCAAGGTGCTCGGCATTGCTACCGTGCGTGCCATGAACGAACACGTTGCGCAGTGGGCGCCCTGGCGCGCCTACGCCGCCATCCATCTGTGGCGGCGCTATGAAGAGCGCAAGGAACAAGAGTCGAGAGACAAGGAGAAGGTCACGCCATGATTGCCTATCGCATTATCCCCAGCCCGCTGGGCGAGGTGCTGCTGCGCGCCGACGGGGCGCGCCTGAGCGGGCTCTTCTTTGCCGGGCAGAAGCATTATCCCGCGACGGCCACGCCGGCCGCGATCGTGCCGGCCGCGGCGAAGGCCGTCTTCGAGCAGGCCGCCGACGAACTGGACGACTACTTCGCCGAACGGCTGCAGGCATTCACCGTGCCCATGGTGCTGGCCGGCAGCGCTTTCCAGCGCTCGGTCTGGGACGCGCTGCGCGCGATCCCGTTCGGCGAGACGCTCTCGTACGGCGAACTGGCCGCGGGCCTGGGCCTGCCACCCACGCATGCGCGCGCGGTCGGGGGCGCGGTGGGACGCAATCCGCTGTCGGTGATCGTGCCATGCCACCGCGTGCTCGGCGCCAGCGGAGACCTCACCGGCTACGCCGGCGGCACCGACCGCAAGCGCGCGCTGCTGCGCCTCGAGGGCACCGCCGCCGCGGCTGCCCTGCCCATCCTGCGCCAGTCAGCGCTGGCGTTCGAATGAGCGGCAGGCCGCCGCCGCCTTTCGCCGGCATTTCCGCTCCTGTACGATAGGGCGCGGACCCGGAAGTGGCCTGGCCGGCAAGTTGCCCGGGCAACCATGCGAGGGCCGAATCGATTGAAGCCACCGGCTGGCTTCAACGGAGCGTGGTTTCGAATCTCGGCAGGGGTGGCTCACCATGGCATATCGGCTGGATCCGCTGTTCCTTGGGCTGGGTATCGTCATCTGCGATATTCTCGCCTGGCGCCTTATCCGCGCCGAACGCCAAAGGCTGCGCCTCTTCGTCCGTCTGGCCATCTTCGCGCTCCTGACCATCGTCCTGTTCCGGGGCGGCATGGTCCCGCTCGATGCCGCTCCGTGGCCTGACCAGGCAGTCCGGCATTTTCTCGCGCAGGCGCTGGAGATCACCTGGTGGCTGCTCGGCGCCCGGGTCCTCGCGGCGCTCTCGGGCGCCCTGTTCCTGCCCAAGGCCTGGCAAGGCGAGCGCCTATTCCAGGACGTTCTCGGCGCGCTGATCTTCGTTGCCGCCGCCGTCGCCGCCGTTGCCTATGTGCTGGAGCTTCCGGTGAGCGGCCTGCTGGCGACATCGGGGGCGCTGGCGATCATTGTCGGGCTGGCCATCCAGAGCACCTTGAGCGACGTGTTCTCCGGCCTTGTCCTCAACACCACCCAGCCCTACCACCTTGGCGACCTGGTATCCATCGATGGCGTCGACGGGAAGGTGCTCGAGATCAACTGGCGCGCCACCCATCTGCTGAGCGCGCAAGGCAACCTGATCGTCATTCCCAACAACGCAACCGCGCGCGCCAAGATCACCAACTTCAGCCGGCCTTCGGAGCTTCATGGCGTCAACGTGATCATCGAGGTGACACCGGAGGCGCGCCCGCAACTGATCCTCGATGCGCTTGAACGTGCCATCAGGGGCTGCCGGGTGGCACTGCCGAAGCCGGAGCCATCCGTCATGGTCAAGCGCATGAACACGAACGCGATCGAGTACGAGATGACGTGCTACGTGGCCTCCCTGGCGAGCAAGGCAACCGCGGCGAACCAGCTCTTCGATCTCGCATACCGACACCTGGCTTCCGCCGGCATCGACCTGCGCTCGCTGGCCACCACCTACAGCAAGCCGCCTTCCGCTTCCGACCGTCGCCTGCGGCTGCTCTCCACGGTGAACATCTTCCAGGAGCTCGATGCGGATGAGCTTTCGCGTCTGGCCAAGCGCCTGTCGCGGCATGAATACGAGTCAGGACAGGGGGTCGTCGCGAGTACCGATATCACGGACTACCTCCTGCTGGTGGACGCCGGCGTGCTCTCCGTGACGGCGAACCAGGGGGGCGAGCGCGTCGAGACCGCGCGGCTCGGCCCCGGCGATACCTTCGGGGAGTTCGGCGTGCTCGCCGGCATTCCCATGCAAGTCACCATCGAGGCCATCACCAGCGTAGTGCTCTACCGGCTGGAGAAGACGGATCTCACGCCGATTCTCCAGGCGCGCCCGGAAGTGGGGTCGAGGATGTGCAACCTGCTCTCCCAGCGCAAGGAATCGAACGATACGCTGGCGAAGATGCGAGTCGCGCCGGAAGCACAGAAGACCAGCATCCTGCAGTGGCTGCAGGCAAAAATGCATGCCCTGCACGATATGGCATGAAGTGACGCGCGCTTGCCGGCGCGATTGCCGCATCCGGCTATTGCACTGCCCAGCCTGCGTCGGTCAGCGTTAGCGCCTGCGTGAGCGGCATGCTGCCGCTGCCCTTCACCACCCGCGCCAGCACCGGAAAGGCTTGCTGGACGGCGAGCTCGCGCGTCCATGGCGCGGCATCGATGACGTAGGTATAGCGCACCGTGGTGGTTTGCCGCGGCGGCGCGCCCTCGCCGGCGCGCGGCGGTTCCCAGTCGAGCACGCGCGCCAGGCTGATCTTGCCGTAGCAGAGATCGGCCTGCGCGGCGCCGGCCTGCGCGGTGCTGACCTGGGGGTGTTCGCGGAAATACTCGCGGCCCTTGTCGGTCAGCTGGTAGCGGCGCGCCTTCACGGTCTCGCTGCTGCCGTCCTGGTGATGCAAGGTCATTTCCGCCGGCGTGTGCGCGACCAGGCCGGCACGTTCCAGCGCCGGCATCTGGATGCCGTCGCGCAATCCGCTCGCGGCAGGCGTATCGGGTACGTCCACGGGCCACAGGTGGCGGCCGATGCACAGCTCGCCGTGCCCTTCGAAATACTGCTGCAGCGCCGCGCCGAAATTGCGCTCGCTTGGGTCGGAGGCTTGCTGGCAGGCGGCCAGCAGCGTGAGTGACAGGGCGCAGGCGATCGCATGCGCGGGCCGGGAGGAGATGTTCATCGTGAAGCCTGGGTAGTGGTGGCCGGCGTGGCGGCGCGCGCGGGATCGTAGCCGTCGGTCAGCGTGGCGAGGAACGTGAGCAGGTCCGCCATTTCCGCGTCGGTCATGGGCGGCGTGCTGCCGGCACGGCGCTGGTCCAGCGGCATCTGGGCGTCCAGGTTGGCGCGGTAGCGCGCGGGCAGGTCGTCGAACTTGCGCACCTTGCCGCGGGCGTCCCTGGGGTACCACAGCTCGGGCCGGGTATCGCGCGTGTTGTAGAACTTGACTACGTCTTCGAGTGACTTGAAAACGCCGTTGTGCATGAATACGTGGCGCGTGGCGATGTTGCGCAGGACCGGTGTCTTGAACATGCCGCAACCGCTCGCGGCATCCTTGCCCTTGCCCTTGCCCGGAAGGTGGTCGGTGCGCAGCGGTCCGCACAGGCCCAGGTCGAAATGCGCGGGATTGGCGTTGGCCGGGATGTCCTTGTTGCGCGGCACGCCGATGGCGGCGAACGAGTAGTCGCTGGTGATGTCCAGGCTGCCATCGTTGCCGCCGCCGAGCAGGTGGCAGGCCATGCAGTTGCCCTTCTTCGGGTCCAGGAACACGCGCAGGCCGCGTGCCTCGGCTTCGGTCAGCGTGCCGCCGGTCTTGTTGTTGCGGTAGCGGTCGAACTTGCTGCTGTACGGATGGAAGCTCTTGTCCTCGACCTGGAAGGCCTGCAGCGCGGCGCCCGCCAGTGCGAAGGCGCGTTCGGGCTGGTCGAGCGCATCGGCGCCGAAGGCCTGGCGGAACAGCGCAGCGTAGGGCGCGTGGCGGATGGCTTCCACCACCGCGGCCGGGCTGTCGTTGGCCATCTCGTTGGGTGCCAGCAGCGGAATCGCGGCCTGCGCGGCCAGCGTGTCGGCGCGCCCGTCCCAGGCAAAGCCGCCGCCGGGTCCGGGCGGGCTGATCGCGTCCGGGTTTTCGTAGGTATCGGAGTACGCCTTGGTGTAGTCCTTGTACATCAGCGTGGGCACCGCGCGCGTGCCGGCCAGCGTGAGATCGCGGCCGCCGAGCTGTACCGCCAGCTTGTTCGGCGGGCCGTAGGCGTGCGCCGGATCATGGCAGCTGGCGCAGGACATCCTGCCCGAGCCGGACAGCGCGGGATCGAAGAACATCTTGGCGCCGGCCTGGGCGGCGAGCGAAAGCGGTGCGGGCGGGGCGAGCGTCTGCGAGGCCGTGGCCTGGACCGTTGCCGGTGCCGGTGCGGCCTGGGCCGCGGCCCCGCTGGTGACCTGCCGGTCCTTGCATGCCGCGAGGGCGGCGGCGAGCAGGCAGGCGGCGATGAGGGAAGTGCGCATGGTTGCGGCGCGCGGCGTCACCGCCGCGCGCCCGTCAAGGTGTTGCGGGAACAAGGAAGGGGCCGCGGCGCGGCCCGCATCGCGTTACGAGTGCTGCGCCCAGATGTTGATCTGGGTGGTGTCCGGGCCGGCGGCCACGTTGCCGTTGTTGAACAGGCCGCTGCCGCCCGCGCCTGGCGTGGCGCCGCCCGACTGGCGGTCGCCGGCCTTCACCACGTAGCGGTGGTTCATCGGACGCACGGCGTCGAAGTGCGTGTCGGCGCTGCCCGAGTATTCGGCCAGGCTGGCGAGGTTGGCGGCGATGTACGACTCCGTGTACTTGGAGCGGTTCATGTAGGAGGTATTCACGCCCGGGTCGGCCAGGGCGAACATGTCCTGCATGGTGCGCACGAAGGAGAAGTGGCTGTAGGAGTCGGAATCCGCCACGCCCTTGGGCGCGCTCGCCTGGTTGGTCAGCACCGCGAAGATGGTGGGACCGTCGCCCTTGTTGCTGCCGTTGTACTTCGGCACCGCGGTGGTGATGCCTTCGCCCAGCGGCGCGCCGCTGGTGGCGCCGCCGCCCACGTTCCAGCCGCAGCACGAGGAGCTGCCGAAGAAGCTGCTGCCTTCGTCGAACAGCAGCACGATGGCCGAGCGGCGGTTGGTGTTCTTCCAGACCGGCGAGGCCTTGATGGTCTCGACCAGGTACTTGGCGTACTTGTCGCCGCGCGCGATGCCGGTCGGGCCGGACACGCAGTCGGCCACCGCGACGCCGGTGCCGTGGATGTCGTCGCACTGGTCGGGCACGATGTAGTTCAGCGCGCCGATGTCGCCGCTGAGCAGGTCATCCTCGAACTGGTGCGTGTTCCAGGTGATGCCGTGCGCCTTGGCATAGCTTGCGATCGCTGCATCCCACTGGCCGCCGCCCACGGTGCGGCTCAGGTTCTTGAAGAAGTCGGGGCGGGTGCGCACATCGTCGAAGTTCACCGCCGGATGGTGCTTGGTCTTGTACAGGCTGGCGATCATGGGTTCGGTCGCGCCCAGCCCCGAGGTGGTGTTGACCGCGGTGATGGCCACATTGCCGGCGCCATCCTTGCGCGGGTCCTGGCCCGGGTCCATCGATTCGCTGTAGACGCGCGTGCCCATGCCTGCCTTGTACAGCGCCGTGAACATATTGCGGCGGCCCTTCAGGTTATGCACCTTGGTGTCGCCGTTGCAGGCGACCAGCGGCATGTAGGCGTCGGTCGGCTGGTTGGCGGTGTCGCCGGCCGGCAGGCAATTCCAGGCATTGTCGTCGGCCACGCCCCAGTCGTCGGCGCTGGCCAGCGAGATGTAGTTCGGCTCGCTGGGGTTGCCGGTGGAGAAGTAGTTCGAGGCCTTGTTGCCTTCGACGTTGAGGTATTTGTAGAAATTGGGATACGAGGCGCTGTCGACCGTCTGGTTGCTGTGGTTCTCGAACACCACCACGAACAGGTGGTCATAGCGCGGGATGCCTTCGGGGTTGAAGGCGTTGTCCTGCGCCACTTGCAGCGTCTGCACGGCATCGGTCGCCGCGCTGGTGACATAGCCGCGGTCGAGGATGGTGCTGGCCAGGGCGAAGCGGCTGGCCAGCATGTTTGCCTCGCCCAGCAGCGCCGCCTGCGCTCGGCTGTCGGTCACGGCGGCCACGTCGGCCACCACGCTGTCCGCTTGCACCGTCACGTCGGTCGGCAGCGCCGGGGTGTTCTGCAGGCTCAGGCGGCCGGCCAGCGCGGCCTTGGCGTCGGCGAAGGACTGCTTGCCGGCTTCCATATTGCGCACGACTTCGGTCGACAGCGGGCTGATCACAACCTTGGCGCCCGCCACGTTCTGCTCGCCCGCGCTGCGCAGGATCATCTTCTGCGCCACCTTGGCGYTGCTGCCGGTGTTGGGATCGGTAAAGGTAGCGTCGGTGCCCACCACCGCGACCAGGCTGCCGGTGGTGCCGGCGGGCAGCGTGAAGCTGCCGTCGGCCGCGCTCAGCGTGGAGGCCTCGCCGCCGTCGCACAGGCCGTTGCCGTTGGTGTCCGCGCACACCTTGGCGTTGCCGTAGGCCACGAGCTGGAAGGTTTGCGACACGGCAACGCCGGTGGTGCTCAAGGCGTAGTCGACGCCACCGGCGGCGCTGGAGTTGGCCGCGCCGGTGGGGTTTTTCACTGCCGCGCCGATCACGCTGCCCTGCACGGCGGATTGCGTCGGCGTGACGCTGCCCGGGGTGCTGGCGGTGCCGGTGCCGTCGCTGCCGCAAGCCGCCAGCATGGCGGCGGCGGCAAGCGCCGTGACGGCGGGGATCAGGCGGTGTGGGCTTGCATTCTTCTTCATTGTTGACCTCGAGGGGACTGTGGCAAGGATGGAACCGGCACCGGCAAGCCTGCGCGACATGCCGGCTGGCGCGTCCGTGGCATCTGCATGAAGGCGCGCCGGATGCCGATGCGCACCCGCTCTTCACAGGCCGTACGGATGCATCCGTCGCCATGGTCGCGGGCCCCGCCGGGTGAGCGGAAAATGGGCTACGCGCCACGCCAAGGTTGCGGCAGGCGGGATACTATCGGCGTTAAGTGACAATTTAATTTCATTTGAAACTATGTGACGCGCTAATGTCCGTATGTAGTGATTTGCGTACATGGGCGCCGTGGCGCCATACTCGCGGCGCCAATTCGCTACCTGCCCGCCACCTGCCCGCCATGTCAGACACCACGCTTGCCACCATCCATTTCCCCCCCGCGCTGCGCGACTGGATCACGCAGGGACTRCAGCGCGGCGGGGCGCCAGACAAGTTGGCGCAGGCGCTCTGCGCGCAGGGCTACGATGCGCTGGTCGCGCGAGAACTGGTGGCAGCGTTCGCGCGCGCGCGCCGCGACGGCTGCCCCGCGCCGCAGGACAGCATCACCATGCCCCGGCCCAGGCCGGCGGCGCCCGGCGCGCGCCTGGGGCCGGGTTCGCTGCTGCGCGCCGCCGATCGCGACGTGCGCGTGCTGTCGCGCATGGACCGGCCGGTGATCGCCGTGCTCGAGGGCGTGCTGAGCCACGACGAATGCGATGCGCTGGTGGCCATGGCGCAGCCGCGCCTGGCGCCTTCCACCACCGTCGATCCCTCGACCGGCTTCACCGTGGTCAGCGACGACCGCTCCAGCCATGGCATGTTCTTTCGCCTGCAGGAAAATGCGCTGGTCGCGCGGCTCGACCAGCGCATCGCCGTGCTGATGCAACTGCCCGTGGAGAACGGCGAAGGCTTGCAGGTGCTGCGCTACGGGGTGGGCGCGCAGAGTACGCCGCACTACGATTTCCTGATGCCGACCAACGCGGCCAACCAGGCTTCGCTGGCGCGCAGCGGGCAGCGCGTGAGCACCCTGGTGGTGTATCTCAACGACGTGCCGGCCGGTGGCGAGACCGCCTTCCCCGAAATCGGCTTCGCGGTTTCGCCGCGCAAGGGCAATGCGGTGTACTTTGAATATTGCGATGCGGCCAACCAGCTCGATGGCAGGACGCTGCACGCGGGCGCGCCGGTGCAGGCCGGCGAGAAATGGGTCGTGACCAAGTGGATGCGGCAGCGGCGCTTCGTGCCTGCCGGCGGCGCGCCGCAGAGGATGGCGGGCTAGCCCGGCGCGGCAGGGCGCGCACAAGAGGTGAATGGCATGGCACGCCTGTTCGTGGCGATCGAAGTTCCCGCGGTGCTGGCAGACGCGTTGCTCGCGCGCGTGCCGCGCGTGGCGGGCGTTCGCCTGGCAGCCCCGCATCAGGTCCACCTGACGCTGCACTTCCTTGGCGAGCGGGACGAGGACACGGCGGTATGCATCGAGCAGGCGCTGCAGGCAGTCTCGTGCACGCCGTTCGCGCTCAGCGTGCAGCAGGCCGGATGTTTTCGTGGCCGCCGCGCGAGCGTGCTGTGGGCGGGCGTCGCACGCTGCGTCGCGCTCGATGCGCTTCACGCGGCGGTCGAGGATGCCCTGGCCGGCTGCGACGGCGATGCCGGCGCGCAGTCGCCGGCCCCACCCTCCACACACCGCCGGCATGCCGGCTTCCTGCCGCACATCACGCTCGCGCGCAGCATGCAAGCGGTGCCGGACAACGCGCTGCGGGCATGGCGCGCCGCGCAGATGGACCAGGTCGGCGAGCCGTTTACAGTCGAGCGCTTCGTGCTCTACCAAAGCTACCTGCGCCCCGGCGGCGCGCAGCATGTCTGCCGGCGGGCCTACGCGCTTGCCGTCACCGGCTGAGGCCCGGGCCGGCGGCGCATCTCAGGCGAGATTGCCGAGCCCCAGCGCCAGCCCGAGTCCCAGCAGTGCGCCGCCGATGACGCGGTCCAGCAGGCGCTGGCGGCGCTGCATGGCGCAGCGCAGCCCCGGCGTGGTGAAGCAGCAGGCGATCAGGCCGAACCACGCCAGGTGCGCCAGCGACATGAACAGCCCGTAGCCGAACTGCACCGGCAGCGGCGTTCCCGCATCCACCACCTGCGTATAGGTGCTCACCACGAACAAGGTGGTCTTGGGATTGAGCGCATTGGTGAGAAAGCCCATCTTGAGCGCCGCGCTCGCCGACAGCGCGGGCGCCGCGGCCGCGCTATCGGCAGCCGCGGCAGCCGCGGCAGCCGCGGCGGGAGCGCGCTTGCGCAAGGTCTGGATGCCGATCCAGACCAGGTAGGCGGCCCCCAGCACCTTGACCACGCCGAGCAGGCCGTGGGCATGTTCCATCAGCAGGGCCACCCCGAACATCGTGTAGAACACGTGCACCTGCACGCCCAGCGCAATGCCCAGTGCGCTGAGCAGGCCCGCGCGACGGCCGTGCAGGTAGCTGTTGCGCATCACCATGGCGAAATCGGGGCCGGGGCTGATGACGGCCAGCACGGTGATGGTCGCGACGGCCAGCAGTTCGGTGAACGGGTGCATATTCGTGTGAGGTTACCTGATGGTGATGGCATGCCGCGAGGCACGGCCCGTGCAGCCGGAAGCGCAGGAAATACTGCTGCAATTGCGCCATTCTCCCGGCCGGGCGGGTCCCTCACAACCGATTTATACTGCTGCAATTCCGTCAGGAAAATTCACGTATCTCATTGACTGGGGCGCTGCATGCACTGGCTTGGCTGGATCCGTTTCTTCGAGGCCGCGGCGCGGCACCAGAGCTTCATGCGCGCCGCCGACGAACTGCACCTGACCCACGGCGCGGTCAGCCGGCAGATCCGCCAGCTCGAGGACGCGCTCGGCGTGGCGCTGTTCGAGCGGCGCAACCGCGCGGTGTTCCTGACCGAGGCCGGGCACGCCCTGCATGCGGCCGCCACGCAGTCGCTCGAGCTGCTGGCCGGCGCCGTGGACCGCATCCGCGCGCAGAGCCGGCAAAAGACGCTGGTGTTGTCGTGCGAGCCCACCATCGCCATGCGCTGGCTGATTCCGCGGCTGCCTCGCTTTGCCGAGGCGCATCCGGATATCACGCTGCACCTGATGGCCGCGGGTGGTCCGCTCGATTTCGCGCGCAGCGGCGTGGACCTCGCGCTGCGGCGCGACGATTTCCGCTTCGGCGCGCAGCTGCATACGCATGAGGTGGCCGAGGAATGGGTGGGCGTGGTGTGCCGCGCCGGCATCGCGAACCTGGCCGGGCAGCAGCGCCTGCACACGCGCTCGCGCCCCGACGCCTGGCAGCGCTGGGCACAGGCTGCCGGCGGCAGGCATCGCTTTGGCGCCGACGCGTGGTATGAGCATTTCTACCTGAGCATCCAGGCTGCCGCGGCCGGGCTCGGCTGTGCCATCGCCTCGCGCCTGATGGTGGCCGACGAGATGGCCGACGGCCGCATTGCCGCGCCGCACGGCTTCGTGCGGGACGGCTCCTCCTACCATCTGCTCTCGCCGGTGGCCTTCGAGCGCGACGAACGGCGGCGCGCGGTGCGCGACTGGTTGTGCCGCGAGGCGCTGGCATCGCTGGGCGCCGAGCCGTCCAAGGTGACCGTGCCGGCACATCGCGCCACCGCGCGCGGCGGGGTTGCGCGCCCGCGCAGGGCGGCGGGCATCACCGGCCGGCCCGGCGCCGCGGGCGACGCCTGAACGCGGCCCGGCAGGCTACCCCACGGAAGTCTGGCTCAAGTTTTGCCACATTTCGCCGTAGACCGAACAAGAGCTTGCGCAGCGACCAGCGCCACGCTTAACATGCGGCGCTGGCCGCCCGCTCCATGTTCGCGGCCAGCCCGTTTTCCCGTCGCAAGCCAGTCTGGCGCGACGCAGGCCTCTCACAGACGTTTGCGTGATTTCATGAGTCTCCAAGATTCCCCGGAGCAATCCGAGCTAGACGCGGGCGCGTTGCCAGACGACCGCTATCGCCTTACCCATTCCTCGCAGATCGGCACCGTGCTGCGCGACCTCGCCTGGCAGAAGTGCGTCATCAACGTGCGGGCGCGTACCGCGCACGAGATGGTTACCACGGTCCTGCATGTCGATCCGGCCAACCGCACCTTTGTCTTCGACTGGTGCCGCACCGAGCCGGAGCGGCAGGCCTTGCTGGCCTCGCCCGAGAACGCGTTTTCCGCCTCGCTGCGCGGCGTGCCCGTGAACTTCGTGATCGGCACGCCCGAAGCCACCCAGTTCCAGGGCGGCCCGGCGTTTGTCGCACCGTTCCCGGAGAAGCTCTATCACTTCCAGCGCCGCCGCCATTTCCGCGCGCGCACGCTGGTCACCAAGGGCTACGGCTGCACCATCAAGATGTCGGACGGCGCCGCGCTCAAGCTCGACATTGCCGACCTGTCGCTTTCGGGCGTAGGCTTGCGCTCGAAGACGGTGGATGCCACGCACCTGCCGGTCGGCACCACGGTGGCCGGCGCGAAGCTGGACTTCGGCCCGCTGGGCAAGCTCGATCTGAGCCTGCAGGTAGTCGGCCACTGGCTGGCAGGACGCGACGACAGCGCCATCCACCATTTCGGCTGCGCCTTCTCCAACCTGGACGGCCGCATGGAGAATTTCCTGCAGCGCCTGGTGTTTTCCCTGGAACTCGCCAGCCGCGGTTAAGACCGGCCAGGCGCAAGGAGGCAGCGCATGGAAGAGACGGGTTGCGCGGATTTCCTCGTTATCGGGGGCGGTATTGCCGGCGCGTCGCTGGCCTACTGGCTGGCCCAGGCCGCACGGGTAGTGGTGCTCGAGCGCGAAGCGCAGCCCGGCTATCACTCGACAGGCCGTTCAGCCGCGCTCTTCATGGAGAGCTACGGCCCCCGGCAGGTGCGCGCTCTTACCATGGCCAGCCGCGCGTTCTTCGATGCGCCGCCAGCAGGCTTTTCCGAACACCCCGTGCTCAGCCCGCGCGGCGCCATGACCATCGGCAAGCCCGGCGAGGGCGCCGAGCTGGACCAGCATTTCGACGCCTTGCGCAGGCTCGGCGCGCGCGCCGCGCGCCTGCACCGCGACGCCACCTGCGCCCTGGTGCCGGTGTTGCGCGGGGAGAAGGTGCTGGGCGCCGTGCTCGAGCCCGACGCAGCCGACATGGACGTACATGTCCTGCACCAGGGCTACCTGCGCGGCATGCGCCAGCGCGGCGGCGCCCTCGTCTGCGACGCAGAGGTTACCGCCATCGAACGCAGCCAGGGCATCTGGGAAGTGCAGGCGGGCGGGCGTACCTGGCGCGCCCCGGTGGTGGTCAATGCGGCCGGCGCCTGGTGCGACGTGGTGGCGGGACTGGCCGGCGCGAGGCCGCTGGGGCTCACCCCCAAGCGCCGCTCGGCCTTCGTGTTCGCGCCGCCGGCGGGGCTGGAGATCGCCCGGTGGCCGATGTTCATGTGCTTCGACGAGAGCTGGTACCTCAAGCCGGACGCCGGCATGCTGCTGGGTTCGCCGGCCAATGCCGACCCCGTGTCGCCGCACGACGTGCAGCCCGAGGAAATGGATATCGCGCTGGGCATCCACCATATCGAGGACATGACCACGCTGGAAATCCGCCGCCCGGCCCGCACCTGGGCCGGCCTGCGCTCCTTCGTCGCCGACGGCGACCTGGTGGGCGGCTTCGACGACCAGGCCCCGGGCTTTTTCTGGGTGGCCGCGCAAGGCGGCTACGGCATCCAGACCTCGGCCGCGATGGGCGAGGCCTGCGCGGCGCTGGTGCAGGGCAAGCCGCTGCCGCAGCGCATCGTGGATTTCGGCCTCGACGCGGCCATGCTCGGGCCGGCTCGCCTGCACCGCTAGGCGGTGCAGGGCCGCTCAGGCGGCAATCAGCTTGCCGATGGCCACGGCGGCTTCGCGCATCGGCGGCAGCAGCCGCGACACCATCTCCGCCTCGGATACCTGCGTCGCCTTCATGCTGACGCTGATGCCGGCCATCACGCTGCCGGAAATCCCCCGCACCGGCACCGCGATGGCGCGCAGGCCCGGCTCCAGTTCCTCGTCCACCATGATGTAGTCCAGCTCGCGCGCGTTGGCGAAGCTGGCCTCCAGCTCGGGGCGGGAGATCTTGGTCTGCAGGGTGCGCGGGCGCAGGTCGACGTGGTCGAAGTAATCTTCCAGCGCCGGCTCCGCCAGGTGGGCCAGCAGCAGGCGCCCGATCGAGGTGCAGTAGGCCGGCAGCCGGCTGCCCATGCCGAGCGAATAAGTGAGTACGCGCTGCACTTCCGAGCGCACCAGGTAAAGGATGTCGGTGTCGTCGAGGATGGCCAGCGCGGAGGTCTGCTGGATCCGCGCGCTCAGGCCGTCGAGGATGGGCTGGGCCAGCGATACCAGCGCCGTGGACGAGAAATACGCATGTCCCAGGTGCAGCACGCGCGGACGCAGGGCGAACTGCCCGCCTTGCTGGCTCACGTAGCCGAGCTGCTCCAGCGTGTACAGGCAACGCCGCACCGAGGCTCGCGACAGCTGGGTGCGCTGCGCGACCTGGGAGATGGTGAGCGGGCGCTTACGCTCCGAAAAGGCCTCGAGCACGCTCAGGCCCCGCGCTAGCGACAGCATGAAATTGGGGTCGCCGGCGAAGCTGTTGAGAAGGTCGGCCTGGGGACGGGCGACGCGGACAGTGGCGGCCGGTGCCTGGCCAGGGCTGCTGGGAATGGAGGCGTCCATTGGGCGGGTGCGCGCGTGTTGTTCGATAATCGCGCATCTTAAACTGCCTCGGCCCGCCCGGCCAGCGCTTTTCTTGTGCCGCCGGCCCCGCTTTGGTGCCACGCGCGGCGCCTGCGCACAAAAAAACGTCGCCGTTCCAAGGTGGCGGCGACATCGAAGGGGTGTCATCAAGACGGGGGTCTCGGCGACGTTCCCAGCATAGGACGCGGTGCGCAGACATTAAATACAACTTTTGAGGGGATCGATGTATGGGATCCGTCTCACTGCCGGCACGGGCCGGGACGGGTAGAATCGCGCCCTTGTTTCCGATGCAGATGCCGCCATGACCGACCAGCCCGAACTGTCCGAAGACCAAGCCGGGGACGACGCCGAGAAGATCCAGGAAGCCCGCCTGTGGCGCGCCGACGGCTGGACCGCCCGCGTGATCAAGAACGAGGACGACGACGGCTGGGCCGTGGCCATGATCAAGGACGGCGAGCCCGAGCCCGCCCTGGTGGGCCCGTGGACCATGGGCCGGGACAAGAAGA
Organism: Cupriavidus sp. 2TAF22; assembly: GCF_052115045.1. Lineage (NCBI taxonomy): Bacteria > Pseudomonadati > Pseudomonadota > Betaproteobacteria > Burkholderiales > Burkholderiaceae > Cupriavidus > Cupriavidus sp. 2TAF22. The sequence goes on from NZ_JBFRFX010000016.1 coordinate 112,229, forward strand.
ATCCCAAGCCGCTGGACACCGGTGCGTTCTCGACCCTGGTCAAGACTGCCTCCGAGGTGCTGCGCCGCCACGAACAGCAACTCCACGCCATGCTGCACAAGAGCGTGATGGTGGATACCGACACGGCCCGCATCGCCGTGACGCTCGATATCGTGCCCGACGAAGACAATCCCTACGCCGTGCTGCGCGCCTGCGACGAACTCGGCGCGGAACTGGCGCAGGTGCGCGTATCTCCCGCGTTCAAGCTGAGCAAGGCCAGCGCGGCGGCGTGGATCGACAACGCATACCGCCGGCCGAACTGAGCTTTCAGGCGCGGGCCAGCAGCACCAGCCCGATGGCCACCGCCGCCGGCACGGCCTGAATCCACAGGATCTTCCGGCTCGCCGTGCAGGCCCCGAACACGCCGGCCACCAGCACGCAGCCCAGGAAGAACAACTGCACCGGCACCGCCGCGCTGGCCAGGCCCCACAGCAGCCCGGCGGCAAGGAAGCCGTTGTAGAGCCCCTGGTTGGCCGCCAGCGCCCGGGTCGCGGTGGCGAATTCCTGCGTCAGCCCGAAGGCGCGCATGCCGCGGGGTTTGTCCCACAGGCACATCTCCAGCACCATGATGTAGACATGCTCCAGCGCCACCAGCGCGACCGCTGCGAGGGACAACCATTTCATAGCCAAGGCTCTCGGGAAAGTACGGCAGGGTTGGGAATCGTTCCGGTACCCGGCGGGTACTCTGCGGGTATTCGGCGGGTACTCGGCGGGTATTCGGCGCCGGCGTCGCCGCCACGCGTGTTCAGCCCGCCACGGCAGGCGCGAGCCGCGCGATCAGCGCGGCGTGGCGCGGGTGTGCCTTCTGCAGGCTGGCGGCGTCGGCCAGCTCGAATTCGCTGAATTCGAAGCCGGGCGCCACCGTGCAGCCGACCAGCGAGAATCCGTCCGGATCGCTGCGCTCGGCGGCGAACCAGCAACCCGCCCTGACTACCGCCTGGAACACCGTGTCCTCGTGCGCAAGCGCATCGCCTAGCCGGTGCGTGGTGAGACTGCCATCGGCTTCCAGCACGTGCACATGCAGCGGGCAGCCCGCATAGAAGTGCCAAACCTCGTCGGCGCGGATGCGATGCCAGGCGGAGTACGCCTCGTCGCACAGCAGGTAGTAGATCGCCGTGGAAGCGGCGTGCGTGGCCACGCCGGCCGGGCTGCCTTCGCGCGCCACGTGCGCGGTGTCGCGATGGGTCTCGCGGTAGTAGCCGCCTTCGGGATGTGCCTGCAGGCCGAAGCGCTGGATCAGCTGGTCTTGCAGGGCGGGTCGGGCGGGCATGCGTGGCTCCGGGACAGGCAAGGCGGGACGGGAAACGGATAGCCGACATGATGCCTGCTGGCCGGGGAAAAGTCAGCGGCGAAGGCTGGTCCGGCGCCCGGCCGGCGCGGCCGGGATCGACCTGCAAGCCTGACCTGCAAGCCTGACCCGCACCGGCATCGCGATTGACTGCATCCATCGCGCGCCGCGCGGCGTATCTGTCTTCAACCGCGCGATTCACGTGTGGCCGGAACAGCGCAACGCGCTGCGCCTCGCTAGCAATACTGCGATCCGCCGATCGCCAAGAAGGAGAGCATCATGAAGACCCCCAGCCTGAAGCTCCTGATGACGTCTGCCGCACTTGCGGGCCTCGCCACGCTGGCGATCCCGGCGCAGGCCACCGGCCCCAGGGACAGCGCCGTGTCCGCCGACCGCTATGGCTATGTATTCCACGCGTTCCACGCGTCGCGCTTCGACGTGTACAGCGACGGCGCGCGCCTCGACCCCGCCGCGCCGCCCGTCCCCGTGGCATCCGCCAGCCAGCTGCGCAGGCCGGACCCGTACTCCGATGGCGCGCAGAAGCTGGCCGGCTGGGATCGCACCGGCGTGTCGTCCGACCCGGCACGCAAGATCGACACGTTCCAGGACGGCGCCCACGCCTGAGGTGCATCGGGCCCGGCGGCTTTTCATTCAGGGTTTTTGAGGCTGCCATGCAAGACTCTGCGCCGCACGGTGCCGCCATGGTGGCACACTACGCCTATGCCCGCCGGCGCGGGCATCCCGCCCGCGCCGCCTGAGTTGAGGGGCAGAAAAGCGCGGAGAGTGGCGTGGGCAGTTTGGGCGAATTGAAGACCTTGCTTGAGAACCACGGCGTGATGCTGGTGTTTCTCAATGTGCTGGCCGAGCAGGCCGGGCTGCCGGTGCCGGCCGTGCCGATGCTGTTCGTGGCCGGGGCGCTCGGCATGCGCGACACCGGGCCGTCGATCGGGCTGGTGCTGGGGGCGGTCATCCTGGCCTGCCTGATTGCAGATACCGCGTGGTACTTTGCCGGCAAGCGCCTGGGCCAGCCGATGCTGCGCACCATCTGCCGCGTCTCGATTTCCCCCGACAGCTGCATCCGCCAGACGCAGTCGCTGTATCTGCGCGTGGGCCCGCGCAGCCTGGTGTTCTCCAAGCTGCTGCCGGGCGCCGGCGCGCTGTCCACCGCCATGGCGGGCATGACCGCCACGCCGTTCGCGATATTCCTGTTCTACGATGCGCTGGGCGCGCTGGTGTGGGCCGGCGGGGCGCTGCTGATCGGCGTGGTGTTTACCGATTTCGTGGAAGCCATCCTGCTTGCCTTCAGCACCTATGGCCCGGTGGCGGTGGCGGTGGTGCTGGCCGCTTTCGCGGCCTTCGTCGCGTACAAGTTCGTGCGGCGGGTGCGGCTGCTGCGCCGGACCCGCCTGGTGCGCCGCATGACGGTGGGCGAGCTCGAGGCGCGGCGCCAGGGCGACGCTTCCCCGCTGGTGGTGGACGTGCGCACCGAAGCCATCGAAAGGATTCCCGGTGCGCTGACGATGGATCTGCACGCGCCGCTGGACCTGCTGTCGACCCATCCGGCCAACGTCGAGATCGTCATCTACTGCGCATGTCCGAACGAGGTGTCCGCCGCCATCCTGGCCGAGCGGCTGCAAGGCGCGGGCTATCTCAACACGTGGGCGCTGGCCGGCGGCTTCGACGAATGGAAACGCCTGCACGACGCGGCGTCCGCCGCGGACGACCTCGCCGCGCGGGAGCCCGCCCCGCGCACGTCCTAGCGATCCGCCTGCGCTAGCAGCCGACCCAGTAGGCGTACCCGACCAGCCGCTCGCCAAGGAAATACAGCCGGTACTGGTCGCCGTCGCCATCCAGCGTGTACAGCGTGGTGTAGGCGAGGTGCTCGAGCGGATCGTCTTCGTCGCGGTCGGCCGGGCTGCGCACCTTGCCGGGTGCCTCCGCCATTTTCCAGCGCGGGTTCTTGCGCAGGGCCGAGTTGAGTTCGCTGAGCGTCGTGGTCGCGGCGATGTCGTGGCCCTCGAGCTTGAGCGTCAGTCCCGCCGGAATGCCGTGCAGGGAACGGATCACGGCGTCGCCGCTGCGGCCCACTTCGATCAGCGCGTCCGGGTAGCGGTAGTCCACCAGGTTCTCTTCGTCGAGTGCCGTACCGCATTCTTCCTGGTTGGGCGTGATATTGGGCGGCTTGCCCCAGGCAGCCTGCACGTCCGCCATGCTGGATAGCCCGCGCAGCGCCACCAGCGGGCGCGCCAGCGGGGCCGGAGCGAAGGCGGGCGAGTCGTCGGGCTGGCCGGCATCGTCGGCGCGCGCGGTCGAGGCGTCGGCCGCCGCCGGGGCAGCCGGTGCCGGCTGCTCGCGTTCGCAGCCCGTCAGCGCCGTCAGCGCGGCGCAGGCGGCGAGGATGGACAGGCAGCGCAGCAGCGGCGCGCTGGCGGGGGCGTTGAGGCAGGACTTCATGCAAAAAGAATAGCCGCTGGGGCTGGGACCGCGTCAGGTGCGCAACCATACACTGAAGCGGGCGCTCTGAACATCCTCCATGTGGCCTGCCGCACGCACGGCGCCACCAGCGCGGCCTCGCGCCGGCAGGCGCCGGTCTTCAGCGTGCCGTGCCGGCGCGCTGGAAGGCCGTCATGTCGGGATAGATCGCGCGGATCTTGTCCCACTCCACCGCGTTGAAGAAGCGGCACTTGTCCTGGCCGAAGCGCTTGGCCACTTCCACGCAGAAGCGCACCGCCTCGGCGATGTCGATCTCGTGGTTGGCGCTGGTGGCGCTGCCCGAGACCACCGATTGCGCGGTCAGCGCCACGCCCACCACCGGCGCGGAAGTGGCCACATGCGGCTGCATGATGCTGTTGAAATGGTACAAGCCTGGCTGCGTGCGGACTTGGATACAAGGTGGCGTTGCCTATACTGGGGCGGGTATCTGCGAGGGAGAGCCGCATGCCAGCCGAAGACCAGCCTTCCGGTGACGAATCGGCGCGCATCGCGCGGCGGCGCCGGCAACTCGGTATCGCCAGGCGGATGCGCGACGGCGACGGCAACTGGGCGCTGGCCCTGTCCGGCGGCGGCATCCGCAGCGCCACCTTCTGCCTGGGCGTGATGCAGGCGCTGGCCAAGGCGCCGCCGCCGGCGCTGGCGGGGCAGGCCGGCGCCACGCCGCACCAAGCCGGGCACGAAGCCGGGCACGAAGCCGCGCACGCGCCGCCGCCCGGGGCGGCGCGCGCCGATGTGCAGGAGGGCGACGGTCCCGACGCCATCGAGCCTGCCGCCGTGCCGGCCACCGCCTCGCTGCTCGGCCAGTTCGACTACCTCTCCACCGTCAGCGGCGGCGGCTACCTCGGCGCCTTCTTCTGCAGCCTGTTCGTGCCGGGCCGCCTGAAGCCAGGCACCAACGGCGTCGAGGCCGCGACGCTGGCCTACCGAACCTTGCAGCAGGAGCCACCCGGGCGCATCCGTTCCTCGGTGTCGTACGCCGGCGATCCCGGCCGCGCCGCGGTGGCGTGGCTGCGCGAGAACGGGCGCTACCTGACGCCGACCGGCGCCGGCGACTCGCTGTACGCGGCATCGCTGGTGGTGCGCAACTGGTTCGCCATGCAATACGTGATCGGCAGCGCGTTGCTGCTGTTGCTGGCGGTACTCGCGCTGCTGCGTCACCTGGCCGTGGGCACCTATATCGATCTGGGCCGGCACGAGATGGACCTGCTGCATGACGCACGGCAGGTCTTCAACGAAGGCGGCCTGGCGATCTGGTGGAGTGAACTGATGTGGCTGCCGCTGGCCGCGCTGCTGCTGTTCGCGGTGCCGCCTGCCGTGGCGTACTGGCTGGTCTACCCGCATCCCGCCGATGCGCGCCCGGCGCTGCGCTTCGACAGCCTGGCCACGCGCCTGGCCGCGCTGGCGGGCGTCGTGATGCTGGGCCTGGCGGCATGGCTGCACCGCATGGGGCCTGGCCTGGCGGTGGCCTGCCTGTTGCTGGGCGCGGCGGTGCTGGCCCTGCTCGGCGTAGCCTGCTGCTTTGCGCTGTGCCGCGTGCGGCCGGCCACCGTGCAGGCCTACCGCGTGCGTGCCACGCGCTTGCTCAGCGGCGCCGTTGGCACCGTGCTATGGCTGGCGGCGCTGGGCGTGGCGGATACCGTGGCGCGCACGTTCTACCTGTACACGCAGTCCACCGGACATCCCTGGGGCGCACTCGGCCCGGCCGGGCTGCTGGGCGGCGTGGTCTGGCTGATCCGCTACGGCGCGGGCCTGGTCGACGGCAAGGGCGGCGACGGCAAGGCTGGCGTGACCGGCTGGCTGTCGCGGCTGCCGGTATCGCTGCTGGCCGGCATCGCCGCGGCCGTGGTGGCGATGCTGGTCTTCGTGCTGTGGTCGTGGCTGGTCCTGTGGGTGCGCTGGAATGGCGGCGAGCCGGTCGACTGGCTGGTGTTCGGCAATGCCTACACCACGCCTGTGCTGGGCACGCTGAGCGCCCTGGCGCTCGGGCTGACGCTGATCGCCGGGCGTTTCGCCGGCTTCCTGAACCTGTCGACCTTGCAGCAGTTCTACTCGGCGCGGCTGACGCGCGCCTACCTTGGCGGCTCCAACGGCCAGCGCTTCGCGCCTGCCGCGGGCGAGGGAACGGCGGCGCGCCAGCACGCCATCCAGCGCGCCCGCCTCAGCGTCGCCGAGCCCGCCGATGGCGATCCGCTCAGCCTGAACGCCTACTACGATCCCGCCATGCTGGCGCCGCTGCACCTGATCAACATCACGCTCAACCTGACCGTGGATCCGGCCGAACAACTGGTGCAGCGCGACCGCAAGGGCAAGCCGCTGTGCATCGCGCCCGGGCCGTTCACGCTGCCGGCCACCACGGCGCGCGGGCTGCCCGCCGACGCCTTCGTGCGCTTCACGGTGGACGGGCAGCGCTACTTTCCGGAAACGCACAAGGCCGGCGGCAGCGAACTCTCGCAGGCGCGCACGCTTGGCGACTGGATCGCCACCTCGGGCGCGGCCATCTCCACCGGCCTTGGCCGCTCCACCACACTTGGTACCTCGCTGCTGCTGGGCCTGGCCAACCTGCGCCTGGGCACGTGGTGGCCGTCCTATCCGCTCGATGCGGGCAGCGCACCGCGCGCCGGCGGTGCCGAGCGCGACCGCGTGCAGGACGACCGCCCCGACCGGCCCTGGCTGGGTGCCTTCATCTCGCTGTTCCGCACGCATTACTACCTGGCCTGCGAGCTGAGCGCGCGCTTTCACGGCACCCGCCGCGGCTGGCAGTACCTGTCGGACGGCGGCCATTTCGAGAACACCGCGGTGTATGAGCTGCTGCGGCCGGAGCGCGCGGTGTCGATGATCGTGCTGTGCGATTGCGGGGCGGATCCGAACTACCAGTTCGGCGACCTTGCCAACCTGATCCGCCTGGCGCGCATCGACATGGGGCTGGAGATCGTGGTCGACACCGCCGCCGCCGGGGATCCCGTGCTCGGCAGCGTGTTCGGCACGCCAGCGGATTTCACGCCGCAGGCCCGCGCCGCGGCCTGCGAGAAATGCGCCTTGCTGCTCGATGTCTATCGCGCCGACGAGCCTGCCGCCACACGCAGGCCGGTGACGCGCATCGTCCTGCTCAAGCCTTGCCAGGTCGCCAGCGCACCGGCGGACGTGCGGCAATACGGTGGCAGCCATCCGGCCTTTCCGCAGGAACCCACCAGCGACCAGTTCTTCGACGAGGCGCAGTGGGAGAGCTACCGCGAACTTGGCTTCGCCATCGGCCAGCGCGTGTTCGGCGGCGGCGCGGCGGGCGATGCGGTGGCACGCGCGCTGTGGGCGCGCTGAGCAGACCCTAGCGTCCGAAACCGACGACTTCCTCGAGCCGCCGGCTGGCGTCGCGCAGGGCATCGAGCATGCGCGGCACCGCCTCTTCATCCAGGCGCTGCTGCGGCCCGGCGATGGCCAGCGAGCCGACCACCGCGCCGTGGTCGCGCGACCACAGCGGCAAGGCGAGCCCGGCTACGCTGGCGGCTGCCTCGCCGCGCGTGTGGGCCCAGCCCTGCGCGCGGATCTCCGCCAGCTGGGGCTCGATCACGGCCGGATCCGTCGTGGCCAGGCCCGGCTGCGCATGCGCGGGGTCGCTGGCGTGCGCGAGCACGCGGGCGCGGAAGGTGTCGTCCTGGAAAGCCAGGATGACCTTGGCATGGGCACCCGCATGCAGCGGGAACCGCTGGCCCAGCTCGATCGAGAAACGCAGCTGGTGCTGGCCTTGCACCATGCCCACGCACAGGCCTTCATGGCCGTCCAGCCATGACAGGAATACCGTCTCGCCGCTTTGCGCGGCAAGCTTTTCCAGCACCGGCTGCACTACCTCGGCCGGCGAGAAGGTCTTGCGCACCACCTGGCCCAGCTCGAACAGCCGCAGCCCCAGTGAGTACTTGCCGCTGGCCGCGTCCTGCACCAGGAAGCCGTTGGCGGCGAAGGTCGCCAGTACGCGGTGCACCACCGCGTGGTGCACCCCGCTGTGCTTGGCCAGCTCGCGCACGCCCCAGGTGGGCTGCCGCACCGTGAAGTAGGTCAGCAGGGCCAGCGCGCCGTCCAGAGTCTTGAGAGTCATACCATGTTCCCGCTTTGCATGGGCAGCATGGTACGGATAAGCGGCGCGCGGCTCAATGTCCGCGCGCCGCCCGTGTCGCCGCGGCTTAGCGGTTGACCACCCTGGCTGGCATGGCCAGCACCAGGAAGCAGGCGCCCAGCAGGCAGCCGGCGAACAGGATCAGGCCGGCGCTGGGGCTGTGGAACGTGTCTTTCAGCCAGCCCAGCAGGTAGGTGGCCGCGAAGCCCCCGAGGTTGGCGATGGAGCAGGCCAGCGCGATGCCGGCGGCGGCCGCGGTGCCGCTCAGGAACGTCGACGGCAGGCACCAGAACACCGGGAAGGTCGCCACGATGCCCACGTTGGCCAGGGTCAGCATCATCACGGTGGCGGAGGCCGAGCCGGTGACGAAGGTGCTGCCCACCAGGCCGGCCGCGCCCGCCAGGATGGGGATCACGATATGCCAGCGGCGCTCGCGGGTCTTGTCCGAATGGGCGCCGTTGAGCAGCATCGCCACGACCGCCACCGCGTGCGGGATGGCCGTGAGCAGGCCGATATGCAGCGGGCTGGCCACGCCGGTGTCGCGGATGATGGTGGGCATCCAGAAGCCGATCGAGTAGGTGCCCATGAGCAGGCACATGTCGATCAGGCCCAGCATCCACACGCGGCGGTCGGTGAAGGCCGCCTTGAGCGAATGGCTGCTTTCCGTGAGCACGTCGGACTCCAGGTTGCGCTGCAGGACACGCTTCTCGTCGGGCTGCAGCCATTTGGCGTCGGCAATGCCGTTGGGCAGGTAGATGAACACCATCACGCCCAGCAGCACCGAGGGAATGGCTTCCAGGAAGAACAGCCATTGCCAGCCGGCCCAGCCGTGCACGCCGGCGAACGCCGTCATGATCCAGCCAGACAGCGGGCTGCCGATCATGCTCGCCAGGGGCAGGCCCATCATGAACAGGGCGATGATCTTGCTGCGCTTGTGGGTGGGAAACCAGTAGGTCAGGTAGAGCAGCACGCCGGGGAGGAAGCCCGCCTCGGCCGCGCCCAGCAGGAAGCGCAGCACGTAGAACTGGGTCGGCGTGGTGACGAACATGGTCGCGCCGGACAGCAGGCCCCACGTGATCATGATGCGCGCGATCCACAGGCGCGCGCCCACCTTCTGCAGCACCAGGTTGCTCGGCACCTCGAACAGGATGTAGCCGACGAAGAACAGGCCGGCCCCGAGGCCATAGACCGTCTCGCTGAAGTGCAGGTCGTCGAGCATCTGCAGCTTGGCCAGCCCGACGTTGATGCGGTCGAGATAGGCTGCGAGATAGCAGGCGCAGAAGAACGGGATCAGGCGCCACGTCACCTTGCGGTAGACGTCGGGCCGGGACGCGGCGGGCAGTACGCCCGCCGCGCCGTCTTGATACTGATACGACATGTTCACTCCTTTGTTTTCTACCGTTGTCTGCCGTTGGGTGTCTTCGCCAGTGCTGCCGGCGGCGGGCCGCCGTCTTGCTATGCAAGCTGCGGGCCAGCGCCTGTGCAGTGATGGCTGGGTCGTTTTCTTATGGTTTGATGCGGGCCGCCGGCCTGGCAGCGCCGTGATGCGGGCCGCAGGGCACATTGGCCGTCTGCCGTGGCGCCGTCCTTGTGCAGGGCCGGCACCGCTTTCCTTCACGCCGCACTCATGTAGTGCCTGCTACATGATCATTCAGCGTAAGCTACATGAAACAGGCGTGCAAGGGCGAGGGCGTGGTTTTCTCCTCGGGGTTTTCCCGCCTGGAGGCGCTATCAGGGTCAAGCGAAGCGGTCCAGGCCAGGCGTGACTGCCGCAGGCAAGCCGTACCTGCCATGGCCGTGCGGCGAAGCCGGGACCGCCTCGATAGTGCTTCTCAGTGCGAAGGCGTGGCGCGGGCCCTGGCCAGCGTCTCGTCGACGTTGTCCCAGGCGGGTTTGTCGGGGGCGAAACGGGCGCGCAGGTAGTGCACCAGTTGCGTCAGCTGGGCGTCGTCGAGGCTGTCGCCGAACGCCGGCATATAGCCCAGCGCGCTGGCCGCCGGCGCCGGGATGCCGTCGAGCAGCACGCGGATCAGGTTGTCGGGCTTGTCGCCATGCAGATTGGTATTGAGCGCCAGCGAAGGCTTGATGCCGAACTGGCGGATGCCCTGCTCGCCCTGGTGGCACACCGCGCAGGCGCTCTGGTACAGGCGCTGCGCCGGCCCGGCGAGCGCGCGCGCGGCAGCGGCGCTGCGCTGCTCGAGCAGCGCGGCCTGCGTGGCTGCCTGCGCCGCGTCCGGCGCGTTCTCGCCGAAGGACGCGACATAGTGCGCGATAGCCCGCACATCCTCTTCCGGCAACAGCGCGAGCTCCTCGACGACGGGCGCCATCGGTCCCGCCGCCGCGCCGTGATGGGGCGCGTAGCCCTGGCGCAGGTATGCGAACAGCGATTGCTCGGTCCACGGCACTGGCGCGCGCGACAGCGTACTCAGCGCGGGCGCCTCCCAGCCTTCGGCCTCGCCGCCGCCGAGGTAAGCGCGGCCGCCACGCTCGGCACCCAGCGCATTGCGTGGCGAATGGCAGGCGCTGCAATGCCCCAGGCCTTCGGCCAGATAGGCGCCGCGGTTCCATTGCGCGCTGCGCGCGGGGTCGGCTTCGAAGGGCTTGGCGCGATGGAACAGCAGGTTCCACCCGGCCATCAGCGGGCGCAGGTTGTAGGGGAAGGCCAGCGCCGTTTCCGGCGCCCTGGCGCGCACCGGCTCGGCCGCCATCAGGTAGGCGTAGAGCGATTGCAGGTCGGGGTCGCTGACCTTGGCGAAGGCGGTGTACGGAAAGGCCGGGTACAGATGCCGCCCGTCGCGGTGGATGCCCTCGCGCATGGCGCGCTCGAAGGCGGCGTAGGACCAGTTGCCGATACCGGTTTCCGGGTCCGGCGTGATGTTGGTGCTGTAGATGGTGCCGAACGGCGTATCGAGCGCCAGCCCGCCGGCGTTGCGCACGCCGCCGGGCGCCGTGTGGCAGACCGCGCAGTCGCCGGCGGCGGCCACCAGGCGGCCGCGTTCGATGGTGGCCGCCGAGTAGAAGCCGGGCGCAGGCGGCGCCACCGGCGCGATCGGCGCGCGCCAGGGCATGGCGGTTGCGATCAGGCCGGCGGCGGTCGTCGCCGCGGTGGTTGCGGCGGCAAGCAGCCAGTTGCGCTTGCGCCTGGCGCCGCGCGCATCCGTGCCGCCTGCCTGCGCGGCCAGCGCGGCGCGCAGGCGTTCGCCGCTGAAGGGCGGCTCGCGCAGGCGCACGCCGGTTGCGTCGAAGATGGCATTGGCCACGGCGGGCGCGGCCGGCAGTGTCGTCGCCGCGCCGGTGCCGAGGGTCGCAGGGCCGAGCGTGCCGGCGACGCGCACGGTGGGCAAGGGCGCGTCGGCAAGCGCCGGCAGGTGATCCTCCTGCAAGTCCTGCGTCTCTCCCCAGCTGTCAAAGCCGCCGCCGGCGGTGAGGCGCCGCGCGGCGCGCATGGCTTGCTGCTGCAGTGCCGGCGCGTCGGCGGGGACAGGCTTGCCCGCCGCTTCGCCGTCGTGCCCCAGCGTGATGCCGGTCACGCTAACCTCGCCCGTGGCCGCGTCGACTTCGACGTCCGCCACCCATGCGGACCAGCTCCGCCCGGCATGGGCGTCGCCGGCGTCGATGGTGCTGGCGTAGGCGAAGCCACGCCCGCGCCGCACATTGCCGCTGCCTGGCGCGCGCGTGGCGCGCGGCTGCCAGCCTGCCTGGGCGGCGACACGGCCGACCAGCGCGGCGCCGCGAGCGTCTTCGAGATGACGCAGGCGCAATGCCACCGGATCCTGCGCACTGGCGGCCGCGATCTCGTCCAGATGCGATTCGCGCGCGAAGACGTGCGCGCGCGCCGTCTGTCCTGCTTGTTCCTCCGGCGCCGCGGCGGGCGGCTGGCCCGGCGCGTCGGCCTGTGTCACGCGCAGGCTGGCGAAACGGTAGGGTGGCAGGATGGCGTCGCTCGCGTCGGGTTGCGCATCGCCGCCATGCGCATCGGGGCGGATCTCGCTGACCGGCGACGGCGTGCCGGTCAGCCAGAGCGCCAGCGGCGGCGCACTTGCCAGCGCCGCGCTGTGGCGCGCGTCAATGGTGGCATCGGCAGCATAGGCCGTGATCTGGCCATCGCTCGCCCATGCACTTTGCAGATGGATGCCGGCCCACGCCTGCGTGGCGCCGAGTTCATGCGCCTGCACCCGCACGCGCACCGGGCGGCCGGCGGCGTGGGCCATCAGCGCTGCGTCGGCGGCGGCATGGTGGGCGTAAAGCGGGTCTTCGCCGGACGCGCCATCGTCCATGGCCTGCCAGCAGACCAGCGTGATGCGGTCCGCGCCGATCCCAAGCAGCGCGGCCAGTTCGGCGCGCAGGGCGCCGGGCGTGCGGCTGGGCAGCCAGACGCGCAGCGCGCCGCCGCGCCAGTCGGCAATGGCGGTGCAGCCACCGGGCTGCGTGCCGGCCAACGGCCAGCGGTAGTCTTGCGTGCTCCCGCCCGCGGCGCTCGCCGTGGCCTGGGCGGCATCGCCGTGCGCGGCGATCACGCGGGCGCCGGGCCGCAGCTCCGGCTTGCCGGTATCCGGCGCGCGCCAGCGTGCGCGCAATGCGCTGGCAGCCTGGGCCGCCTGCTGCGCGGTGCCGGCGGCAATGCCGAGAAAGTTCGCGCGCCGCACCACCGCGGCCACGCCGGCCACCGCGCGCGCGGCGGCCTCATCGCAATCGACCAGCCGGGCGCTGCGCAGGGTGTCGGCCTGCCACGCAAGCTGCGGGGGCCGCACCATATGGCAGGCGAGGCAATCCGCTGCTTCCGGTGGCATCCAGGGCGCCGCGCCGGCCTGGCCGGCGACGATCTCGTCGCGCCCGCTCATGGCGCGCCTTCCGGTCCGGCAGCCTGGCGCAGCAGCACGGCGGCGCGCTGCACCGCGCGCAGGATTTCCACATGCGTGCCGCAGCGGCACAGGTTGAAGCGCAGCGCCTCGCGGATCTGCGCTTCATCGGGACACGGGTTCTCCGACAGCAGCGCCTTGGCGGTCATGATCATGCCGTTCAGGCAGTAGCCGCATTGCGCCGCCTGCTCGTCGATAAAGGCCTGCTGCACGGGGTCGGGCCGCTCCGGCGTGCCCAATCCGTCGAGCGTGGTCACCGCGCGCTGCGCCACGGCCTTGACCGGGATCACGCACGAGCGTGCCGCGACGCCGTCGACCAGCACCGTGCATGCTCCGCACTGGCCCAGCCCGCAGCCATACTTGGGGCCGTTGCATGCCAGGTCGTTGCGCAGGATATAGAGCAGCGGCGTGTCGGGGTCGACCTCGGCATCGAGCAGGTGCGTGGTCCGGTTGACCCGGAGGGTGAGGGGGCGGGGCGTGTGCATTCCAGTGGGGCGGGGGCGTTCCAGAACATCACTCTGCGAGGCCCGGTCCCCGGCTCCGGCGCCATGCATGCGACGTGGGCAGGCATGTGCGGCCGGAGGCCCCGGGGGCCTGGCGGTATTGCCGGATCTGGCTCAGGCGGCGATCGCCACCTGCCCGGCTTGCGCCAGCGGCACGTTGAACACATCGTAACCGAAGCACCAGTCCGGGTTCTCGTTGGCGCGCAGCCAGGTATTGTTGTGCGAAACAAGCTGCACCTTGCTGGCGCGCGCGGCGCGGTTGGCCTCGTACAGCGAGAAGGCCGTGCCGAAGTCCGACAGTCCGGTCTGCTCCAGGCAGCGCGTCAGCATGGCGGCATCCTCGATCGCCATGGCCGCGCCCTGCGCCATGTGCGGCTTCATCGGGTGGCAGGCGTCGCCCAGCAGCACCAGGCGGCCGCGGCTCCACAACGGCAGCGGGTCGCGCTCGAGCAGCGGCCACTTGGTGACTTCCACCGTGCCCTCGATCAGCGACTGCACCCCTGTGTGCCAGCCGTCGAAGGCAGCGCGCATCTCTTCGATGCTGCTCGGCAGCCAGCTCTTGCTCAGGTCCCAGGTGGGCTCGGGCACGCCGGTCACGTAGTAGATCTCGTCGAGCTTGCCGGTGTCGAAGTAGACCATCATGTGACGGTCGTCGGCCCACCATTTGGTGCAGCGGTCGTGCGTGAAGCCCTTCACGCGCGAGATCGGGAACACGGCGCGGTGCGCCACGTAGCCGGTGTAGCGGGGCGGCTCGGCACCCAGCAAGGTCTCGCGGATGCGCGAATTGATGCCGTCCGCGCCGATCACGATATCGGCTTCGTCCACCGTGCCATCGGTGAAGCGCAGGCGTACCGCGTGCCCCAGGTCTTCCACGCTGTCGAGCTTCTTGTCGAACAGGAGCGTGCCCGGCGCTACCGCCTCGGTCAGCAGGGCGTGGAAATCGCCGCGGTGCACGGTCAGGTAGCTGGCCCCGTAGTGCGACAGCGCGTAGTCGCCGAGCGGGATCTGCGCGACCACTTCGCCGCTCTGCCCGTCGCGGCTGTACCAGAAATCCGGGTGGCAGCCCATCTGGTTGAGCGCATCCTCGATGCCGATGCGGCGCATGATCTTCATCACATTGGGCCCCACATGGATGCCCGCGCCCAGACGCGAGAACGCCGGAGCCTGCTCATACAGCCTGACCTCGAAGCCGCTGCGCTGCAGCAGCGCCGCGGCAGCGGTCCCTCCCAGTCCGGCCCCGATGATTGCGATCCGTGGTTTGCCTTGCACGATATTTCTCCTGGCGATGTATGTGGGTCTGGAGCGGCCTTTCGGCCAGTTGGTGAAATCAAGTGTACACACCATAAAAATGGAAGTAAAGGAACGATATGCGCGTCCTATGGAAAACCCTTATCCGGATGTGATTGCAGCGGTGTATTGCACTGTACACGGGAAAATATGCCCGTTTTCAGGCATCATTTCGTTAAGCGAGCACTGAATAAGTGCGGCACGCGCGGCGCATTGATTTGTTGTGAAATTACAGTGTGTACACTACAATCGTTCGCAAGGTACCGGGGCGCTGGCAAGCCGCCGGGCCGCCGTGCAAGGAGCTGGCCACGCAAGCGCAGCGCCTGGGCGGGTGGACAAAACAGATGGATGATGGAGTCGACAGTGCAGAAAAATTTCCGTATCGGCCAGATCGTGCCGAGCTCGAACACCACGATGGAAACCGAAATCCCGGCGATGCTCGCGGCGCGCCAGCTGGTTCGGCCCGAACGCTTCACCTTCCATTCCAGCCGCATGCGCATGAAGAAAGTGGTCAAGGAAGAGCTGGCGGCAATGGACGCCGAATCCGACCGCTGCGCGCTGGAGCTGAGCGACGCGCGCGTCGACGTGCTGGGCTACGCCTGCCTGGTGGCGATCATGGCGATGGGACACGGCTACCACCGCGTCTCCGAGAAGCGCCTGCAGGCCCATACCGCGGCCAATGGCGCCGATGCGCCGGTGATCACCAGCGCCGGCGCGCTGGTGGACGCGCTCAAGGTGATCGGTGCGAAGCGCATTGCCGTGGTCGCGCCGTACATGAAGCCACTGACCGAGCTCGTGGTGGACTACATCCGCAATGAGGGCTACGAGGTGGTGGACTGGCGCGCGCTGGAGATCGCGGACAACCTGGAGGTAGGCCGCCACGACCCTGCGAACCTGCCGGGCATCGTCGCGCAGATGAACACGAAGGACGTGGATGCCATCGTGCTGTCCGCCTGCGTGCAGATGCCCTCGCTGCCGGCCGTGGCCAAGGTGGAAGCCATGACCGGCAAGCCTGTCATCACCGCCGCCATCGCCACCACCTACGCCATCCTCAGGCAGCTCGATCTCGAACCGGTGGTGCCCGGCGCGGGCGCGCTGCTGTCGGGCGCCTACTGAGCGCGAGAGAGCCAGCCATGAGCGAGTTTCTCTACGGCGGAAACGTGTCCGCCAACGGCATCCGCCAGCACTACCTGCGCTACGGCGGCAACGCCGGCGCGCGCGCGCAGCGCGACGCGGTGATCATCGTGCCCGGCATCACCAGCCCGGCCGTCACCTGGGGCTTCGTCGGCGAACGGTTCGGCCAGCACTTCGATACCTATGTCCTCGATGTGCGCGGCCGCGGCCTGTCGGCCGCGGGCGATACGCTTGACTACGGCCTCGATGCGCAGGCCGCCGATGTGCTTGCCTTTGCCCGGGCACTCGGCCTTGCGCGCTACGCCATCGTCGGCCACTCGATGGGCGCGCGCATCGGCATCCGTGCCGCGCGCGCCAATCCCGCCGGGCTGACCCGCCTGGTGATGGTGGACCCGCCGGTGTCCGGTCCGGGCCGCCGCGCCTATCCGTCGCAACTGCCCTGGTATGTCGATTCGATCCGCCTGGCGCGGCAGGGCATCGATGCCGAGGGCATGCGGCGCTTCTGCCCGACCTGGACGCAGGACCAGTTGCGCCTGCGCGCCGAGTGGCTGCATACCTGCGACGAACGCGCGGTGGTGGCCAGCTTCGAGGACTTCCATCGCGACGATATCCACGCCGACCTGCCGGCGCTGCGCGTGCCCGCGCTACTGATGGTGGCCGGCCGCGGCGATGTCATCCGCGCGGAAGATATCGAGGAGATCCGCGGCCTGCTGCCCGCCGTGCTGGTGGCGCGCGTGCCCGATGCCGGCCACATGATCCCGTGGGACGACGAGGCCGGCTTCTATCGCGCGTTCGGCGATTTCCTCGGCGCGCCGCTCGTGTGCGACCAGGCCGCCGCCTGAGCGCGCCACCGCCAACCAAGGAGAAACCATGCCCGTAAGCGATCACGACCTGACCCAGGCCTGGCGCCAGGTGCTCACCTTGTCCAGGCTGCAGCCCGGACAGACCGTCACGGTGCTGACCGGCGCCGCCACCCACCCGCAGACGCTGCGCACCGCGCAACTGGCGGCGGCGTCGATGGGCGCCATCGTCAACCGGCTCGACCTGCCGCCCGTCAACGGCGAGCGCGCGCTCAGCCGCGACGCGCTGGCCTATCTCGGCACCACGCCGCTGACCGGCAACCCGGCCGCCATCGCCGCGCTCAAGGCCAGCGACCTGGTGCTGGACCTGATGACGCTGCTGTTCTCGCCCGAGCAGCACGAGATCCTGTCCGGCGGCACCAAGATCCTGCTGGCGGTGGAGCCGCCCGAAGTGCTGGTGCGCCTGGTGCCCACCGAGGACGACCGCGCGCGCGTCATGGCCGCCACCGCGCGGCTCGGGCGCGCCGGGGAAATGCACATCACGTCCGGCGCCGGCACTGACCTGCGCTGCGCGCTGGGCGAGTTCCCGGCCATCAGCGAGTACGGTTTCGTCGACAAGCCCGGGCGCTGGGACCACTGGCCGAGCGGCTTCGTGCTGACCTGGCCGAACGAGGGCGGCACCAGCGGACGCATCGTGCTCGACCGCGGCGACATCCTGCTGCCGATGAAGTCCTATGTGCAGGCGCCCGTCGACATCACCGTGCGCAACGGCTATGTCACGCATATCGAAGGCGGCCTCGACGCCGACCTGCTGAGCGACTACATGGCCTCCTTCAACGATCCGGAGGCCTACGCCATGTCGCATATCGGCTGGGGCCTGCAGCCGCGCGCGCGCTGGTCCACGCTGGCCATGTACGACCGCGAGGCCACCATCGGCATGGACGCACGCGCCTTCGAAGGCAATTTCCTGTGCTCCTTCGGTCCCAACAACGAGGCCGGCGGCAGCCGCACCACGGCTTGCCATATCGATATCCCGGTGCGGCATTGCACCGTGCGGCTCGATGGTGAGGCGGTGGTCGAGCGCGGCAAGGTGCTGGACGGCTGGCACCAGGCCGGCCAGGCGCAGTCGAACCAGGGGCAAACACACGAGAGCGGAGCCACCCATGCACGATGAAGCCACCACCTACCAGCGCCAGGGCTTTGGCGCCACGCTGGCGCCCAGGGCGCCCTACGGCCTGCTGATCATCGACTTCGTCAACGGCTTCGCCAATCCGGAGGTGTTCGGCGGCGGCAATATCCCTGCCGCCATCGCCAACACCGTGCCGTTGCTGGCCACCGCGCGAGAGCAGGGCTGGCCGGTGGCGCACAGCCGCATCGTGTTCGCCGACGACGACAGCGACCAGAATATCTTCACCCTGAAGGTGCCCGGCATGCTGGGCCTGAAGGAAGCCAGCCACGACAGCG
Source organism: Cupriavidus sp. 2TAF22 (assembly GCF_052115045.1). Taxonomy (NCBI): domain Bacteria; kingdom Pseudomonadati; phylum Pseudomonadota; class Betaproteobacteria; order Burkholderiales; family Burkholderiaceae; genus Cupriavidus; species Cupriavidus sp. 2TAF22. Next base: position 130,201 of record NZ_JBFRFX010000016.1, read on the forward strand.
CCATCGTGCCGCAGCTCGCGCCGCGCGCCGGCGAGCTGGTGGTGCGCAAGACGGTGCCCTCGGCCTTCTTCGGCACCTCGCTGGCGGCGTGGCTGACGCAGCGTGGCGTGCAGACGCTGCTGGTGGCGGGCTGCGTCACCAGCGGCTGCGTGCGCGCCAGCGTGGTCGATGCGATGTCGCTGGGCTTTCGCCCGCTGGTGCTGTCCGATTGCGTGGGCGACCGCGCTATCGGCCCGCACGACGCCAACCTGTTCGACATGGCGCAGAAATACGCCAGCGTGATGCCGCGCGACGAGGCGCTGGCGTTGCTGGCGCGCACCGGTGGCGATGCGCGCTGAGCCGGGGCGGCTAGGCGCGCCGGGCGCGCGTAGCCTTCCTGGGGGGCGCGGGCTCCGTCGGCGCCGCGACCGGCGCGCTGCCGGACGGGACCACGCAGACCGTGCTCAGCACGGTGCGCTGCATCATGTTGCGCCAGTGCTCGAGCGCGGCCTTGCTCATCATCGGCTCGCCCAGGAAGGCGCTGAGCGTATGATGGTTCGAGTTGTAGAAGTAGCCCAGCGAGGCGATCACCAGGTAGACATCGCGGGCGCGCACATCGGCATGAAACAGGCCGGCGGCCTTGCCGCGCTCGAGGATGCCGTCGAGCACCGACAAGGCATAGCTGGAAATGTCCCTGAGCCGGCCGGATTTCTTGGCGTGCTTGCCCTGGCTCATGTTCTCGCTCGACAGGATGGCGACGAACTCGGGATGCTCCAGGTAGTAGTTCCAGACGAAGTCGACCAGTTGCGTCAGTGCGCGCACGGGGTCCCCGGCGTCGAGCTTGAGTGCCTGTTCGGCCTCGTTGAGCTGGGTGTAGATGGTTTCCAGCACTTCGACGAACAGCTTTTCCTTGCTGCCGAAGTAGTAATAGATCATGCGGTCGTAGGTCTTGGCCAGCGACGAGATGCGTTCCACGCGCCCGCCCTCGTAGCCGCCCATGGCGAAGACCTTGATGGCTGCCTTGAGGATCTTGGCCCGGGTGTCCTGAGCCTGCCGGGCCCGGGTTCCGGCTGCCGCGCTCTTCCTAGCGGTCGGGGTGTTCATATGTCTGGGGCCTGAAGCCGCGTTGCTGTGCTGATCAAGGCTGGGAGTATAACGGGCAGGGCATGGCGCGCCGCAAACGCGGCGCCCGCGCGCGCACCGAAGTGATGAACAAGGGATGGACAAGGGATGGACGAGTGAGGGAAGCCATGCAAACCGACCCCGCCGCCGCGCAGGCCGATGCGCGCGCATCATCGTCAGTGGCCGCCTCCGCGACCTCGCCCGGCGCGCTGCGCGACGCGCTGCTGCGCAGGCAAGGCGCCTTGCTGGTGACGCGCGCGCCACAGGCCGCGCCGCGTCCGGCGCCGGGGCAGCCCGGCGCGGCATCGGACTATGTGGCGGCGCAGCCTGACATCTTCGTGGCGCTGCTCGACAACGGCGAGATCCTCGCCTTCAACGGCCATGTGGACCTCGGCACCGGCATCCGCACCTCGCTGGCGCAGATCGTGGCCGAGGAGCTCGACGTGCCGGCCGCGCGCGTGGCGATGACGCTGGGCCATACCGAGGCCACGCCCAACCAGGGCCCCACCATTGCCAGCGCCACCATCCAGATCTCGGCGCTGCCGCTGCGGCGCGCGGCGGCGCAGGCCATGGCCTGGCTGCGCGAACGTGCCGCGCAGCGGCTGGGCGTGCCCGCCGCCACGCTGGCCGCGGACGACGGCCGGCTGCGCGTGAAGGGCGCGCCGGACCAGGCACTGTCGTATGCCGAACTGCTGGCGGGCGAACATGTCGAGTTGCCGCTGGCCGACCAGTTCGACACCAAGCCGGTCTCCGAATACCGCGTGGTCGGCCGCGCCGCGGCGCGTGTCGATATTCCCGCCAAGGCCACGGCGCAACTGGCCTTCGTGCATGACGTGCGCGTACCCGGCATGGTGCACGGCCGCGTGGTGCGTCCGCCCTACGCAGGCCGCGATTGCGGCGACTTCGTCGGCACCAGCCTGCGCGGGGTGGACCGCGCCTCGCTCGAGGGCGTGCGCGGCGTCATCGACGTGGTGGTGCAGGGCGATTTCGTCGGCGTGGTGGCGCAGCGCGAGGAGCAGGCCATGCAGGCCGCGCGCCGCCTGCGCGTGGACTGGAAGCCGGTGCCGCCGCTGCCCGCGCTCAATGGCCCGGGCGAGGCGGAGGCCGCGCTGCGCGCCAACCCCGCCACGCGCCGCCAGCTGGTGGACGAAGGCGACGTGGCCGGCGCGCTCGAAGCCGCGCGGGGCAGCGGCAAGGTGCTGTCGCGCAGCTATGCATGGCCGTTCCAGATGCATGCCTCGATCGGCCCCTCGTGTGCGGTGGCCGACTACCGCGACGACGGCCTCACCGTGTGGTCCGGCACGCAGAACCCGCATGTCCTGCGCATCGATCTCGCGCGCCTCACCGGTCTCGACGAAGGCTGTATCGAGATCGTGCGCATGGAGGCTGCCGGGTGCTACGGGCGTAACTGCGCCGACGACGTCTGCGCTGACGCCGTGCTGCTTTCGCGCGCGGTGAAGCGGCCCGTGCGCGTGCAGCTCAGCCGCGAACAGGAACACCTGTGGGAGCCCAAGGGCGCGGCGCAGCTGATGGACGTGCGCGCGGCCATCGGCGCCGCCGGCGACCTGCTCGCCTATGACTTCGTCAGCCGCTATCCGTCCAATGACGCGCCCACGCTGGCGCTGCTGCTCACCGGCATCGTCGACAATGCCCCGCGCACGCTGCAGATGGGCGACCGCACTGCCGTGCCGCCGTACCACTACGCCAGTGCGCGCATCGCCTGCGATGACACGCCGGCCATCGTGCGGGCCTCCTGGCTGCGCGGCGTCTCGGCGTTGCCCAATGTGTTCGCGCACGAGTGCCTGATCGACGAGATCGCCCACGAAGCCGGCGCCGATCCGCTCGCCTTCCGCCTGCGCCACCTGCCCGACGAACGCGCCAGCGCGCTGTTGCGCGAACTGGCGACGCACGCCGGCTGGCGCGAAGGCGCGCGCGGCACGCGCGGCACGCCTGGCGCGGACGGCCTGCTGCGCGGGCGCGGCGTGGCTTACGCCCGCTATGTCCATAGCCGGTTTCCCGGTTTCGGCGCCGCCTGGGCGGCCTGGGTGGTAGACCTCACGGTGGCGCCCGATACCGGCGAGATCGTCGTGCAGCGGCTGGTGGTCGCGCAGGACACCGGCATGATGGTCAACCCCGACGGCGTGCGCCACCAGGTGCAGGGCAACGTGGTGCAGGCCCTGGGCCGCGTGCTCAAGGAGCAGGTGCGTTTCGACGCGGCGGGCGTGGCAAGCCGCGAATGGGGCAGCTATCCGCTGCTGGCCTTCCCGGAACTGCCGCCGATCGAGGTGCTGTTGTTGGAACGGCAGGAGGAAGCGCCCATGGGCGCCGGTGAGTCGGCTTCGCTGCCGGGCGCGCCGGCCATTGCCAATGCCTTGTTCGATGCCACCGGCGTGCGGCTGCGGCGCGCGCCCTTCACGCCGGAGGCGGTGCTGGCGGCGCTGGCCGGCAGCATCGCGCAGCCGGCCTGACGCCGGCTACGCCTGCGCGTCCGGCGCGGCGTCGCGTTCGCCGCGTTCGTCGCACTCGCTCATCTTGCGCAGCAGGTAGAGGATCGCCACACGTTCGGCCGGGTTGAGGTCGCCGAAGGTCTGCTCGGAGATGCGGTGCGCGAACGGCACCGTTTCCTCGATCAGCGCGAGACCGCCCGGCGTGACGGTGACCACCACCTTGCGGCGGTCGTTGGCATCGTGCGATACCGCCACCAGCGCCCGCGCCTTGAGCCGCTCGATGATGCCGCGCACGGTGGCCTGGTCGATGGCGGTGGCGCGCACGATCTCGCTGAGCGAGCAGGAGCCGCGGTCGTTGACCGCGCACATCACCACGAACTGCGCGGCGGTGAGCTGCGAATCGGCAATGGTCTGCTGGAAGATCGCCACATGGCGCTGGTAGGCGCGCCGCAGCAGGTGGCCGACCTGCTCGGTGAAATCGTAGGGTGCGGCGGCGGGTGCTTGCGCGGCGGTCTTGTGCGCGGAGGAAGAGGACACGATGAGCGGTCTGCAGGCAGGGGTAGACGTGCCTGCGAGTATACCGGCCGTGACCGTGCGCGGCAGCATTTATCGCGTGCCATTCCTGCGCATTGCATGCGCGGCATGACGCAGCGCAAGGATGCCGCACGGGCAGCATTTCACAACCGCCACGGCGTCGCCGGGCAGCGCGACGGCAAACCATCGGACGTCGGCGGGTAGCCGCGCAATCCCTCCAGCTAGGTGAATGAACCTCGCACTGATTCCGGCCTCGCGCTGGCAGCGTCTGTCCCAGGCCAAGGCACTGGCGCCGGCGACTGCCGCCGAAGCGCTACTATATGCCGTGCCGTGCGGTGTGCCGCGTACGGGAATTCGCGCCGGATTCCGGCCTTGCCTGTGTGCGAAAGCCAGCACGGGCGCCAGGGTCTCACCTTGCCCCCTGCCGTGGCGGCGCGCGACAATGGGCACGGCCGCGTGCTGGCGCAGTGGGCGCGTCCAGTCGCCGAAGCATCCGCGCCGGCCGAACCGAGAGAAACCGAGACATGCTGCCGGCCCTTGCCGACTCTCCAGACAGACTTACGCTGCCGCAGCGTCTCAAGCACGAGACCGCCGCGCAGGATGCCTTCGACCGCTTCGGCGCGTTGCTGCGGCGCAATTTCTCACTGTGGTGACAAGCCTTGGATGATGCCGACGCAGCCTGCGCGCGCGACGCGGTGCCGCCTACGAGGGCCGCCGCCGCGGAGGCTTCCCAAGACACCCCGCTGCGGCTGGCGCGCACGCGCACCGCGCGCGCGCTGCTGACGGCGCTGGCGCTGCTGAGCCTGGGCGTGGCCATCCTGGGGCTGTTCGTGCCGGGGCTGCCGAGCACGGAGTTCGTACTGCTGTCCGCGTGGGCCGCGGCCAAGGGCTCGCCGCGCCTGCATGCATGGTTGCTGGGCCATCGCGTGTTCGGGCCCATGCTCTATAACTGGCATCACGGCCGCATGGTCAGCCGGCGCGCCAAATGGAGCGCCACGGCGGCGATGACGGTGTGCGCCGGCGTGCTGCTGTTCGGCATGCACCGGCCCTGGCTGGCCTATGGCGCGATTGCCTGCATGGCGTGCGTGCTGGCCTGGCTGTGGTGCCGTCCCGAGCCGCCGGGCTAGGCCGCCTGCACCTCCCGCCCCCTGGCGGCCCTGGTGGCCCTGGTGGCGCGCGCCGCTTTCACGGCCTTGCCGGGCCACGCCTGCATCGCCATCTCCGCCATCTGTTCCAGCGCGATACGCGTGGCGCCGTCGCGCGCCTGCATCGACATGCCCTGCATCACTGCGTTGAAGAAGCGCGCGAGCGCTGCGGCGTCGGCGTCCGCGGCAAGCTCGCCTTGTGCGATGCCGGCCTCGATGCGCGCCTGCATGGCCTGTTCCTTCTCGCGGCGGCGCTGGCGCAGGGTGTCCTCGATATAGGCGCAGTCGGCCGAATGGCTGGTGCCGCTCATGAGGAAGCAGCCGGCCGGATTGCCCTTGGCGCTGAACAGCGCGGCCGCGCCGCGGAGCAGCCCGTGCACGGCGTCGCGGGCGCTGCCGCCGGCCTCGAGCGGCCCGTACAGCAGCGCGCCATGCGTCTGCGCATAGCGCTCCACCGCCTCGTAGAACAACTGCTCCTTGCTGCCGAACGCGGCGTACAGGCTCGGCGCCGTGATCGACATCGCCTCGGTCAGCGTGGCGATCGAAGTGGATTCATAGCCATATCGCCAGAACAGCGACAAGGCCTGGCCCAGCGCCGTCTCGCGATCGAATTGCCTGGGCCGTCCGCGGCCCGCACCGGAAACACTCTTTTTCATAGTGGTCATTATATTTTTCCGTTGCCAGTCGCACCAGCGTGTGATTAATATAGCGATCGTTCAATAAATTGCCGGGCTGGCCGCGCCGTCCCGCCGGACCTTCCGCGGGACGTTTTGCCGCCATCCGTCGCAGTCAATCTTCGTCGCCATGATTCCCTATTCCCTGCTTGACCTGTCCCCCATCGTGGAAGGCGGCGATGCCGGCCAGGCCATGCGCAACTCGCTGGCGCTCGCGCAGCACGCCGAGCGTCTTGGCTACCATCGTTTCTGGCTGGCCGAGCACCACAATATGCCCGGCATCGCCAGCGCCGCCACGGCCGTGCTGATCGGTTATGTCGCCAACGGCACTTCCACCATCCGCGTGGGTTCGGGCGGCATCATGCTGCCGAATCACTCGCCGCTGGTGGTGGCCGAGCAGTTTGGCACGCTCGAAGCCTTGTTTCCCGGCCGCATCGACCTCGGCCTGGGCCGCGCGCCCGGCACCGACCAGTCCACCGCGCGCGCGCTGCGCCGCAGCGCCACGCAGGATACCGCCGACGCCTTCCCGCAGGACGTGGAAGAGCTGCAAGCGTACTTCGATGCGCCGCGCCCCGGCCAGCGGCTGCGCGCCGTGCCAGGCGCGGGCCTGAAGGTGCCGCTGTGGCTGCTCGGCTCGAGCCTGTTCAGCGCGCAGCTGGCCGCCGCCATGGGCCTGCCCTTCGCCTTTGCCTCGCACTTCGCGCCGGGCTTCATGCGCCAGGCGGTGGATCTCTACCGCCAGACCTTCCGGCCCTCCGAGCAACTGGCCAGGCCCCACGTCATGCTTGGCCTCAATGTATTCGCCGCAGACAGCGATGCGCAGGCGCGCCGGCTGTTCAGCTCGCTGCAGCAGCAGTTCCTGGCGCTGGTGCGCGGCACGCCGGGCCCGATCCGCGCGCCGGTGGACGATATCGAATCGCTGTGGAGCGAGACCGAGGCCACCCATATCCGCCGCTCGCTGGCATGCTCGGTGGTGGGGGACGCGCAGGGCGTGCGCGCCGGCGTGCAGCGCTTTGTCGACGACCTGCGCCCGGACGAGCTGATGCTTACCGCGCAGATCCACGATCACCAAGCGCGGCTGCGCTCGTTCGAAATCGCGGCGCAAGTGATGAAGGAACTGGAGCCCGCCGCGCGCGCCGCCATCTGAGGCGCGCCGGAAAATAGACAGGGCGGCCAGTCCGCCCTTGCCGGCTCGCGCGCCGGCGCGGAACAAGACGTGTCAGGCGGCGAGCTTGAACACGCCGACCGCGCGCTTCATCGACTGCGCCTGCTCCGCCAGCGCCTGGGCCGCTGCCGCGGCCTGTTCCACCAGCGCGGCGTCCTGCTGCGGCACCGCATCCATCTGGTTGACCGCCTGCCCGACCTGCCCGATGCCGGCGGTCTGTTCTCGCCGCCGCGCCGCGCGATCTCCGGTGCATTCACCGCCAGCGCGCCGGCCTGGCACGCTGCCGCCGGCAAGCTTTGCGTTCCCTGCCTACAATGTGCTTTTCGCCGCGCCTGGACCGGCGCGGCACCTTTGCCGCCGGCAGTCATGCCAGATGGGGTTCGGGCAGGGCAGCGGCCCGACAGCGGTCTGACGGGGGCGGTTCGATGCAACTCGCGGAGCAACACGGATGACCTCAAGCATCACCAACAGCATCACCAGGCGCAAACTGGGCAGGTCCGGGCTGGAAGTCTCGCCGCTGGCATTCGGCGGCAATGTGTTCGGCTGGAGTGTCGACGAAGCCACTTCGTTCAGGCTGCTGGATGCCTTCGTCGGCGCCGGACTCAATTTCATCGACACGGCCGACGTCTATTCCCGCTGGGTACCCGGCAACCAGGGCGGCGAATCCGAGGCCATCCTCGGCAAATGGTTCCGGCGCAGCGGCAAGCGCGCCGATGTCGTGCTGGCGACCAAGGTCGGCATGGACATGGGCGAAGGCCGCAAGGGCCTGTCGCGCGCCTATATCGAGCGCGCGGTGGACGCCTCGCTGCAGCGCCTGCAGACCGACTACATCGATCTCTACCAGTCGCACACCGACGACCAGGACACGCCGCTGGAGGAGACGCTGGACACCTACGACCGTCTCATCAAGGCCGGCAAGGTGCGCGCCATCGGTGCTTCCAACTACACCGCCGCGCGCCTGGCCGAGGCGCTGGAGACCAGCCGGCGCCTCGGCCTGCCGCGCTACGAGAGCCTGCAGCCGCACTACAATCTTTACACCCGCAATGAGTATGAGAGCGAGCTGGAAACGCTGGTACTGCGCGAAGGGATCGGGGTGTTCAACTACTACGCGCTGGCCAGCGGCTTGCTGAGCGGCAAGTACCGCTCCGAGGCCGATCTCGACAAGAGCAGCGCGCGCGGCCAGCGGGTCAAGGCCTACCTGGATGCGCGCGGCCTGGGCATCCTGGCCGCACTGGACGATGTGGCGGCGCGGCACGGCGCCAATCCCACGCGGGTCGCGCTGGCGTGGCAGATCGCGCGTCCCAGCATCACCGCGCCCATCGCCAGCGCCACCTCGGTCGCGCAGCTCGACGACCTGATCGCCGCCACGCGCCTGCAACTGGGCGCGGACGATATCGCATTGCTCGACAAGGCCAGCGCCTGAGCGCGGCCGAACCTGGAGCGGACATGGACAGCAAGAAGGAAGACAGCAAGGGCCACGGGCTTGGCGAGGTCAAGGCGCTGGTGTTCGATGTGTTCGGCACGGTGGTGGACTGGCGCAGCAGCGTCAGCGCCGACCTCGCCGCGTTCGGCAAGCGCAAGGGCATCGAGGCGGACTGGGTGGCGTTCGCCGATGCCTGGCGCGCCGGCTATGTGCCCGGCATGGACCGCGTGCGCGAGGGCGAGCGGCCCTGGGCCAATATCGACGTGCTGCACCGCGAGCGGCTCGACGTGCTGCTCGACGAGTTCGGCATCGAAGGCCTGGACGAAGTGGAGAAGGACTATCTCAACCGCGCCTGGCACCGGCTCTCGGGCTGGCCCGACACCGTGCCGGGCCTCACGCGGCTGAAGCAGCGCTACATCATCTCCACGTTTTCCAACGGTAGCGTGTCCTGCCTGGTGAATACCGCCAGGCATGCCGGCCTGCCCTGGGACGCGGTGTTCAGCGCCGATATCGTGCGGCATTTCAAGCCGGACCCGAGGATCTACCGCGGCGTGATCGGCTTTCTCGGCCTGCGCCCGCACGAGGTGATGCTGGTGGCGGCGCACAACGACGACCTGCGCCACGGGCGCTCGCACGGCATGCGCACCGCCTACGTCAATCGGCCTGCCGAATACGGCCCGAACCAGTCCAGGGATCTTGCCGCCGAATCCGACTGGGATGTGGTGGTGAGCAGCATGACCGAGCTGGCGGACCGGATCTGCTGATCCGTCCGGTTTCGTGCTTTCCGTCTCGCGCGGGTCGTCGCATGCGCCGGCCCGCGCACATCCAGGGCGGAGATCCGCGCGCGTGCGCGGCGCATGAAGTGCAGGCCGCACATCGCATGAAGAGGTTTGCCCAAGCGGTTTGCCCAAGCGGCTCCCTGTCGGATACATTAGGATTCCCGGCCGCCCGTCATTCCAGAGGCACATAGAGCCGGCGACGGCGCCAGGCCGGGAGACGACAAGGAGACGACGATGGACCTGCGGCAACGCGAGCACATCGATACGGTAGTGCAGCTCACCACGCACGCCGGCGCGCTGTTGCCGCGCGCGCCCGAGACCATCATCCAGAACTCCTGGCGGCGCTGCGTGCACCAGTACGGCCTGGACCCGGCGCGCATGCAGCAGGCCTGCATCCTGCCGCAGACGCGCCTGCGCGAGCACCAGCAGCGCATCGACGATTTCGCCCGCATCGCGCGCCACGGGCTGCAGACGCTGTACAGCCAGGTCGCCGGCATGGGCTACGTGGTGCTGCTCACCGACGCGCAGGGCGTGACGGTGGACTACCTCGGCGACGCCAGTGCCGATGCGCGGCTGCGCCGCGCCGGCCTGTACCTGGGCGCGCAGTGGAGCGAGGCCGGCGCCGGCACCTGCGCGGTGGGCACCGCGCTGGCCACCGGGCAGGCGCTGACCGTGCACCAGGCCGACCATTTCGACGCCACCCATATCCCGCTGACCTGCACCGCCGCGCCGCTGTTCGATTCGCACGGCAGCCTCTGCGCCATCCTCGACATCTCCGCGCTGACCTCGCCGCAGGCCAAGGACAGCCAGGGACTGGCGCTGCAGATGGTGCGCATCTACGCCAGCCATATCGAGAACGCCAGCTTCCTGCGCAGCCATCGCGAAGACTGGATCCTCAAGCTCAATGCCGCGCCGGAATTCGTCGACGTGAACCCGGAATACCTGCTCGCGCTCGACGCCGGCGGCCGCGTGGTCGGGCACAACCGCCGCGCGCAGCAGATGCTGGGGGCCGAACCCGGCTTGGGCGGGGCGCCCCTGCTTGGCATGGCCTTCGAGGCGCTGTTCGACGCGCGCCTCGACGAACTGGGCCGCTTCGTGCATTCGCGCCCGAGCGAGCAGCGCGCGCTGGCCCTGTCGCGCAGCGGCACGCGGCTCTACCTGAGCGTGATGCCGCCGGCGCTGCGCTGGCAGCCGGCCGCCGCCGTGCGCAGCGCGCCGCTGCAAGCGCCGCTGGCGGCCCTGTGCGGCGGCGATGACGCGCTGCAGCAGCAATTGCTGCGCGCCGCCAAGCTGGTCGACTCCCCGATCAACCTGCTGATCAACGGCGAGACCGGCAGCGGCAAGGAATATCTCGCCAAGGCGCTGCACCAGTCCAGCGGACGCCGCCAGGGGCCCTTCGTGGCGGTGAACTGCGCGGCGATCCCCGAATCGCTGATCGAGAGCGAGCTGTTCGGCCACCTGCCCAACAGCTTCTCCGGCGCCGGCTCGCGGCCCAAGCGCGGCCTCATCCAGGAAGCGGACGGCGGCACCCTGTTCCTCGACGAGATCGGCGACATGCCGCGCGAGCTGCAATCGCGCCTGCTGCGCGTGCTGGCCGAAGGCGAGGTGCTGGCCATCGGCGCGGCGCGGCCGGTGCCGGTCAATGTGCGCGTGATCTCCGCCACCCACCATCCGCTGGACCAGCTGGTGAGCAGCGGCCGCTTCCGCGAAGACCTCTACTACCGGCTCAACGGCGCCCGCCTGATGCTGCCGCCGCTGCGCGAGCGCTCGGACCTCGACTGGCTGATCGGCAAGATGCTTGGCACTGGCACTGGCACTGGCACTGGCACTGGCACTGGCATCGGCACCGTCAGCCTGTCGCCGGCGGCGCGCGCGCGCCTGCACGCGCATGCCTGGCCCGGCAACCTGCGCGAACTGCGCAACGCGCTCGAGTATGCGCGCGCGATCTGCACCGACGGACATATCGAGGTGGAAGACCTGCCCGAAGGCATTGGCGCGGCGGCGCGCCAGCAAGGCCTGCTTGCCACGGCGGCCGCGCCGGCGGCGCCGGCCGCCACCATGGCGCAGACGATCCCGGTCCCGCTCACGGTGCCGGCACCCGGCTTCGACCCGCACCAGCTGCCGCCCGAAGCCATGTTGCTGATGCAATATCTGCGCGCCGCCGGCTGGAACCTCAGCGCGGTGGCACGCCAGATCGGCGTGAGCCGCATGACGCTGTACCGGCGCATGGCGCGCTACGGCATCGCGTCCCCCAACCAGCGCGACGCGGCGCACGACTGAGCGCGGCGACGCGCTTGGCCCCGCGCCGCGCGACACCTGTCCAGCGGCCGTACACCTGATGCTGTGACACCTGTCACGCGGTGCGCCGCCACGCCCGGCCAAAGGCCCTTTTTCCTGCGGGTAATCCCGCGCTTTTCCTGCCCTGCGCGCGTGTCCGGTGGGTGGCACGCCCATTGCGATATGCCTGTCACAAGACAAGACGGCAGGAGACACGCATGGGTGAGCAGACGCTGGCCGAACGGCCCCTGGTGGGCATCATCGCCAATCCGGTCTCGGCGCGCGATATCCGCCGCGTGATCGCCAACGCCAACACGCTGCAACTGGCCGACCGCGTCAATATCGTGCTGCGCCTGCTGGCCGCGCTGGCCGCCTGCGGCGTGGGTCGCGTGCTGATGATGCCGGACCGCGAGGGCATGCGCGTGCTGCTGGCGCGGCACCTCGCGCGTCGCCAGGGGCCGGACGCCGCGCTGCCCGGGGTGGAGTACCTCGACATGCCGGTCACCGCCCGCGTGGACGACACCTTCCTGGCCGCGCGCATGCTGCGCGAAGCGGGGGTGTCCGCCATCATCGTGCTCGGCGGCGACGGCACCCACCGCGCCGTGGTGCGCGAATGCGGCGACGTGCCGATCGCCGGCATCTCCACCGGCACCAACAACGCCTATCCCGAAATGCGCGAGGCCACCATCACCGGGCTCGCCACCGGCCTGTTCGCCAGCGGGCGCATTCCGGCGGCGCACTCGCTGGCCGGCAACAAGCGGCTGGACATCTGCATCGCCGGCACGAACGAGGTGCGCCGCGATATTGCGCTGGTGGATGCGGTCATCTCCCACGAGCACTTCATCGGCGCGCGCGCCCTGTGGAAGACCGAGACGCTGGGCGCCGTGTACCTCGCCTTCGCCGATCCGCAGGCCATCGGCCTGTCCGCCATCGGCGGCCTGCTCGACCCGGTGGGCCGGCACGAATCCGGCGGGCTGGCCATTGAGCTGGCGGCTGCAGGCGCAGGCCGCTTCGAACTGCGCGCGCCGATCGCGCCTGGCTTGCTCAGCGCGGTGCCCATCGCAGGCTGGGAGCGCCTGACCGACGGCGTGCCGCACCGCGTGCGCCAGCGCAGCGGCGTCGTCGCGCTGGACGGCGAGCGCGAGCTGGTGTTCGGCGAGCAAGACGAAGTCACCGTGACGCTGCGCGAGCGCGCCTTCCTCAGCATCGACGTGGCGGCCTGCATGCGCTACGCCGCCGCCGCCGGGCTGATGCGCGGCGGCCGCGCGCCGAGCGCGCAGGCGCCGCCTTCGCATGCGGCGCCGCCCCTGGCGTCCCGGCCAGTCTCGCAGCCGTACCCGCACCCGCATCCGCACCCTCAGTCGTAACCCCGCTCACATACCGCCACTGCAAAAACCGTGAAGGAGACAGACATGACGACAACCTCAAGCAGCCAGAACACGCTGCCCCTCGGCAAGGAAGACCTGCTCGCCGTCTACCGCCGCATGCGCACCATCCGCGATTTCGAGGAGCGCCTGCACGTGGACTTCGGCCGCGGCGACATCCCCGGCTTCGTCCACCTCTATGCCGGCGAGGAAGCCGCCGGCGTTGGCATCCTGCATCACCTCGGCGACGGCGACCGCATCGCCAGCACGCACCGCGGCCACGGCCACTGCATCGCCAAGGGCGTGGACCCGGTGGCGATGATGAAGGAGATCTACGGGCGCAAGGGCGGCTCGTGCAACGGCAAGGGCGGCTCCATGCATATCGCCGACCTGTCCAAGGGCATGATGGGCGCCAACGGCATCCTCGGCGCGGGCGCGCCGCTGATCTGCGGCGCCGCGCTGGCGGCCAAGTTCCGCGGCAAGGGCGAGATCGGCATCACCTTCGCCGGCGACGGCGCCTCCAACCAGGGCACCTTCCTGGAGAGCCTGAACCTGGCCGCCGTATGGAACCTGCCGGTCATCTTCGTGATTGAGAACAACGGCTATGCCGAATCGACCGCGCGCGACTATGGCACCGCGGTGGACAGCTATGTGGACCGCGCCGCCGGCTTCGGCATTCCCGGCGTGACCGTGGATGGCACCGATTTCTTCGCCGTGCACGAGGCTGCCGGCGAAGTCATCAAGCGCGCCCGCGAAGGCGGCGGCCCGGCCCTGCTCGAATGCAAGATGGTGCGCTTCTACGGCCATTTCGAAGGCGATGCGCAGACCTACCGCGCCAGCGGCGAGCTCGACGACATCCGCGCCAACAAGGACTGCCTGAAGAAGTTCTCCGCCACCGTGACCCAGGCCGGCGTGCTCGCGCCGGAGGAGCTCAAGGCCATCGACGAACAGGTCGCCGCGCTGATCGAAGACGCGGTGCAGCAGGCCAAGGCCGCGCCGTTCCCGACCGCCGCCGACCTGCTGACCGACGTGTACGTCAGCTACTGAGCGCGGCGCACCGCAGACCGGACCGCACGAACAGCACGAACAGCACGAACAGCACGAACAGCACGAACAGGAGACCAAACCATGTCCCGCAAACTCAGCATGAAGCTGGCGATCAACGAGGCGATCGACCAGGAAATGACCCGTGACCCGAGCGTGATCATGCTCGGCGAGGATATCGTCGGCGGCGCCGGCGCGGACGGCGAGAAAGACGCCTGGGGCGGCGTGCTCGGCGTCACCAAGGGCCTCTACGCCAAGCACGGCGACCGCCTGCTGGACACGCCGCTGTCCGAGTCCGCCTACGTGGGCGCGGCCATCGGCGCGGCGGCCTGCGGCATGCGCCCGATCGCGGAGTTGATGTTCATCGACTTCATGGGTGTGTGCTTCGACCAGATCTTCAACCAGGCGGCCAAGTTCCGCTATATGTTCGGCGGCAAGGCCGAGACCCCGGTGGTGATCCGCGCCATGGTGGGCGCGGGCTTCCGCGCGGCGGCCCAGCACAGCCAGATGCTCACGCCGCTGTTTACGCATATCCCCGGGCTCAAGGTGGTGTGCCCGTCCACGCCGTACGACACCAAGGGTTTGCTGATCCAGGCCATCCGCGACAACGACCCGGTGATCTTCTGCGAGCACAAGAACCTGTACGGCTTCGAAGGCGAGGTGCCTGAGAACTCGTATGCGATCCCGTTCGGCGAAGCCAATATCGTGCGCGACGGCAAGGACGTGTCCATCGTCACCTACGGGCTGATGGTGCACCGCGCGCTGGAAGCCGCCGCCACGCTGGCCAAGGAAGGCATCGAGGCCGAGGTGGTGGACCTGCGCACGCTCTCGCCGCTCGATATCGACACCGTGCTGGAGACCGTGGAAAACACCGGCCGCCTGGTGGTGGTGGACGAAGCCAGCCCGCGCTGCAATATCGCCACCGACATCGCCGCCCAGGTCGCGCAGCAGGCCTTCGGCGCGCTCAAGGCCGGCATCGAGATGGTGTGCCCGCCGCACACGCCGGTGCCGTTCTCGCCCGCGCTGGAAGACCTCTACATCCCCAGCGCGGCGCAGATCGCCGATGCCGCGCGCAAGACCGTGAAAGGAGGGAAACACTGATGGCCGAGATCACCCCGATCGTCATGCCCAAATGGGGCCTGTCGATGAAAGAAGGCACCGTCAACGACTGGCTGGTGGAAGAGGGCGCGCAGATCACCGTGGGCATGCCCATCCTCGACGTGGAGACCGACAAGATCGCCAACGCGGTGGAAGCGCCCGACGCCGGCACGCTGCGCCGCAAGGTGGCGGCGGTGGGCGATGTGCTGCCGGTGAAGGCCCTGCTCGGCGTGCTGGCGCCCGCCGGGGTCAGCAACGCGGAGATCGATGCCTACGTGGCCGCCTACGAGACCCCGGCGGCGGATGAGGACGATGACGCTGCCGCGGCGGCCGCCTATCAGTTCATCGATATCGACGGCATCCGCGTGCGCTACGCGAAGCGCGGCGAGGGCGCCGAGACCGTGCTCTTCCTGCACGGCTTCGGCGGCGACCTGGACGCGTGGCTGTTCAATCTCGATGCGGTGGCCGGCACCCATACCGTGGTGGCGCTGGACTTGCCCGCGCATGGCCAGTCCACGCCGCGGCTGCCCGGCACCACGCTGGCCGCGCTGGCGGGCTTTGTCGCCCAGTTCATGGATGCGCTGGATATCGGCCAGGCCCACCTGGTGGGCCATTCGATGGGCGGCGGCGTAGCTACGCAACTGGCGGTGGACGCGCCGCAGCGGGTGCGCTCGCTGGCGCTGATCTCGCCGGTCGGCTTCGGCGACGAGATCAACAATGGCTACACCGAAGGCTTCGTCAGCGCGCAGTCACGGCGCGATCTCAAGCCGGTGGTGGAGCAACTGTTCGCCGATACCGGGCTGGTCAGCCGCCAGATGCTGGACGACCTGCTGAAGTACAAGCGCCTGGACGGCGTGACGCAGGCGCTGGCGAGCCTGGGCGCGAGCCTGTTCGGTGGCGGCCGGCAGACGGAGCAGCCGGGGCGCAAGCTCGGCGGCAAGCCGGTGCTGGTGGTGTGGGGGGCGCAGGACCGCATCGTGCCGGCCTCGCATGCGCGCAACGCGCCGGCGCACGCTACCGTCAAGGTCTTCGACGACACCGGGCATATGAGTCAGATGGAGCGGGCCAATGAGTTCAATGCCTTGCTGAAGGCGCACCTGGGAGGGTGAAGCCTGGGGTTGGGTCCGGGCGCGGCCGCCGTGGCAGCGCCTGGCCATCTTTGTATCTCGGCGGGGACGTGGCAGTATTGGCCGGCGGTACTTGTGCAACGTCGTCACGATGCAACCCATGTCCTTCGCCTACCTCACTCCCGACCCCACCGATCCCGATCCGCTGCGCGCCGAGCAGGCCATGCTCGAACAGGCCGCCGCCGGCCGCTGGCTGGCGCACCTTTGGCAGGCACCGGTGTCGCTGGTGGTGCCGCGCAGCTACCTGCGCCACGCGCAACTCGAGGCCGGGCGCAGCGCCTTTGCCGCGCGCGGCTGCCCGGTGTGGCTGCGGCTGTCCGGCGGCGGACTGGTGCCGCAGGGTCCGGGCATCCTCAACCTGAGCCTGGCCTATCCGGTGCGCGGCGGYGCCGGCACGCATGCCGAGGCGGTCTACCTGCACCTGTGCGAAGTGCTGGCCGGCGCGCTGGCGCAGCTCGGGCTGCGCACGCACTGGCAGGCCGTGGACGGCTCCTTTTGCG
This sequence comes from Cupriavidus sp. 2TAF22, assembly GCF_052115045.1. NCBI lineage: Bacteria > Pseudomonadati > Pseudomonadota > Betaproteobacteria > Burkholderiales > Burkholderiaceae > Cupriavidus > Cupriavidus sp. 2TAF22. The sequence goes on from NZ_JBFRFX010000016.1 coordinate 146,879, forward strand.
ACGGCCGCTTCAACCTGGCCTGGGGCCCGGCCGCGGACGCGCGCAAGATTGCCGGCACGGCGCAGTACTGGCGCCGCGTGGCCGGCGCGGCCGATGCGAGCCTGCACGTGGTGCTGGCCCACGCCGTGCTGCTGGTCAGTGCCGACCCGGAAGAGATCAACCAGCGCGCCAACGCGTTCGAGGCCGCCATCGGCAGCGGGCGCCAGTACCGTGCCGACAAGGTGGTGAGCGTGGCCGGCGCGCTGGCGCAGGACGGGCTCGCCGTGCCCGCCGGGCTGCCGGAACTGACCGCGGATGCGCTGCGGCACGCGCTTCGCGCCAACCCCCCGGCTTTCGCCGTGCCCGGCGTCTGACGTCACCGACAGCCCGATTCGTCGCTATTGACGATTCGCCCGCCCGGCGCCCGTGGCAAACTGCCCGCCAAGGCACATCCGGGGCGCACCCGGACACAGACAACCGGAGACAGGATATGGCGGGACCCTTGGCAGGACTGAAGGTGGTGGAGATGGTAGGGATCGGCCCGGCGCCGTTCTGCGCGATGATGCTGGCCGACCAGGGCGCCGAGGTGATCCGCATCGACCGGCCCAGGCCCGCCGCCGCGGGCGAGCCGGCCGCCACCAGCGCCGGCCGCGCGCGCTGCGACGTGACCGCGCGCGGCAAGCGCTCGCTGGCCATCGACCTGCGCAAGCCCGGCGCGGCGCAGGTGGTGCTGGACCTGATCGCGAAAGCCGACGTGCTGATCGAAGGCTTCCGCCCCGGCGTGATGGAGCGCCTGGGCCTGGGCCCCGAGCCCTGCCTGGCGCGCAACCCGGCGCTGGTGTACGGCCGCATGACGGGCTGGGGCCAGTACGGGCCGCTGTCGCAGGCCGCCGGCCACGATATCAACTACATCGCCATTGCGGGCGCCCTCCACGCCATCGGCCGTGCGGGCGAGCCGCCCGCGGTGCCGCTCAACTATGTCGGCGATTTCGGCGGCGGCGGCATGCTGCTGGCGTTCGGCGTGATGTGCGCGCTCAACGAGGCGCGCCAGTCCGGCAAGGGGCAGGTGGTGGACGCCGCCATGACCGACGGCACCGCGCTGCTCGGCGCCATGATGTACGGCTTCAAGGCCGCCGGCCGCTGGACCAACAAGCGCGGCGACAACCTGCTCGATGGCGCGGCGCATTTCTACGACACCTATGCCTGCGCCGACGGCAAGTACGTGGCGGTGGGCGCCATCGAGCCGCAGTTCTACGCGCTGTTGCGCGAGCGCTGCGGCCTGGACGACCCGGCCTTCGATGCGCAGCTGGACAAACGCCAGTGGCCCGCGCTCAAGGCCCGCATGACAGAAATGTTCCTCACGCGCACGCGCGACGAATGGTGCGAATTGCTCGAAGGCAGCGATGCCTGCTTCGCGCCGATCCTGGACTGGGACGAAGCTCCCGCACACCCGCACAACCGCGCGCGCGAGACTTTCCTGGAGATCGAGGGGGTGGTACAGCCGGCGCCGGCACCGCGCTTTAGCCGCACGCCGGCCGGCGTGCCCCGGGCGCCGGTCGAGGCTGGCGCGGATAGCGAGGCGATCCTGCGTGAATGGGGTGTGGACGCGGGCGTCGTTGCCGCGCTGCGGCGGGACGGGAGCATTTGAGCCTGGGGTTGGCCGCGGCGCCTCAGGGCCGCGCGAACTCGTAGTCGCGCTCGACCTTGCAGATGCGCGTCTTGTACGCCTCGTACCAGCGTTCGCGGCCGAGCTTCTGCGCCATCAGGTGCGCGGCGTCGCGCTTCCATGCGGCGATCGCTTCGAGGCTCTCCCAGTACGACACCGTGATGCCGATTTCCTCGCGCGCCGACTCGACGCCGAGAAAGCCGGGCTGCTGCGATGCGGAGGCTTCCATCGCGTCGGCCATGGCGCCGTAGCCGCCGTCGGCATCGGTGCGGATGGAGGTGAAGATCACTGCGTAGTAGGGCGTGGCTTTGGTGTCTGCGATGGGCATCGGGGGCCTCGTATCGTGGGGTCAGGGCGCTGACTGGCCGATTCTATCAAGCACGCCGCGGTGCCGGTGCGTCCCGTTAGCGCACCGCTTCCGGCTTTTCCTCCCTTCCGCGTTCCGCGTTCCGTTTCCTTTCCCTCCGCCACGCCGGAGCGGAATGCCCGCGCGCGGCCGTGCCCAGGCATCGGCGCAAAAAAATCGCTTGCAAGGCAGGAACTGTTGTACCTAGAATATAAACACATAACAACGGTTACTGTGCTGGACGGACACGGCCAGCGCAAGCTTGGTCCGTTCCCGTCACCCGCTCCGTCCAACACGCTCCGTGCAACCACTCCGCCCTGCCATGTCCCAACAGCAATCACAACCGCAACCGCAGTCCCAGGCCCAGGCCCAGGCCCAGGCCCCCACCGATCCGGCCGGCCCCACCGGCCGGCTCGCGCTCTGGCTCGCCGGCTTCGACCTGGCGCATGCACCGGAGAAGGCCCGCGAGCGCGCCAAGGCGCTGACGCTGGACGGCATCGCCTGCGCCATCGTCGGCGCCCGGCTGCCGTGGTCGCGCACCGCGGTGGAAATCGTGCGCAAGACCGAAGGCCAGGGCAGCCACACCATCGTGGGCTGGGGCGCGGGCACCAGCGCGCCGGGCGCGGCGCTGCTTAACGGCACCTTCATCCAGGGCTTCGAGCTCGACGACTATCATCCGCTAGGCCCGCTGCACAGCGCCTCGCTGGTGTTGCCGGCGCTATGGGCGGCGGCAGCCGGCGAGCAACGCGTGAGCGGCCGCGAATTCCTGCAGGCGGCCCTGGCCGGCTACGAGGTCGGGCCGCGCGTGGGCATGGCGCTGCACGGCGGGCAGATGCTCTCGCGCGGCTGGCATTCCGGCTCGGTGTTCGGCACGCACGCGGCGGCCGCCGCGGTGGGCAAGCTGCTGGGACTGGACGCCGCCCGCTTCGAGGATGCGCTGGGGCTGGCGGGCACGCAGTCGGCCGGGCTGATGGCTGCGCAGTACGAGGCCATGTGCAAGCGCATGCACCACGGCTTTTCCGCGCGCAACGGCTTCTATGCGGCGGTGCTGGCGGCGGGCGGCTACACGGGCATCAAGCGCGTGTTCGAGCGGGAGTACGGCGGCTTTCTCTCCACCTTCGGCGAAGGGCATGCGCCCGATGCGTCGCAGATCACCGATGGCCTGGGCGAGCGCTGGGAAGTCGAGCGCATCGTGATCAAGCCATATGCGGCCATGGGCGGCATCCACGCGCCGCTGGACGCGCTGTTCGACGTGGGCGCGCAGCGCGCGCTGCGCGCGGAGCAGATCGCGCGCATCGAGGTCGACGTGTCGCACGCCGTCTACCACCACGGCTGGTGGGTGCCGGAGCGCCCGCTCACGCCGATCGGCGCGCAGATGAACATCGGCTACGCGCTGGCGGTGGCGGTGCTCGACGGCGCCGCGCTGGTGCCGCAGTTCGCTCCTTCGCGCATCGACGCCGACGATGTCTGGGCGCTGCTGCCGCGCATCGCGGTCAGGCACGATCCCGGGTTCGACGCCGGCGGCCAGCATGGCCGCGGGCGCGTGCGCCTGGCGGTCACCTTCACGGACGGTCAGCGCATCGAGATCAACCGGCAGATGTCGCGCGCCATCGAGTCGCCGCAGTCCAATGCCGAGGTGGCGATGAAGTACCGCGCGCTGACCGGCGGCCTGATCGATGCAAAGCGCCAGTCCGACATCGAAGCCATGGTGATGAACCTCGAACAGCTGGACGATGTGCGCGAGTTGCTGGCCCTGCTGGCGCCGCCGGTGAAGAGCGCCTTCGAGTAAGGACCGGGCGGCTCGCTGCCCGCGCTCAACCTGGCGAGGTTCGGCTGAGCGGCTTCGCCAGCAGGCGCAGCGCAACGCCGTCGGCGAGGATGACAAGGGCGGCGCCGATCACGGTCGCCGCCACGCGGTCGGCCAGCATGCCGCTCATGGCCCCGGCCGTGGACGCATTGCCCGCGCCCGTGATCAGCACCATCAGCGGCGTCATCGCCGCCGAGTAGGCGAGGTAGTTGCGGCTGCGCAGCAGGGGCCGCATGCCGGCCAGCCAGCCGGCGTTGACGGCGATGACCCAGGCCGGCAGCTGGTGGCCGAGCAGCAGGGCGGCCAGCAGCACACCCAGCACGGTGCCGCCTACGCGCTGCGTGGTCTTGAGCGAAGGCAGTCCGGGCTGGCGCTGGATCAGCAGGGCCACCGTCAGCGCGATCCAGTCGAAGTGATGGCCGGGAAACAGCCAGCGCAGCGCGGCGGCTGCGGCGAGCGCGAAGGCCAGCCGCAGCGGGTACTGCCAGCCCGCCCATGACGCCATCGTGCGTTGCCAGCGCCGCCAGCGCTGCGCCGTGGTCGGCCCGGGCGCGGCCGCTTCCACCGGTTCCGTTGCTTGCGCCGTTTGCGCCGCGGCCGCTGGCTGGCCCGCGCGCATCCAGGGCCCCAGCAGCATCAGCAACAGGCAGGTCCAGAGCGCGCCGGCCAGCGCGAGCAGCAGGAAGCCGCCGCGGTGCGGCGCCGCGCCTGCGCTATTGGCGGCGATGACCAGGAACAGCAGCAAGCGCGTCGAGGCAACGGCGAGCGGGCGGCTATAGGCCCCGATGGCAGCGGCCGCGACGGCGAGCAGGATGACGATGGCGTCGCTGGCCGCGCCATGGCCGGAGCAGGCCGCGGCAACGGCCGCCGCCGCAGCGAACGGCGCCAGCAACGCGGCCAGTTCGCGCGCCTGGGCGCCGGCGCTGCGGGCCATCTCCGCTTCGCTGCCCGGCGCGGCCGGCGTGGTGCCGGAACCGATGGCCAGGCTGCCAAGCGCCGCGGCAAGGCCGAGGGGCTGGTGCCCCATGGCGCCGGCCAGCAGCAGCGGTGCGGCCATGCCCAGGCCGGCGGCCAGCATCTCGCCGGCATGTGCCTGCGGACCGGCGGACCAGTGGATGGCGCGTCCCAGATGTGTTTTCTCGCCCAAAGGCTGCCTCCGCGAGCTTGGCCGCATACGTTGATACGCAGGCGAATCTACCCGGTTTCGGTGGCGCGCGTCCATGCCCGGCTGCCGTCCCCTGGCGGTCCCGTCTACGCTTCGGCCCGGTGCGCGAGGAAGTCGCGCGGTGCCTGTCCCAGGGCGCGGCGGAACATGGTGGAGAAGGCCCCGGCATTGGCGTAGCCGGTTTCCGCCGCCACATGGGCCAGCGGCTTGCCACGGCTCATCAGGTCGACCGCGTGGGCCAGGCGCAGCTGCTGGCGCCAGGCCGCGAAGCTGGTGTGCAGCTCGGTGCGGAACAGGCGCGCCAGCGTGCGCTCGCTGGCGCCTGTGTGCGCCGCCCATTGCGCCAGGCTCAGGGCCGAGCCGGGGGCTTCCATCAGCGCATCGCACAGCGCCTTGAGGCGTCGGTCGGTGGGCAGCGCCAGCCCTGGCCACAGGGTGGGCGCCACCCGCAGTTCCTCGAGCAGAAGTTCGGCGCTGAGCTGGCGCCGGCGCGGCGAGAGCCGGGCGGCATCGGCCAGCGTGACCAGCAACTGGCGCATCAGCGCCGACACCTCCAGCACCGTGCAGGTGGACAACGACAGCGGCGACGCCGCCGGCAGCACATAGCAGGCATGCAGCGCGGCGTCGCCCAGCGTGACTACCTCGTGCTCAACGTCCGGCGGGATCCATACCGCGCGCATGGCCGGCACCACCCAGGTGGTGCCGGCCGCGGTCACGCGCATGCTGCCGCGCAGCGGCAAGGAGACCTGGCCCCACGCATGCCGGTGGCGGCGAATGATCGCATTGGGTGGCGGCAGGCGCAGGTGCACGATGACCGGTTGTTCGGCGGTGGGCTCGGTCAGCGGTATGGGCTGGTAAGTCGGACGTGGCATGCGGGGCGAAGTGATGGAACCGGATTGCCGATGGTGGCTGGAATTCGTAAGAACTTGCCCGGAAAGTGTAACCCGGCCACGGCGCATCGCCCTAGCATGGCGCACATCCCAAGGCACCCCGGAGTTCGCCCCCATGAGCCATACCAGCCCCCAGCCAGGCTATCCCGCGGCCGGCGCAGCCGCCGCGGCCCCGCCGAAGCCCGCGCCCAGCCCGCCGCAAGCCGGCAATCTCTCCGACAGCGCGCGCGCCGCCGCCGTCATTGCCGTATGCGTCACCGCGGTCTGGCTGGCGGGGCACGCCCTCGGCGCGCCCGGCCCGCTTGTCCTGGCGGCGGCGCTGGTGCTGTCCACGGTGTGCTGCTGGGCGCTCGGCGTGCTGCCCGAGCCCACCACTACGCTGCTGTTCTTCCTGTGCGCCATCCTGCTGCACGTGGCGCCGCCCCCGGTGGTGTTCTCCGGCTTTACTTCCACCGCCTGGTGGCTGATGTTCGGCGGCGCCGTGACCGGCGTGGCCTTGCGCCAGACCGGGCTGGCGCAGCGCCTGGCGGCGATCATCTTCCGCGGGCGGGTGGGCAGCTACCGGCAGGTGATCGCCACCGTGGCGCTGAGCGCGGTCGGGCTGGCCTTCCTGATGCCGTCGACCACCGGGCGGGTGCTGCTGTTGATGCCCATCGTGCTGGCGCTGGCCGACCGCCTGGGCTATGGCCCCGGCTCCAACGGCCGCATCGGCATGGTGCTCACGGTGGCCGCGGCCAGCTATATGCCGCCGACCACCATCCTGCCGGCCAATATCCCCAATAGCGTGCTGCTCGGCGCGGCGAGTTCGCTGTACGGCGTGAACCTGAGCTACGGCAGCTATCTCTTGCTGCATTTCCCCATCCTCGGCGCGCTCAAGACCGTGCTGCTGGTGTGGCTGGTGTGTCGGCTGTTCCCGGAGAAGGGGCAGCTCGCCGCGCTGCCGCCCCAGGACCTGGGCACGCCGGGCCGGCAGGAGACCGTGCTGGCGGCGATCCTGGCGCTGGCCGTGGCCGGGTTTGCCACCGATGCGCTGCACGGTATCTCGCCTGCCTGGATTTCGCTGGCGGCCTGCATCGTGTGCCTGCTGCCGGGCGTGGGGCTGGTGTCGCCGCGCATGCTGGCCGAGCAGGTGCACCTGACGCCGCTGATCTATGTAGCCGGCTTCCTCGGCCTGGGTGCGGTGGTGGAGTCGACCGGGCTGGGCACGGCCATCAGCAAGGCCTTGCTGCAGTGGCTGCCGTTGTCGCCGGGACATAACGCCGCGAATGTGGCGGCGCTCGGCGCGGTGGGCGCGGCCCTGGGGCTGGTGACCACGCTGCCGGGCCTGCCGGCGGTGCTGACGCCGCTGGCCAGGGAGCTGGCGCAGGCCACCGGCCTGCCGCTGGAAACCGTGCTGATGCTGCAGGTGCCGGTCTTTTCCACGGTGTTCTTTCCTTACCAGTCGCCGCCCATCGTGATCGCCATGCAGCTTGGCGGGGTGGGGCTGCGCGCAGGCACCCGGTTGTGCCTGGCGCTGGCCGTGCCGACCTTGCTGGTGCTGATGCCGCTGGACTATGTCTGGTGGCGGCTGCTGGGCTACCTGCCGTGAGCCGGGCCGCCGCCTGCAAGCTTGCGCCATCTGAGGCATGATCACGCCCTTCGACCTCTGGTTAACCCGTATCGGGCGCCGGCCGAGGTCAGCTGCAGGAATACGATCATGACGACAAGAGCGGACTGCGCGGCGACAGCGCAGGCGGGCCCCGTGGGCGGCGCGAGCTGGATGACGCTGCTGCTGGCGACCGCCTGCGGCCTGATCGTGGCCAATCTGTACTACGCCCAGCCGCTGGTCGGCCCGATCGGCCATGCGCTGGGGCTGTCGCCGCAGGCCGCCGGCCTGATCGTGACCGTGATCCAGGCCGGCTACGGCGTCGGCCTGCTGCTGATCGTGCCACTGGGCGACATCATCGAAAACCGCCGGCTGATCTGCACGCTGCTGGCGGCCAGCGCGGTGGCGCTGGCCGCCGCGGCCCTGGCCGGCCATGCCGGCGTGTTCCTGGCGGCGGCCGTGTGCATCGGGCTCAGCTCGGTGGCGGCCCAGGTGCTGGTGCCGTTCGCCGCGCACCTGGCACCCGAGCATGCGCGCGGCCAGGTGGTGGGCAATGCGATGAGCGGGCTGATGCTCGGCATCATGCTGGCGCGGCCGGTGTCCAGCCTGGTCACCGACCTGTGGGGCTGGCATGCCATCTTCGCCGGCTCGGCCGTGGGCATGGCCGTACTGACGACGGTGCTGGCGCGCCTGCTGCCGGACCGCCGCCCGGCGCCGGCGGTGCGCTACGGCGCGCTGCTGGCTTCGATGTGGGAGCTGCTGCGCAGCCAGCCGGTGCTGCGCCGGCGGGCTGCCTATCAGGCGTGCATGTTCGGCGCCTTCAGCCTGTTCTGGACCACCGTGCCGCTGTGGCTGGCCGGGCCCGGATTCGGCATGAGCCAGAAGGGCATCGCCCTGTTCGCACTGGCGGGCGTGGCCGGCGCCGTGGCGGCGCCGCTCGCCGGACGCGCGGCCGATCGCGGACTCGGTCGCCGCATGACCGCGCTGGCCATGGCGCTGGCGGCTGGCGCCTTCCTGCTGGGCATGGCCGGCACGCCGGGATCGACGCCGGCGCTGGCGGCACTGACCCTGGCTGCCATCACGCTGGACTTCGGCGTGGCCGCCAACCTGGTGGTCGGCCAGCGCGCCATCTTCGCGCTCGGCGGCACCATCCGCAGCCGGCTCAACGGCATCTTCATGGCGATCTTCTTCACGGGTGGCGCCGTTGCTTCCGCGCTGGGTGCCTGGGCGTTCGCCTACGGCGGCTGGGCGCTGACCAGCTGGATCGGGTTCGGGCTGCCGGTGCTGGCGGCTTTGTATTTCGCCACGGAGCGGCAACAAGGGCCGGCGGCGCACCGCTGAGTCGCGGCCAGCGAGCCCCCCGCATCCCGGAAGGTCTCCCCGGAGGTCCCGAGAGACCCCCAGCCGGCATCAGCCGGCTTTTTTTCCTTGCGGCTAAAGATTCTTCATCTCCTGGTCAACGGGACGTATTACCATCCGTTACGAATTATTACGGGATGGATACATTTGCCCGGTTCTGGCCCCTGGTCCGGATCCGGCCGTTTCGTGAAACTCGTGTCAAGGGCAGCAATCAGCATAAGACCGGATACCGGCTAGCTGCATCAGGAACAGGGGAGCATCAAGTCGTGCAGGGACCCATGTCTAGCCTTCAGTGGCTGTCGGCCATCCATGCCCGTGGTTATTTCAATAACCTCGGGCCGTTTTTCTATCTTCGCTATCTCGCTACGCTGACGGCGCTGGCGGCATTCTGCTATCCGCAACAAGGTGGCCGCTGGCGCTTCAAGCGGATAAAGCTGATTTGCCGTTCGGCATTCCGTTTCGCCGCAGTGCGCGGCTGGTTGCAGGCCGTGGAGTCGTGTGCGCTGATGCTGCGCGTGGCCGCGGCCAAGCCGGCGCTGCTGGAGCGTCCGTACCGCCCGCTGGGCGTGTCCGGACTTGGCTTTCGCGAGCGCATGGGCACGGTACTGGACCACTACCGGACCTTGAACGCGCTGGTGCCGCTGGCGCTGTGCGAGCGCATTTACGTGCAAGGCGGCCTGGAATGTGCCTTCGGCGAGGGCCGCTACGTGTTGCGCCTGGCCGATGCCGGGCCGAATCCGAAGGAAGGCGAACTGGCCTTCTACTGGCTGGACATCGCCAGCGGCACCTGCCTGAGCCAGATCAGCTTCTACCTCCGGCGGGGCAAGGATGGCGCGGAGATCTTCGTCGGCGGCCTGCAGGGCCCGATGGGCGAGAACAGCCGGGACCTCATCCGCGAGTCGACCAAGGCCTGCGACGGTCTGCGCCCCAAGGACGCCGTGATGGAAGCGCTGCTGGGCTTTGCCGCCGCGCTGGACGTGCAGCGCATCGTGGGTGTGTCCCGGGCCAATCACGTCGGGCGCCAGCGCCACACGCCGCGCGAGATCCTGTGCGACTACGAGAGTTTCTGGATGGAGTGCGGGGGCGAGGTGCTTGAGGGCGGCAACGTGGGCATACCGGTCGGATTGCCGCGCCGCGATGCGATGGAACTGCCGTCCAAGAAGCGCTCGGCCTACCGGCGCAAGCAGGCGCAGGCCGACGGCGTCCAGGCCACGGTGCAAGGCTGGCTGGCCGCGCCCGTGGCGGCGTCGGCGGTCATCCCGGCGCCCGACCTCAGGCAGGTCAGGCCGCCGCAATACGCGCAGGCGCTCGCGGCGTGAGCCACGCGGCGCCATGCCGCACGACATGGACTGCAAGCGAAGCGCGGGAGCCATCCCGCGCTTTTTTCATTTCCGGCCCCTGCTCGGCCCCGACCCCCTAGTTAACCCTAGTAGTCTAGCTTTGTAGACCTTACTAAAGTAGCTCGCTTGCAGCCACGGCTGCGCCAGCCGCCGCCGGGCCAGCCCGCGCACCCGGACGCCCATGCAGAACCCTCCGCCGAACCCGGCCTTTGCCAGCGATCTCCTCTCGCGCAGCCGCCAGCCCGTCTATCTCCAGCTTGCCACCATCTTCCGCCGCCATATCGAGAGCGGCGAATGGCGGCCGGGCGCCCGCATCCCCTCGCTGGAACAGCTCTGCCGCGAGTTCGGCGTGGCGCGCATGACGATGCACAACGCGCTGTCGCTGCTGGACGAGGAGGGCCTGCTGACCCGCGAGCGCGGGCGCGGCACTTTCGTCAAGACCGGCTACCGCGAGCGGCGCCCGCTGATGCTGCCCGTGAGCTGGGACCAGGCCGTGGCGGTAGGCGACCGCCTCGGCACCGAGGCGCTCAGCGAATCCGACGGCCTGGTGCCATTGCCCGACGAACTGGGGCTGCCATGCAGCGCCGCGCGCGCGCCGGGCTATCGCTTCCTGCGCCGGCTGCACCGTATCGAGCAACGGCCGTTCGCGCTTGGCGAGGTCTATATCGAGGCCAGCGTGTTCGCGCGCGAGCCGGAGGCCTTCCGCCAGGGCGCCTCGGTGCCGGTGCTGGACCGCTTCCCGCATCTCAAGGTGACGGCCGCCCGCCAGCGCCTGTCGATCATCGCCGCCGGCGCCGAAACCGCAGCCCGGCTGGCGTTGCCGGTGGGCGCGCCGGTGGCCGAACTGCGCCGCCATGCCTGCGTGGACGGCGTGATCGTCTACTACGCACGCATCGAATTCCCGAGCGAGTTCGTGTGCCTGGATTTCGACCTGCTCGCGCCGGGCGCGGGGGCTGCCCCGGCCTATCCGGCACGCGCTGCCACGCAACCGTGAGCGGGCCAGCAACCCGATTCCGCATCCCGATTCACATCCACATCCCCATCCAGCAACCCAACCGGAAAACAAGCAAATGCAGACTACCGAGCGCAACCAGGCGAATCATGGAGACCACGGGCAGGGCGAACTGAACGGCGCCGAGAGCCTGGTGAAGACGCTGCTGGCGTGCGGCGTGGACACCTGCTTTGCCAATCCCGGCACCAGTGAAATGCACTTCGTGGCCGCCCTCGACCGTATCCCCGGCATGCGCTGCGTGCTCGGCCTGTTCGAAGGCGTGGTCACCGGCGCGGCCGACGGCTACGCGCGCATGGCCGACAAGCCCGCGGCCACCCTGTTGCACTGCGGCCCGGGCCTGGCCAACGGCCTGGCCAACCTGCACAACGCGCGCCGCGCGCAGACCCCGGTGATCAACATCATCGGCGACCAGGCTACCTATCACCGGCCGTTCGACGCGCCGCTGACCGCCGACACCGAAGGCTGGGCGCGCCCGGTTTCGGTGTGGACCCGCACCGCCACGCACGCTGCCTCGGTCGGCGCCGATGCGGCCACCGCCGTGCAGGCGGCCTGCGCCGCGCCGGGCGGCGTGGCCAGCCTGATCCTGCCCTCGGACGTGTGCTGGGACGCCGGCGGCAAGGTGGCCGCCCCGCTGGCGCCGCTGCCGGTGCCCAAGGTCTCGCCCGACGCCGTGCAGCAGGCCGCGCGCGTGCTGCGCTCCGGCCAGCCCACGCTGATCGTGCTGGCCGGCACCGCGCTGCGCGAAGCCGCGCTGGCGGACGCCCATCGCATCGCCGCCGCCACCGACGCGCGCCTGATCACGCCGATGTCCAATGCGCGCGTGTCGCGCGGCCGTGGCCGCTTCAACGTGGACCGCGTGCCGTACTCCGGCGACGCGGCGCGCGCCAAGCTGGCCGGCATCCGCAACGTAATCCTGGTCGGCGCGCCGCCGCCCGTGACCTTCTTCGCCTACCCCGGCAAGTCGCCGCGCCCCTATCCGGAAGACGCCGAAGTCTTCGTGCTCGCCCGCCCCGAGCAGGACCTCGCCGAAGCGCTGGCGCGCCTGGCCGACGAACTTGGCGCGCCCGTCGTGGCGCTGCCGGCCTCCGTCTCCATGCACGAGATCGCCAGGGGCGCCGTGACCTCCGAAGCCGTGGCGCAGACCCTGACCGCGCTGCTGCCAGAGCAGGCCATCGTGGTGGAAGAAAGCGTGAGCTTCGGCCGCGCCTTCTATCCCGGCACCGTGCACGCCGCGCCGCACGACTGGCTGCAACTCACCGGCGGCGCCATCGGCGAAGGCCTGCCGCTGGCCACCGGCGCCGCCGTCGCCGCGCCCGGCCGCCGCGTGGTCGCGCTGCAGGCCGATGGCTCCGGCATGTACACGCTGCAATCGCTGTGGACCATGGCGCGCGAAAAGCTCGACGTGACGGTGGTGGTGCTGGCCAACCGCAAGTACGCCATCCTGCTGGGCGAACTCGCCGGTGTCGGCGCCAATCCCGGCAAGACCGCGCTCGACATGCTCGACATCGGCAACCCCGATCTCGACTGGGTGAAGCTGGCCAATGGCATGGGCGTGGAGGCTGCGCGCGCGGTGGACATGGAGGGGTTTGCGGCGCTGTTCACGGCGGCCAATGCGAAGGCGGGGCCGTTCTTGATTGAACTGGTGATTTGATTTTTCATGTTGCTGGCGCGAACCTGACTCCACGTTCGCGCCGGCGCGCTCCGGCCCTATTGCCGGACGGCGGCAGCATCTCGCCATCGCGGAAGCCAGCCGCGACGAAATCCGTGCGCTTTCTGAGTTTTCAGCCGCATGAATGGGAAACGGCCTATATACGGGGGCGCCGTTTACCTGAAGCATGGCTTGTATCGCCTTTGGCATTCCAAAGAGATCGGCCATGCCCAATCATTCCGCCCTGCGTTTCAACGTCGCCTGTGCTGGTAACTCACCGCCGCTAGCGTGCGCTCCAGCATCCGGCAGACCGCCGGACGGCGAGTTCTCCCGGTCTTTCTCGGACGCTTCGTAAGCGCACGGGAGTGACCATGCCTTCGTTCAAGTTCCCCTTCAAAGACAAGGCCGGCAAGGAGGTGCGCGACGCCGCGCTCTACTACACGGCGCTCAGCCTGGCCGACAACGGCTTCTATCCGCTGGGCCCCTCCGGCGTGCATTGCGGCATTCACTACGTCCAGGCGATGGCCAACACGCT